>CAYFVQ010000019.1:0-17648 GCA_964346585.1 uncultured Eubacteriales bacterium | reverse complement strand
AGAAAGAAGGGCAAGTTCGAGGCGGGAGACAAAGGCACTCTTTTTCTTGATGAGATCGGGGAAATAAACGCCAATACGCAGATTCATCTCCTCCGAGCGCTTGAAGAGAAAAAGATTACCAGAGTCGGGGGCAACGAAGAAATTGAAGTGGATGTCCGTTTCATTTCGGCGACGAACAGGAATTTGAGAACCATGGTCAAACAGGGGAAATTCAGAGAGGACTTGTATTACCGGTTAAATGTGGTCACGATTGACCTCCCCCTGCTTAAGGACAGAAGGGAAGATATCCTCCCGTTGGCTGAGCATTTCTTGAAGAAGTATACCGAGGAAAATAAAAAGAGCATTAAGAAATTTTCTCCTGAGGTCGTAAAATTCATGCTGAATTATTCATGGCCCGGCAATGTGAGAGAACTGGAGAACATGATCGAGCGCGGTGTGATTCTATCTAAAAAAAATTCTATCACGTTGGATGAACTTCCTCAGGACATTATTCATCCCACTCCTGTGGAAGGAAAAACTATCGAGGCAGTAGAAAGAAATCATATTATTAATGTGCTTGAAGAGACAAAGGGCAACATATCAAAGGCAGCGAAGATACTCGGCATTCGCCGGATGACTCTTTATAACAAGCTAAAAAAATACGATTATGTTGTCAATAATTTGGACGCATAGTGTCCAAATAATTGACACATCATTCCTTTTATGAAAGTCTTTCTGCCGTCCCTACCTTTATCATAATCTATTTGTTTTCATATAGTTAATCCAATTCATGTAATATTCTACAGACTAAGCCTATCTTGGCACACTCTTTGCAATATAACTTTGATGAGATGACTAATTCCAACGGGACAAAGAAAAATTTTCAAGATGTTCCGTTGGAAATAGGTGAATAAAAACAAAGATCGGAGGTTAATAATGAAAAAAGAATCAATGTTGGTCGTCGAGGATGAAAAGATCATGAGGGAGGCATTAGTCGATTACTTTTCAGACGTAGGCCATGAAGTGGATGCGGCCGATGACGGCAAAAAATCATTAGAAAAAGTTAATCTAGAGGATTACAACGTCATAATAATCGATCTTAAATTACCTGGGCGCGATGGACTTTCAGTCCTCAAAGAAGTCAGGGAGAAAAACCCGAAAGCGAAAGTCATTATCATTACGGCGTATCCCTCGATCGATACTGAAGAGAAGGCTAGGCGTGAAGGTGCAACTGACTATTTGCCGAAACCTTTTGAGCTAAATTATCTTGAAACCCTAATCAATAGGTCTTACGAAGTTGAAATCGTTCCTACTCCGCCTGTAGAAGTACCTGTTGTCGAAGAACCTGTCGTTGAGGAAGAGATCGTCACTCCCTGCATTTGGATGCAGGCGGGCATAATCCAGAAGCGGATGTGCGCCATTGGTTATCAGTGTCTGAAATCATGTAAGTTTCATGCCGCGATGATCAAAAAAGAGAAATTCAGGAATGACGAAAGGATTAAGCCTTTCCTCGACAAATTGAATTCCTTATTAGGAAGAAAGCAGTGCCGATACACGATGAGTGGAGAGATTTCTCTTCGATCCTGTGATAGACTTTTTGTCTGCGAAAAATGCGATTTTGATCAGACAATACAGGATGAGATAGACCGTCAACTCGCCATTAAGGCAGCACGGATGAAAAAGGCAAAGACCAAAAAATACAGCCGGATGCCTTTGATGGATGAGTCGGCCCGAAGCGATAACTGAATCTAAGGGGTCGCATCTCAACATTCGACATTTTTTTAAATACTGATAGTCGATATTCTTTTTCTCTGATTCTCACTAGAAGAGGGAAGATTAAAGGTTCGGGAAATGTCAAATGTTAAGATGCGATCCCCAGCTTTATTGTTAAAAAGCAACCTCTTCTATTTGGCTTTTGGCAGAATGATTGTGAATGTGCTCCCTTTTCCCAGCTCACTTTGAACTTTAAGGCTGCCGTGAAGGGCTTCAACAATCGCTTTCACTATCGCCAATCCGAGTCCGGTCCCTTCTACTTTGTGAGATTTGGCGTTCGGAGCCCGGTAGAATTCATGAAAAATCTCTGGCAAATCTTTTGGGGCGATACCGATTCCCGTATCCCGGACCTCAATTTCTAGAAATCCTTTTTTCCGTTTTGCAGACACATTGACCGTGCCATTCTCTTCAGTGTATTTGACAGCATTATTCAACAAGTTGGAGAATACTTCTTTAAGGGCCTCTGGGTCAGCCATCACTTGAGGAAAGTTTGAGGGAATCTGAATATCTATCTCGATATTCTTCTTTTGAGCTTGCGTGTGTGTATCCTCAACAGCCATGTGTACGATGTCTCTCACCTGCACAGGCTTCATAAGATAAACAGCTTCAAAGGATTTGCGATAAGAAAGGAGTAAGATATCATCGAGCAGCTCTAACATCGTAGAGCATCTCCGTTTGGCCGTTGTGACTAAATCAGTCTGTTGCTCGTTGAGTTCGGAGTAATTTTCCTTCAGAACCAAGCTCAGGCAACTTTGGATAACAGCCAGATGGGAACGCGACCCGTGTTCCATCCTTCTCATGAAATCTGATTTCATATTGTCGAGTTCTTGAAGTTTCTTATTGGCTCCATTTAAATCTTGATTTGTCTTTTTCAACTTCTCAGTTGCCTTTTTGACTTCATTTTTCAGCTTCACATTCCATTTTTCAATTTCCTCTCGGGATTTCTTTAAATCTGTAGTCATGTCGTCAAAAGATTTGCTGAGTTCACCAATCTCGTCTGAGTGGTATCTTTTGATTCGATAATTGAGGTCTCCTGCGGCTATTCTTCGGGTTCCTTCAATCAGTCTATGGATAGGAGTATTCACGAACAGAACGATAAAAAGGCTTATGCCGGCCGAAATGAGAAGGAATGTGAACACAAAGTATATTAAGATTTGTTTGCGGCTTGTTCCTATCTGTTCGTCAAAACGAGTGAGAGATACCCAAATATCCATCACTCCCAGAACATTTTGCTCCTCAGGATGAAAATGACATGCACTGCTGGAACACTGAGGCTCATTATAGATTGGATTGATGATACCGAGTACTCTATCCCCGTTTTCCAGCTTGAAAGTTCTTGTTCTATCCGAAGTGGGAAGCATTTTTAAGGGTTGTTTATTACTGTGACATTGATAACATGCTTCTGCCTGTCTATCGATAGACATTCCGATTTCATCCGCGGAGTCAGCAGCTATAACCTCTCCTTTTTTATCAAATATCCGAATATGCTCAATGCCTTCTTGTTTTCCAATGTCCTCCAGTGTTCTCTGAATAAAATCAGTTCGAGCCGTTAACATATCGTATGTGATACTTCTCTCGATGGTCTGGCTGAGTCGAACCGCATCTTGTTGCTTCTCTCCAATAAGATATTTTTTCTGGAGGTTTATGTTGATGTAGGCAAAGGTCCCAAAGGTTAGGATGAGAATAACGGCTATGAAAAAGATTAATTTTTTGGCCAAATTTCTACGGAACATAGTCACCTGGAAAAAATTCTATTTAATCGCTTTTTCTGTTGTTGTTGGTTGCTGTGACGAATGAATTTGAAGGAAGAGAAAAGAGATGTTTTTGTGGAAACATTTATCAGGCTATTTTGTTAACAGTCTTTCTATCCGCGCCAACAAGTCATCAAGTTGGACGGGTTTGTCGATGTAGTCATCCGGACCTTTAAGACCCTGAGCTTCAGGCCCAAAATTGAACCTGGAACCGGCTTTGTCTTTTACAGCCGAACAAAAAATAACCGGTGTTTCTCTGAACTCCATGAATTCTTCGGAGGTTTTGATATCATGACATAAAGAAAAACCATCGAATAGACTATCCATCATGATATCCAAAAGAATGAGATTCGGCTTCTCCTCAAAGAGTTTCTCTTTGCCTTCCTGAGGATTCTTGGCTATTACGACCGTGTAATCTCCTGACTCAAGCATCATGGACACGAGCTTTAAAAAATCAGGATCATCATCGATGACTAAAATCTTTCCTTTGGAATTGTCTGTAATCATTCAAGTTGCCTCCCTTTCTGAAATGACATGTTACCCGGGTGATTCAGTAATTTTCTCTGATTCAAGAGAATTCCTCTTTTTGCAGAATTTAAACTTACTAATCATATAAGTATTACAAATTATATAGATAGTATATAAATTATTACTATAATGTCAACTGGACGAGTCCGATTCTTGACAATGGTATTTCATGTCTTATAACATACCCTGTCTCGATAATATGGAAAAACTCCCTGTCTACTGTCAAAAAAAAATCCTGATCGCTGGGTGTGGGAATAAACTTTTCGGTGATGATGGGTTTGGGCCCGAAGTCGTTGACTATTTAACGAATCACTTTAAAATTCCCGGAAATGTGTGTTTAATGGATGTGGGGACAGGCATAAGAAAAGTTCTGTTTACTCTGACCTTGAGTGAAGCACGACCAGAGCTTATCGTGATCATCGATGCTGTGGACAAAGGGAGAAAACCAGGTGAGATTTTTGAGATCTCCCTTGATGAAATCCCAGAAGAAAAAATCGATGATTTCTCGATCCATCAAGTTCCTTCTTCGAATCTTTTAAAAGAGTTGCAGGATTTATGCTCGATCAAAGTAAGAGTCATGGCTTGCCAAATCAAGTCAATACCAGAGACGATTCAACCGGGATTATCTGAGCCCGTCAAAAAGGCTGTTCCATTAATGTCTCAAATGATTGCGAAAGAATTCTTCTAACCAGAATTCGAGAGGCGACCCCAATTGACGACCCCTATTGACTTATGGACACCCGAATAGTTACCATATTGTTTCTAAAAAGGAGGACTTTGAGGAATCAAGAGTATGGGGAAAGTGACGCCGGCCAGTATCCAACGAGCCAGTTTCAAGCACGCATTTCAATAAAATGCCAGAGAGAACGAAAATGACTTTAAAAGAAATTAAAGAACTCCTTGAGGCTGAGGTCATCGTCGGAGATGAGAGTCTTGACGATGAAATCACGTTTGCAGGAGGGTCTGACCTCATGAGTGATGTCTTAGCCTTTGGCAAACCCGGGATCCTCCTTCTGACCGGCTTATCCAATGCTCAATCCGTGCGAACGGCGAACATAATCGATGCCAAAGCCATAGTGTATGTTCGGGGTAAAAAACCAGATAAAATGGGCATCGAGATAGCCAGGGAAAATGGAATTCCTCTACTCTCAACAAAGTTTATGATGTACACAGCCTGCGGCCTTCTCTTCCGTCATGGCGTTCCGGGAGTGAGTGGCCTCACGCAAAAAAAATTGTGATGAGCAGCGAGAATGGGTTTTCTCAACGATTTGAGATTACTGGTGGAGATTTCGGCAACGCAGGTAGGATATCAACCAGCATCAAAGAGATTCTCAAAGAAATCGGTATCGACCCATCGATCATCATCCGTGCATCCATCGCTTCTTACGAGGCTGAAATGAATGTTGTGATGTATGCTCAGAGAGGCGTTCTTACCCTGGACATTACTCCTGAGAAGCTCCATATTAAGCTTGAGGACGAAGGTTCTGGGATTGAAAATATTGAAATGGCCATGCAAGAGGGTTTTTCGACCGCCACTGACGAAATGCGAGAGATGGGGTTTGGCGCCGGTATGGGGCTTCCCAATATAAAGAAAAATGCGGATAAATTTGAGATTTCTTCTATCCCAGGCAAAGGAACGTCTTTAGACATAATATTCTGTCTGGATCAAACAGAGAAAAAATGAATCAATACTTTCATTCCATCCGGATTGACACGGAAAAGTGTGATGGCCGGATGAAATGCATGCGGGTGTGTCCCACTCAAGCCATTCGAGTCAGAGGTGGAAAGGCCAGGATCATCGAAGAAAAATGCATCGATTGTGGAGAATGCATCACAGTTTGCCCTCATGGAGCCATCATCCCTCTGACAGATCCTTTTGGAGAACTCTCCAAATTCCGCCACACAGTCGCCTTGCCCTCTCCGGCTCTGTATGCACAGTTCGGAAGAGAAATTTTACCAGAGAAGATCCTCTCGGGGATAAAGAAGCTGGGATTCGATGATGCTTTTGACCTGGCTTTGACATGCGGAGAAGTCAGCTTCGCCATCCAGGAATATTTACGTGAATACAAGGGCCCCAAGCCGCTCATCTCCATTGCTTGCCCGACTGTCGTGCGTTTGATCCAGGTCAAATATCCTGAGCTCATTGACCAACTCATCCCTCTTGAGCCCCCAAGAGAATTGGCTGCCCGGGAGATCAAGAAGAAAAAATCAAAAGAACTCAAACTTAAAGAGGTAGATATTGGCACTTTTTATCTCACTCCCTGTCCCGTGAAGATGATCTCCATCAGACAACCCGCAGAAAAAGGGAAATCTTATTTAGATGGAGCCATTTCTATATCAGATATTTACGGACCTCTTCTTTCCGCTATTGAAGGCGCCGGAAAAGGCAGCTATCGAAAGGCGCTGGAAAACATCTGTATTCTTGGAGTGGGCTGGGCGATGGATGGAGGGATCTGCCGAACTCTGAGGCTTAAAAATTCACTGGCGGTTTCGGGACTCGCTGACATCCTAAAGGTCTTTGACGATATTGAACGTGGAAATCTGAGGAATATTGACTTTATCGAAGCCTATTCCTGCCACCAGGGATGTGTGGGGGGGTCTCTGACTGTCGAAAACGTGTATATTTCCTACAACAAAATCCTTAAATTGATAGAAACTTTAGAGTACGAGCAAATAAAAGCCTGTCCGGATATCAGGGAAGTCAGGAAGCTTTATGGGCAGAAATATTTTTATATCAGAGGAAAATTTGAACCCCGTCCCCTGATACCACTCGATAAGGATTTAGCTAAAGCGATACGGAAAAGAAAGGAAAAAGAAGAAATTTACGAATCGCTGCCCAAAATTGACTGCGGGGCATGCGGAGCTCCCACTTGCATTACCTTTGCTGAAGACGTCGTTAGGGGGTATGCAGAACTCTCTGACTGTATTTTCAAACTTCCTCAAAGATTTAAAGAACTCTCCAAGGAATTTTCTGAATTGCTTGATGAGCCTTCTTTACAGAGACAAACCAAGTCTGGGGCAAAACAAATAAGCAAAAAAGGAAAGGCAAAGAAATGAAATTAAAGGAAATCATTGAAAAATTGCAGCTAAAAGTCTTAATGGGCCAGGAGAATTTGGATGTGGAGGTTACAGGCGGATACACGAGCGACCTGCTCAGCGATGTGATCGCCAACAGCAAAGAGGGCAATCTCTGGATCACTCTTCAAACCCACCAGAACACTATCGCAGTGGCTAAATTGAAAGACCTCGCGGGGATAATCATCGTCAATAACCGTGAGCCTGATGAGGACACTGTTGAGAAAGCAAAGGGCGAAAACGTCCCTCTCCTTGGCAGTGAAGACATGGCTTTTGAAATATCGGGAAAACTATTTAAATTACTAACGCAGTAGATAATCCGATTTATTCATGCTCAGACCTTTTAAAGCGGACTTGCATATTCACA
Organism: uncultured Eubacteriales bacterium; assembly: GCA_964346585.1. Taxonomy (GTDB): domain Bacteria; phylum Acidobacteriota; class Aminicenantia; order Aminicenantales; family Aminicenantaceae; genus SOIA01. The sequence continues at coordinate 10,175 of CAYFVQ010000019.1, read as the reverse complement.
CCTGCCTTTCTCCCTGCACGGAACTGGATATGTCTCCGAAGGGAATCCTCACAGCCGCAAAGGAAAAAGAAATAGACATCATCGGCATTTGTGATCATAATTCATCAGAAAATTCTCTGGCTGTAATCAATGCGGCCAAGGAGATGAATATTCGTGTTTTTCCTGGTATGGAAGTGACCTCTCGGGAAGAAGTCCATGTCTTGGCCCTTTTTGACGAAATAGAAAACGCACTGAAGATCCAGAAGTTTATCTATAAAAACTTGCCTGGAGAAAATGATGAAAAAGCTTTTGGGATGCAAGTTGTGGTGAATGAAAATGAGGAAGTGCTGGGTTTTAACAAGAAGCTATTGATTGGAGCCACGACGATCCCTCTCGAAGAAGTGATTCGGCTGATTCATTCCTTGAGCGGAATTGTCATCGCCTCACATATAGATAGAGAATCCTTTAGTATCATCGGCCAGTTGGGATTCATCCCGGATGACCTGGAATTGGATGCTTTGGAAATCTCTCCGAAAATCACCTTTAAAGAAGCCAAGAAAAGATATCCAAAAAATTATCCGATCACCTGTTCGTCCGATGCCCACTACCCTAATGACATAGGACAAGGATTTACTTCCTTCCTGATGGAAGACAGAACGATCGAAGAGATAAAAAAGGCTTTGAACAACGAAGAAGGAAGAAAACTAATCCACCTGGATTATTCATAAAATATGCCGACACTATACATTTTTTTCAATGATATGAGCTATTTAGGTAGGTTAATCTCAAAATCAAGATTCAACCTTTCTTTGATGTCCATTCATTCACTTTATGTCGGCATTTTTTACCCTTTGGGCGAGCCGATCTCACTACATCTGCTTTGTTGCGGCCCAATCGCGGTGGTTGACCACAGCTTCATGGGCCGACGCCTCGCATCTACAGCAACCTCGACTCGTGAATAATCCAGGAAAATTAAGGTTGCGATGAGAGACCTTTCTTTGCACATTTTAGACATCGTCGAAAATTCTGTGGCAGCCAGCGCGGATAAGATTGAAATAAGAATAGAGGAAGATAAAGAGAAGGATTTGCTGTCTGTCGAGGTCATCGACAATGGAATTGGCATGGATAGAGAAACGGTTGAAAAGGCACTTGATCCCTTTTACACTTCTAAAACGGTTCGCCGGTTTGGTCTCGGATTGCCTCTTTTATCAGAAGCCGCTAAAGCCGCGAATGGCCACCTTTCCATCCAATCAATAAAGGGAGAATGGACCAGGATCAAGGCCGATTTCCAGTACAGTCATATCGACCGCAAGCCTTTGGGCGATATGGCACAGACAATTATCACTCTTGTTATGGGAAGCCCTGAGGTGGATTTAATCTATGTGCACAGAGAGAATAGTCGTACCACCCACTTAGACACAAGAAAAATAAGAGCTCAACTCATGGAGACGCCCATCAATTCTCCGGCTGGCATTAGAATGATTAGGGAAGTCTTAAAAGACCTGGGAAAATAGGGACGTTCCCCAAGGGGACACCTTAAGCTTAATTTAAAATGAAAGTGTTAAAATTATTAGGTTTATTCTTGGGGAACGTCCATTTAGGCACGTAGTCGTTAGGGAGGAGCTTCGCCTTCCACAACAATTTCTGTGACGACTCTCCTCGTATACAGAAGATGTTTTTTCTCTTCTTCTATTGACTCAACCTCAAAACCGTCTTTTTTGTATTTTTCCATTGTTTCCTGGGCTTCTTTCTTGGTTTCGTAAACAACGCCATCCCACATGAATTTCTTTCTGTTCACTATTATGGACGAATCAGGCATTTTGTTCTCCTAAGGTGTCCCCTTGGGGAACGTCCCTATTATGTTTTATATGGACTCGGTCCTAGCTTTTTGATCTGTTCTGTGAATTCTTTCGCTACCTGTGCAAATTTTGGGCCTTCAGATGCCGAAACCCATTCCAGCCGAAACCTTTCCTCTTCGATGCCAAAATCCTCAAGCATGAGAATTATTGCATCGGCTCTCTTCTCTGTTTTCAGATTTCCATCCTCATAGTGACAGTCGCCGGGATGACAACCGCAGATGAGAACGCCATCCGCTCCTTTTGTTAACGCATCAATTACCAGATTGGGATGAACCATGCTCGAGCACATCACTCTTATTATTCTGATATTGGGAGGATATTGCAGCCTGGACACACCTGCCAAGTCGGCTCCGGCATAGGAACACCAGTTGCAGCAAAAACTTACGATCAAAGGTTCATATTCATCTTGCATTATTGCACCTCTAAAGCGGCATTGACCTGCGCTCCGATCTGTTCCAGCTTAAAGCCTTTCACAAATATTCCTTTCTTTGGGCAGGTCGCCATACAACATCCGCAACCCTTGCAGGCGGTTTCATCGACATCGACCGTCTTCTTAACTGAGCCCTCTCTCATGTATTCGATCAGTGAAATTGCTTGATACGGGCAGGGTTCAACACAGTAGGCACAGCCATCGCAACTCTCATCTATGACATGAGATATGTTTGCTTCCAATTCCAAACTTTCTTGTGAAAGTATAGTTGCGGCCCTCGAGGCTGCCGCTTGAGCCTGAATTATACTTTCTTCTGTGGCTTTTGCTGAATGGGCTAAGCCGCATAGATAGACGCCATCTGTGGCAAAATCAACCGGACGCAATTTCATATGCGCTTCAAGAAAAAATCCCTCTTTGTTTAACGGCACTTTTAAGAATTTTCCGATTTCCTCGTTCCCCTTATCAGCGACTATTCCTGTGGACAATACAACCAAATCCGCAGATATCTCTATCGGCATTTCTAAAGTCTGGTCAAAGATTTCCACCTGGAGCCCGTCTCCGTTTTTTGAAACTTCTGGCTTTTTATCTTCATCATATCTCATGAACACCACATTCTGCTGTCTGGCCTTGGTGTAATAACTTTCTCTGAATCCATAAGTCCTGACATCCCGGAACAGCACATACACATTTGTGTCCGGTGAAAGATCTTTTATTTTTAAGGCATTCTTAACGGATTCTGAGCAACAGATTCTTGAGCAATAGGGCCTTTCCTCGTCCCGGGAACCCACGCATTGAATCATCACCACATTTTTCGGAATGCCATTTTTATCTGGAGCTGACCATTCACCGTTCGTACTCAAGCGCTGTTCAAGTTCGAGTTGGGTGATGACTCTCTCATCCTGTCCGTACAAATACTCTTTGGGTTTATATTCTTGGGCACCGGTCGCGACAATCACCACACCATGTTCAAACTCTTTTGATTTTCCCTTCGTGGAAATCGTAGTTTTAAAATTTCCAATGGAACCCTCGATATTTTCTATTTTAGCTTCGGTGTAGAGATGGATTTTCTCATTGTTTTTTACCTGTTCGATCACTTCTTTTAATTCATTTTGTGGGTTATCTTGATTCAGCAAGTAGTGAATGCGTCTCAGGTTTCCTCCCAACTCTTTTTCTTTCTCCACTAAATGGACATCAAATCCCTGATTGGCGAGTTCAATCGCTGATGTCATGCCGGAAAGCCCCCCTCCGATACCCAGTGTGGATTTAGTTATAGGGACAGTCCTTTTTTGCAGAGGTTCTATGAGTCGTGCTTTGGCCAGAGCCATTCTCAATAAGTCTTTTGATTTCTTCGTGGCTTTTTCCGGTTCCGTCATGTGCACCCAGGAACACTGATCTCTGATGTTGGCCATCTCAAAAAGATAGGGATTCAACCCTCCCTCTCGGATTGTGTTTCTGAACAGAGGTTCGTGAGTCCGAGGTGTGCAGGAGGCAACGACCACACGATTCAGATTATGCTCTTTGATTTTCTCTTTGATCTTTTCTTGAGTGTCGTTCGAGCAGGTGTACAGGTTGTTTTCTACATAAACCACATTGGGAAGTGTTTTTGCGTATTCCACCACGTCGGGAATACTGACAACTCCCGCGATGTTTGTTCCGCAGTGGCATACGAATACTCCGATTCTCGGCTCCTGTCCTTCCACGTCTATTTCTGGCGGATATTCCTTGGCGGTGATCAGGCTGCCTTTAACGTCTTTGAGGAGGGATAAGACTTTTGATGCGGCACCTGAGGCCTGCATGACAGTTTCAGGGATATCTTTGGGTTCTGTGAATGGTCCAGATACGTAAACTCCTTCGCGCGTTGATTCAACCGGTTTAAAAGAAGGGGTTTTGCAGAAATTATATTCCTTTAATTCAATGCCGAATTTTTCTGAAATTTCCTTTACAGATTTTGGAGGTTGGAGACCGACAGATAAAACGACCAGGTCATATTCTCGAGATTCCTTCTTATCATCTTCAGCCAGATATTCAACTATAAGATTTTTTGTTTCGGGAATTTCTTTCACAATCGGTGGGCGGCACCTGATATATTGAACTCCAAGCTCTTTTGCTCTTTGATAATACTCATCAAATCCTTTGCTGAAAGCGCGCATGTCCATGAAAAATACATCACATTCCAGATCTCCACCCACATGCTCTTTAGCGATGATGGCTTCTTTTGTCGCATACATGCAGCATACAGAGGAGCAGTAATCCCTATCCACGTCGCGCGAGCCAACACACTGTATGAATCCTATCCTTTTTGGTTCGGTCTTATCAGAGGGTCTCAAAACATGTCCGGCAAATGGCCCTGAAGCAGACAGTATTCTTTCGAATTCAAGCGAAGTCACAACATTTGGATAATGTCCGTATCCCAAATCTTCCTTGATCTTTGCATCAAATATTTCAAATCCCGGGGATAAAATGACAGCGCCGACGTTCAATTCGAGCTTCTTCTCCTTTTGTTCATGATCAATGGCTTCTGCTTCACAAAACTCTTTGCACACTTCACATTCATCCTTGAGTATGTGCGCACAGTATCTTTCGTCAATAGTCGCTTTATTGGGAACAGCCTGGGGATATGGGATGTAAGCCGCGCCTCTTTCTATCAATCCCTGGTCAAATTCATTCTGGATGGGGACCGGCTTGTTCTTGCTGACCTCTTCTAGTTTAATCCTCTCTGTCGGACAGATAGAAACGCAGGCTCCGCAGGTCTGGCAGACGTCAGAAACCGCATCAAAAGGCGGGCTGACCTTACGGTCCGAACCACGATTGGCAAAGCTTATGGCGCTGATACCCATCCTTTCCTGACACATTCTCACGCACAGCCCGCAGAGAAAACAATCGTCATTCTTCTTTTCAAACCGTGTTTCCTTTACGCCGTATTCTTCTGCAATTTGCTTTATCGCCTCTGAATCAGGACATCGTGTCAATAAGAGTTCGACCATTATTTTTCGTGTTTTTTTAACTCTCTCCGTATCGGTGTTCACTGTTAAATTATTGATAGCCGGATAAGTGCATGAAGCCTGAATGGATGATCGCCCATTTTGTGAAACTTCCACCAGACAGAGTCTGCATGCGCCATACGGAGTTAACGCTTTGTGATAACAGAGAGTCGGGAGCTTTATTCCCACACTTTCAATGCATTCCAGCAGTGTTTTACCTTCAGGGAACTTACCCTTATTGCCATTTATAGTCAGCTCAATCACTCTAAGCCTCCGCTCATAACTCGGTTAATAAAATTTTTTATGTTTATCACTCCTAGTGCCTTCCTGTTGGCAGATACCAGGATTTCAATCTCAAAAAGCATCAAATTTTTCTCCATCCATTAGTCCTTTTAGTCTTTCTTTTTCATCTCTGGTATGGTGATTACGGCTTTGATTTTTTTATCCTTTGGTTTTTCTTCCTTTTTTGCTTCTTCGGCCACTTCTGCCTTTGCCTCGACTTTTTCTTCTTCCTTTTTTTCTTCTGTTTCTTCGGTTTTTTCCTCTTCTTTCTCTTTCTTTTCTTCCACTTTCTCTTCAGCGGGTTCCTTTTTCTCTTCTTTTTTCATTGGAGGAATTTCTATGGCGGAAGGTATCTTTATTGCGGGTGTGACTTTTTTCTCCTCTTTTTTCTCTTCCGGCTTTTCTTCTACCTTCTCTTCTTCCTTTTCTTCTGGTTTCTCTTCGACTTTTTCTTTTTCTTCCTCCTTCTTTTCTTCAGCGGGTTCGGCTTTCTCTTCTTTTTTCATCGCGGGGATTTCTATGGCTGTAGGTATTTTTATTGCCGGCTTGATTTTTTTCTCCTCTGGCTCTTTTTCTTCTTTGACTTCGGCCTTTTCCTCTACTTTTTCTTCTACTTTTTCCTCTTTCGGCTCTTCTTTTTTCATCGCAGGGATTTCAATCGCGCCTGGAATTTTTATTGCGGGTGTGACCTTTTTCTCCTCTGGCTCTTCTTTTGGTTCGGCGACTTCTTCGATTTTTTCTTCAATTTTTTCTACGGCTGGCTCGAATGCCTTTTCCTCTACGGCTTCCTCCACTGGTTCAACTTTTTCTTCAACGACTTCTTCTTTGACTTCTACAGCTTTTACTTCCTCTTCTTCAACTGCGGCTTCCTCAGGGATAGCTTCTTCCTTTTCCACTTCTTCCTCTTCGACAGCTGGCTCTTCTAATCTTTCTTCGACTTCCACTTCTTCTTTTTCTTCTAAGTCACACCTGAGACAGCGCTTCGCTTCAGAAATGGCCTCGGCCTCTGTGAATCCCAATTCAACTTCTTTAAAATCTTTGATCCTTTGGTCAACCGCTGTCGACGCCATTTCTGGTTTTTTGAGACTTTTGATTTCTTCCTCAGAAATTTCAAGTGCCTCGACATGGAGTGCCGGGCGAGTGACTTCATATTTTCTTTCGAGTTTCTTTCCCCGTATGTATTTATCTATCATTTGAGCGGCGATTTTCCCGTGAGCCATGGCTTCAGTCACTGTATTCGGACCGGTTACCACGTCACCCCCAGCAAATATCCCTTCCATATTCGTATGAAGATTGTCAGGGTCGACTTCGATAGTGCTCCACTTAGAGACTTTCAGTCCATTTCCATCGAGTACTGACACATCGGGTTCCTGGCTTATAGCCAGGATCAAGGTGTCCACGTCGACTTTGTACTCAGACCCCTCGATGGGAACGGGTCGTCTTCTTCCGCTCGCATCGACGTCCCCCAGCTCCATTCGGATACACTCGACAGCGTTCATTTTGCCGTTGCTGGACAAGACAGTGGTAGGAGCTGTGAGAAACTCTATATCGATCCCTTCGATAATGGCCTCTTCGATTTCACTCTTAATCGCGGGCATCTCTGCTTTTGTCCTACGATAAAAAATGCGCGTATCCTTACCGAGGCGCTTGGCGACTCGAGCCGCATCTATCGCTGAATTACCACCCCCCACGACTATCACCTTGTCCCCGATTTCCACTTCCTGGCCGAGGTTGACATCTCGTAGGAATTCGACCGCATCTATGACTCCTTCGACATCCTCGCCCGGGATTTTCATCTTGAGCCCTTTCCAGGCACCGATAGCAATGAAAATAGCTTTGTATTCTTCCTTCAGTTTATCAAGCGCTATATCTTTTCCAATCGTTGTGTTCGTTTTGATCTCCACACCTAATTTTTTTATCCTGTCTATTTCATACCGCAACACATCCTTAGGCAGCCTGAATTCTGGGATGCCCAAGGCCAGCATGCCCCCTGCGACCGGCTGGCTTTCAAAAACAGTCACTTTATATCCCTCAAGAGCCAGATAATAAGCACAGGTCAGTCCTCCGGGTCCTGAGCCGACAATCGCGATCTTTTCCTCTCTTTCCTCTTTGGGTTTTTCTTCGACGATAACACCCTTTCTCATTTCATAATCTGCGAGAAAACGCTTGAGTCCACGGATGGATAAAGAATCACCCCACTCTCCGGCCACACATTTTTCTTCACACGGAGTATGACACACACGTCCACAGATAAGAGGGAGAGGGTTCTCTTTTCTGACGACCTTAACGGCTTCATCAAATTTCCCCTGAGCGATGAGCCCAATATAGCTGGGGACATCCTGTGACAGCGGACAGATGTGTTGACAGGCAGATGAGATTATACCTTTACACACTAAGGCAGAGCATCTTTTGTATTTAACGTGCTCCAAATATTCATCTTGGAAATATTTCAATGTGCTCAATACCGGATTTGGAAGCGTCTGTCCTAATCCACACATGGAGCCGTCTTTGATCGCTTCGCCGAGTTCTTCTAGGGCCTGAAGGTCTGACTCTTTCCCTTTTCCATTGGTTATTTTTTTGAGTATTTCGAGCAGGACATCTGACCCTTCCCGGCAGGATGCGCATTTTCCACAGGATTCATCGTTCGTGAATTCAATAAAATACTTCGATACATCCACGACACATGTATCCTCGTCCATGACGATCATTCCACCGGATCCCATTATGGATCCGGCTTCAGTTAATTTTTCAAAATCCACTGGTAAATCAATCAAATTTCCAGGAATACATCCTCCGGATGGTCCTCCAGTCTGGACGGCCTTAAATCTTTTCCCCCCGGGAATTCCACCCCCAATGTCATAAATGATTTCTTTGAGAGTGATTCCCATCGGGACTTCAACCAAACCCGTGTTGTTGATTTTACCGACGAGCGAGAACACTTTTGTTCCTTTGCTGGTTTCCGTCCCGATGCTCGAAAACCAATCCGCTCCTCGATTGATAATTTCGGGAACCGTTGCCCAGGTTTCCACATTATTTATGTTTGTTGGTTTTCCCCACAGCCCTGACTCAACCGGATAAGGGGGTCTCTGCCGCGGCTCAGGTGGGCGACCCTCTATGGAAGCCAGGAGCGAAGTCTCTTCACCGCAGACAAATGCTCCAGCTCCCTGCTTTATATGAATATTGAAACTGAAGTCAGTGTCGAATATATTTTCTCCGATGAGCCCGTATTCTTTTGCCTGGTCAATAGCAATCTCGAGCCTATTCATGGCCAGAGGGTATTCAGCCCGGATATAAACATATCCTTCACTGGCGCCGATGGCTCTGGCTCCGATCATCATCCCTTCGAGTACAGAGTGAGGGTCAGCTTCAACAATGCTTCTGTCCATATACGCACCAGGGTCGCCTTCATCTGCATTGCAGACTATGTATTTGGTGTCCCCTTTTGATTTTCTGCACAGTTCCCATTTCAAGCCAGTGGGAAATCCCCCTCCTCCTCGGCCTCGAAGACCGGAATTCTTTATCTCCGTTATTATTTCTTCCGGCTTCATCTCTGTTAAGGCTTTGGCGAGTGCTTTGTATCCATCTCTGGCAATATACTCATCAATTACTTCAGGGTCGATCAGACCTCTGTTCCGAAGAGCGATGAGTGTCTGACGGGAGAAGAAACCAATGTCCATCATCTTTGGAATAGTCACTTCTTCAGCGGGGGGAGTGAACATCAGTTTTTTGACCGGTCTTCCCTTTAGAAAATGCTCTTCAACAAGATTTGGAATCGTGTCTTCAGTTAGAGTGTGGTAGAAAATTCCATCCGGCATGACTGTCATGACGGGCCCTACCGCACAAAATCCATTACAGCCTGTCATGACCACAAGAACTTCCTTGTCTAATCCCTGTTTTTTTAACTCTGCTTCGAGTACTTCTTGTATTTTAAAAGACTTATTGGACACACAGGCTGTTCCCGCGCATAACATTAAATGCAACCTGTATTTATTCACCATTTCTTCTTTCATAGTCTCTTTGACCTCTACTAAAAAAGTATCTTAAAAGTATTTCTAAGCAGTGATTTCTGACGGCTCAACGATTCTCCAACTCGTTTAATCAAAAGACTCTCTCGCTGCCTTTTGCCAGAGCATATTCACTAACGACTTTTCCTCCCATAACATGCTCGGACAATATTTTACGGATCTTTTCTGGAGTTAAATCAATATATTTCACAGGAGCTTCGTCCTTTAATTCAACTGTAGCCATGGGTTCTTTGCTGCATAATCCCGCACAGCCTGAACTGGTTAAAATGACATCAGTAATATTTTTCTTTTCGAATTCATCTAATAAAGCATTCATTATCTCTCTGGCTCCAGCCGCTATTCCACAGGTTCCCATATGAACGACTATTTTCGCTCGACCAGCACCTTCTCGTAAAAGTGTTGTCCTTTTCACTTTTTGACTGATCTTATCTAAATCTTCAATTTTCAATTTTGCCATAGTCTCTCTCTCTCGATGGACTAAAATAATTCACTTGAAATACTCATTAAAACTATCGATACCTATTTATACATACCCAGTAATTCAGGTACTTTCGTTTTACTCATTAGACCATGAATATCTTCACCCACCTTCAAAACAGGAGCGAGTCCACAACACCCA
>CAYFVQ010000018.1:0-31292 GCA_964346585.1 uncultured Eubacteriales bacterium | reverse complement strand
AACAATTTGACTTTGACTCCCTCCCTTTTTTCCCTCTGAAACAGAGCATTTTTCATCGAAGGATAGTCATGCGTCGTCGTCAAAACCTCATCTCCAGGTTTGAGGTCTATACCCAGGAGAGCAATCTGCATGGATTCGGTGACATTCCTTGTGATGGCGATCTCCTCTGGCGAACAACCAAAGGTATCCGCCAGTTTTTTCCGGATGAGTTCCTTTCTCGGACGGAGGTATCTCCATCCGTTTAAAACAGGAGCGCCGTTCGCAAAATCCAGGTAACGGTGAATGGCGTCCATTACGATTTGCGGGGCCGGATGCACCCCTCCGTTGTTGAGGTTGATGATACTGCGGTCAATGTTGAACGCCTGCTGGACATGAAACCAGAAATCCTCATCCCTGGCAATTTCAGCGGCTGAGAGGTGCTTGACCTCTTTGACCTTTTTTTTTATCTTCGCCTGCGCTTCCTTGGCAGAGAGCCCAAAAACTCCAATACTCCCCACACCCAGGCTCAGACTTTTCAGGAATTCCCTACGGCTTGTCCCCATTCTGTTCTCCTTTCTTATCAGATAAATTTTTGTTAACCTTATCACAGAAAGGGGTCGCATCTCAACATTCAACATTTCCCTCTGTTCTCTCCTTTTTCTCTGTGAGGAATAACATAAATAATTTTCAACTGGATAATCTGCGGGAATGTCGAATGTTGAAACGCAATCTCTGACAGTGGATGTTGAAAAATGAGGCTTAATCCCATTATAATTAGAGCCAAAAGGAGGATCCCATGAGAAAATTTTCAGCCTGTCTTTTTACTCTATTTCTCCTGACAACTTTTTCCTGGGCAAGAATCGGAGACATTCTAAAGGTAGTTAAAACACCAGGCCCCTGCCCGACTGGCTTGACATTTGACGGACAAAACCTCTGGCTTGCGGATATCTACACAGACAAAATCTACAAAATCAATCCCGAAAACGGGAAGACGATTCAAAGCTTTGACTCTCCTGGCCATCATCCGGAAGGCCTGGCTTGGGATGGAAAAAATCTCTGGCATATCGATTCTGGAGAGAAATCCATATACTGTCTGGACACTGAAACAGGAAGAGCCATCACCATTCTGGAGTCGAACAGTTCACATCCCAGAGACCTTACCTGGGATGGAAAATATATCTGGATCATTGACCATAGACAAGATATATTGCTCAAAGTCTCACCCGAAGACGGGATGATGGTTCAGAATTTCCCATCCCCTGCACTGGAGCCGACCGGGCTGGCATTTGACGGCAAATACCTATGGGTAACAGACCGCGGTGAAGACCGGATCTACCTGGTTAATCCTTCTGACGGACTCTGCCTTTCATCATTGCGCGCTTACGGTCCTTTTTCCTATGGTCTGGCTTGGGGAAAAAATACTCTCTGGAATGTGGATTATGAAAACGACGAGATTTACCAGATAAAAATCTTTGATGAGGATATCCTCACGAAGTGGGACGAGCGGCAGATGTCCCTCCATTTCATTAAAGAATTCAGAAATTATGGACCCGGTACGGTGAACACTCTGGATATCTACCTTCCGATGCCTGTCAGCCGGGATAACCAGACTCTCCTGGAACCTGTCCAATTCGACCCTGATCCGGACGAGGTCATTCTGGATAAATGGGGACAAAAAATCGCCCATTTTCACTTCAACAATCTAAAGAGCTATTCAGTCGTTAAGCCAGGATGGAAAGTCAAAGCAAAAATATACGCTGTTGAATACTTTATCCATCCGGATAATATCGGCAGTCTCGAAGACATCCCTGCAGATATAAAAAACAAATACACCCAGGACGGGGATAAATACAAGATTAACGACCCGTTCATACAGAATCTTGCTCGTAGGATCACTGGCAACGAAAAAAATCCTTACTGGATTGCCCGTCGGGTTTACGATTACCTGGGAAAGAACTTGAATTACAACCTCAAACCTCTGGGAGGATGGAATCCCGCTCCGACTGTTCTCAGACGAGGCACAGCGTCATGTTCGGAATATTCCTACTCGATGATTGCCCTGTGCAGAGCTCTCGGCGTTCCTGTGCGCTACGTGGGAGCGGTCAGCCGCCGGGGTGATGATGCCAGTTTTGACGATGTTTTTCATCGCTGGACAGAAGTGTATCTTCCTCCTTATGGCTGGATTCCTTTCGATGCCAATAAAGGAGACACCGATCTCCCGGGAAGAAAAGTATTGGGCATAGGAAACGTGGCCGCGCGCTACATCATAACTACTGAAAATGGTGGCGGAGACAAATACTTGTGGTTCGGCTACAACTATGGATTTCACTGGACATCTTTGGGAAGATGCAGAATTCACGAAGAGAGCTACGGGATGTGGTCCCCTCTTGGAAAAAAGAAATACAATAAGCCAATCAAAATTAAATGACTGAAATACACAGAAATGGCATCGCTCCCTTCAGATTTTTCACGCCATTCCCTCATCAACCTTCTCGGCCCTGCGGAACTCCGCATGTTTATCATGTCTCACGCCTGGATATCTCTCAGCTATTCTTAACGACGTCCGATGTATAATGTCGTGCTCATACAGTCCTCGGGCCCGACTCTTTCGGATTCCCTCGAAGGAAAACATCGTTGCGGAGAAACGATGTTTGGGGGATCCAAGGGGATATGTCCCCTTGGTCGCAGGACGTTTTATGGCGTCCGAGAAGGGGAGGCAGAGAGCCGTAAGCGAAACGAGGCGAGCGTTGGAAGGGGGAAAGCGCAGCTGTTCCCCCTCCAAAGAGACTCGGTAAGGCTAAATCTTCAAGGTCGCTTCTTCCATTGCTGTGTATTTAACTCACACCAACTGGTAGAGAATCAATAAAGTTAGTTGCCTAAGGGAGATTTCTTCGGCCGTGGGGAGCGGCCATAAAAGAAATCATCTGCCCAGATTGACAAACTCTGGGCAAAAGAAGACCGTTCAGCGACTCCTCTTATGAGATTGTGGAATGAGTTATCCGGCTTGCTGAAGGGACAGACAGAGATGCAGACCGCGCAGTCTGTTCCGGCTTTTCTCCAGAATGTGTAGCATTCCTCCCGATCGAGCACCCATTTCAGCACACCATTTTCCTCTGATTTATTCCCAAAGGGTATTGCCTGAGCCGGACAGTTCCGAGCGCACTTCTGGCATTTCCGGCAAAACTCCTGGATTCCCAGACTTCTCGAAACATCAGGCACCAGAGGAAGGTCTGTGGTGACGAGCCCCAACCTTACTCTGGGCCCGTATTTTCCTGTGATGAGGATTCCCAGCCTTCCCAACTCGCCCAGGCCTCCCTTCCAGGCAAGCGGTGGAAGCACGAGCTGGTAGTTGCTCCCAGCGATATGGGCTCTGGCTGGAAATCCCAGGCGGCGGATGAAGCTCGCGACCATTATGGATATTTTTGCAGCCTCAACATATTTCCGCCCGGTCTCGACAATGACAGGGGCTCTTGGTGCCGAGGCGATCATTCCAATATCCATCTCCAGAGCGAAAGAGATGGCATATTTATGGTTCACGGTAATTTTCTGGCCATAAGGCTCAGGTCCCCTCCCCACATGAGAGTAGACATATGCCTGGTCCAAGTGACACACTCCGCAGATATCTCCTCCCAGGTATTGGATGATATTTTTAATCCTACGAGTGTTCTCAGCAGCAGAAGACTGAGTCATTCTCTCAAATACTTCACCCTGAACCTGAGTCAGTTGATGTTCGAGAAAATCGAATTCGACTGTTGCCAGGGAAAAAAGTTCCGGATTTTTGTCAAAATGAGAAGAGGCGAGGATATCAGGAATTTTTCTTATCTCATCATCTGTCTTCTTGTATTCCGGTCTTCGTTCATAATAATCCTTAAAATCTCCCGTTCCCTCCGCAAGGTCAAAACGGGCAAAGATGACATCTCTCTCATCAATCTTCTCCTGCTTTCCCACAATCTCGATAGAGCGTTTTTTTAAAGATGGGACAAGAAGAAGAATGAGAACAAAGATAAAGAGGATAAAGACTGCCCCGAACATCCAGTTTTGAAGGGGTGCTTTAACCAGACGGAAAATGAAATTCACAAAAGTCAGTCCTACAAGAAATGTGGCGCTCCTCCAGAAAGCCCTCTTTTCCCTTTCGACAAGGTTGTAAAGGGAGAACACAAGGAAAAAGAAAATCAGGAGGAGGAAAGAGAATTCACCCAGAACAATCCATACATTCATTGTCGAATAAACACCGTCAGATTAGTAAACTCAACCCCCCTTGTCAATCCAAACAATATCTCTTCTCGCCATGGCCATTCTACTTGCATATAATAGAAAACATGAAAAAGGCCAGAGTTTCAATCGTCAAACAGACGGATTATAATCCCACAGAAATCCATGAAGGCCTGAAAAAAAGTTTCTCTTACTTTGGTGGATTGGAGAATCTCATCCGGCCCAGGAGTCAGGTGTTTGTCAAAATCAACCACCTCTCCCCTCCCTCTCCTCCAGAGAAAGCCATTGTCACGCATCCAATCTTTACCAAAGAAGTACTCCTCTTTCTGCAACAACTCGATGTGACTATCACGGTCGGGGATGACATCCAATCCAAAGGAGAAGATGGCTTCCTCATCTCTGGTTATCGCCAAATTTGTGATGAATTGGGAGTCCGTCTCCTCAACCTGAAAGAAGAAGGATTTAAAGAAGTCAGCTGTCGTGGTGAACTCCTGAAGAAAGTCTTCATTTCACCTCTAGCTCTTGAGGCGGATTTCATCCTGAACCTCCCCAAACTGAAGACCCACTCATTTACAGTCTTCACCGGAGCAGTGAAGAACATGTTTGGCGTCATTCCACATGGTTTCCGTCACCGCTATCATAGACAATTTATCAGGAATGATGTCTTCAGCCAGATGCTCGTGGATATCTATTCCTGTGTGCCCCCTCATCTAACAGTTATGGACGGTATTATCGCCATGGAAGGGGAAGGTCCTTCGACAGGAAATTCCAAAATGGTGGGTGTGATCATCGCTTCAGAAGATACTGTCGCCGTGGATGCAGTCGCATCAAAGATCACGGGTTTCAATCCAATGAATATCTACACCACTCAGGATGCTCATGAAAGAGGCCTCGGGATAGGCCGAATCGAGGATATTGAGATTGTGGGTGAAAACATCCAAGATGTCGAGGTCAAAGACTTCAAGCATTCCGCCGTCGCTATCGGCCTTTTCAGGAGAAAGCTCCCATCATTCCTCTATGCATATATTCAAAACCAGTTGACACTTATCCCTGAAATAATCATAAAAAAATGCACTGCATGTCTGGAGTGTGTGAACATCTGCCCCCGTGGAGCCGCAAAACTCGAGGAGGATGTTGCCCGGATAGACAAAAACCTTTGTATCCACTGCATGTGTTGTCATGAGGTCTGCCGCTTTCAGGCTATAAAGCTTAGACACAAACCCATAGGAAATGTCATAAGAGGGTTGTCATTTCTCCACAAGACGATCGTGTCGTTGTTTTCCTGAGCGAAGTGGCTCTCTATTTGGCTGGCCGAGAAAAAAGGTTCAAGAAAGCCACAAAAAGAGCTGCGCCGATAACCGCCCAGATAACTGGAAAGTGCTGGTTCCCAAATTTTATGTAAATGAAAAGCGGAAGGTCCAAAGATTGAGCGATTAGAGTCCCGATCAGGGCACCGATAAATCCAAGAATAATGGAAGTTATGCACCCGAGCTTTCTTCTCCCTGCCAGGTTGGCTCCAACAGCCCCTGCGACAGCCGCAATCAGCAGCATAAAAAGAATGGATAAAATATTCATTTTCAAACCGTCCTTCAAATCATCCACGAATTAAACCACTATGTCAAATAGCTCAAATAGAGGTCGCATCTCAACATTCGACATTTCATTCCATTTATTGGAATTTTAATCGATAGGCCTTTTTATATGATTAACAGAAGAAAAAATCTTAAGATAAAATGTCGAATGTTGAGATGCGACCCCAATAAAATTGGCAATAAAAAAAGGTGTAATTCCTCAGCGGTTGTGATAGAGTTAATCCCTCCCAGTGGAGGGAAGAAAAATGGATTTTTACCATTATTATAAGTCCAGAAAAGGGGAAATGGTCAATCTCTTGAAAGAAATTGTCCATCGAGAATCTCCATCCGGAGATAAAAAATCTGTGGATGCCTGCTCTGCCTTTGTTGTCGAAGAATTTAAAAAAACGGGTGCCAGAATAGAACGTTTTCCCCAGAAAGGAATCGGAACCATTCATGTGGCCCAATATCCCTCACCGACGCCTAAATCCTTCACCGAACAGATCTTGATCCTCACACACATCGATACAGTTTGGCCTGTCGGGAAAATCCACAAAATGCCTTTTTACGTCTCCGAAGACAAGGTGTTCGGGCCGGGTGTCCTGGATATGAAAGCCAGCATTGTCATGACTCTCTTTGCTTTGAAAGCTCTGAATGAGCTGAATACTCTGCCAAAAAAGAAAATCGCGATCTTCATCAACTCAGCCGAAGAAATCGGGAGTGATGCTTCATACGAAGTCATCCGGAACCTGTGCAAAAAATCATCGTACGTCCTCTGTCTGGAGCCTTCTCTTCCTGGAGGGGCTTTAAAAACCCAGAGAAAAGGACGGCTTGTGATTCGCCTAGAAACCAAAGGCAGAGCCGCTCATGCCGGAAACCCGAATCAAGGCACGAACGCCATAGAGGAGCTCATGCACCAACTGCGCCGCGTCAAAGAGTTCGAAAAGGAAGAGACGACAGTCAATATAGGTTTGATTGAAGGAGGAGAAAAGCCCAACATAGTCGCTGACAACGCACAGGCAGTCCTGGATGTCAGGTTCTGGAAAAACGAACAGAAAGAAAAATTCACCGCATCACTCAAGAAGTTAAAACCCGTGCTCAAAGGGGCACGGGTGAAATTCACGATTGAAAGCTCGACTCCTCCCATGGAAAAAACAGAGGCTTCCGCTGAGTTGTTCTCCCAGATCAAAGAAATCGCATCCTCCTTGAATATGAAGTTGTCAGCGGGTAAAACAGGAGGAGGATCTGATGCCTCCATAGCGTCAGGAATGGGAATCCCGACTCTGGATGGCTTGGGACCTGATGGAGACGGAATTCACGCTGAAAACGAGCACCTTCGTCTTTCATCCCTCATCGAGAGAACCGCTTTGCTGACAGAAATATTGATTCAGCTTTGATTGACTGATTTCCTAAATTCTGCTAATTTAAATTGTTGACTTTCATCTGAAATCACTGAAGCATACTTTCGTTGTTCACTTTGTTAGTTTTTAATAATACTCAAGACTCATTCTTTGAGTGGGGCCCTCTCTCCTCAAAGACAGAGTCTAAATATTTTATATCTAAAGGAGGATTCATATGATAAAAAAATACTACCTTCTTTCTCCCGGTCCAACACCTGTTCCTGAAGACGTGCTGGCTTCTGCCGCGGAACCCATTATCCATCACCGAACTCCAGAATTTTCTGGGATCTTCATGGAAGTCTCCGAAGGCTTGAAGTATGTCTTCGGAACAAAAGAGGACGTTTTCGTTTTGACATCATCCGGTTCCGGAGCCATGGAAACAGCTGTCATCAACACCTTGAATCCAGGCGATAAAGTGATTACGCTGAGTGGAGGAAAATTCGGCGAGAGGTGGGGAAAAATCTGCCGGGCCTACGGTGTTGAAGTCAGGGAAATCGAGCTCGAATGGGGAGAACTTTTCAGCAAAGAGCAGCTTGTCGAGGAATTGAAAGCCAATCCGGAAACAAAAGCTGTGTTCGCCACGCTGTCTGAAACTTCTTCGGGTACAGTGTATGATATTCAGGGCTACGGAGAAGTCATGGCAAAAACAGACGCTATCCTGGTCGTCGACGGGATCTCTGGGCTGGGTGCCACCCCCTGCCCGATGGACGAATGGAAAGTAGACATCATGGTGGCCGGCTCTCAAAAATCATTCATGATCCCACCGGGTCTGGCATATCTAGCTTTCAGTCCCAAGGCATGGAATCTGGTGGAAAACTCCACTCTGCCCAAATTCTATTTTGACGCCAAAGCCTACAAAAAAAACCTCGAAAAAAAGACGACTCCATGGACACCGGCGGTTTCCCTCATTATCCAGCAGAAAAAATCTCTAGACCTCATCAAGTCTGTCGGCCTGGAGAAGCTTTTCGAACATCACCGCATTCTCGGAGACGCCACTCGAGCCGGCGTCAAAGCTCTCGGATTAGAGCTTCTGTCTAAAAACCCCGGTAACATCCTCACGGCCGTTAAAATCCCGGCTGGGATTGATGGTGTCCAGCTTGTTAAAACCATGCAGGGTAAATACATGGCCTACATCGCCGGAGGCCAGGATCCCTACAAAGGAAAGATATTCAGGATTGCCCATCTGGGATACATGGGAGGATTCGACATCATCACCGCCCTCTCTGCCCTGGAGATGACGCTCTCCGAGCTTGGTTTTGATTTCGAGAGCGGGAGTTCTCTAAAGGCAGCAGAAAACATTTTAAAGGAGAATTGGGAATGAAAAAGATACTCGTGGCTGACGCCTTAAGTCCGGATGCACTTGACGAGTTAAATTCCATTCCAGAGTTTGATGTAACCGAGAAAACAGGAATGGATGAGGACGAACTGGTCATGACAATTCCTGATTTCCATGCAACAGTTGTCCGAGGCGCAACAAAAGTGACCGGTAAAGCCATCGATGCAGCCTCTAACCTGGAGCTTATCGTCAGAGCCGGAATCGGCCTGGATAATATCGACCAGGAAGCCGCAAAGGCAAAAGGAATTCAGGTGGCCAATACTCCAGCTGCCACATCGATCTCAGTCGCAGAGCACACATTCGGCTTGATGCTCGCGGCTGTCCGAAATCATGGGAAAGCCAACCTCTCGATGAAGGAACACAAGTGGGAAAAAAAGTTATTTTCCGGTACAGAACTCTATGGGAAAACGCTGGGAGTCATAGGTTTCGGAAGAATTGGCCAGGAGATCGCCAAGCGGGCTCTTGCTTTCGGGATGAAAGTCATCGCTTTTGACATCATTGAAGTCCAAACAGACTTGGATGCGAAACAGATTCCCTTGGAGGAACTTCTCTCTCAGGCGGATATCATCACCCTCCATCTGCCTTTGACGGATAAGACCAAACACATGATCAGTGAAAAGCAATTCGAAATGATGAAGGAGGGAGTCATTCTCATCAATGCTTCCAGAGGGGGAACAGTGGATGAAAAAGCCCTCTTGCACTCTCTCGATTCGGGCAAAGTCCGAGCTGCAGCCTTAGACGTCTTCGAGAAGGAGCCGCCGGTTGAATTCTCACTCGTCGATCATCCTAATGTGATCGCGACTCCCCATATCGGTGCGGCTGCAAAAGAGGGACAAAAAAGAGCAGGAATGGAGGTTGTCTCGATCTTGAAAGAAAGACTGACCTAAAAACACATACAAGTTTTAGATTGTCTTTGGAGGAGAAATGGCAGAAATACAACCTTTTAAAGGAATAAGATACAACACTCAGAAAATCAAAATGGAAGAAGTCATCACTGAGCCTTACGACCGCATTCCACCTTTCTTGCAGGAAGAATACTACAAAAGAAATCCTCACAATGTCGTGAGGATAATCCTGGGAAAAGATGACGATCCTGAACATCCAGAAAAGGATAAATACAAGAGAGCGAAAATTTACCTAGATCAATGGGAAAAAGAGGGAATCCTTATTCGCGAAGACCAAGAAGCCCTCTATCTGTATGAGCAAGAATTCCAGGTGAAAAACGAGAAAAAAAAGCGGATGGGGCTTGTCACGAGAGTTAAGCTGGAAGAATTCTCATCGAGAAAAGTCCTTCCTCACGAAAAAACCTTTCCCAAACACAAAGTCGACAGGTTGAACCTATTGAAGGCGACGAACACGAACACAGGTCAGATCTTCCTTCTCTATAATGATGACACTGACAGCGTTTCTGAGGCAATAAAAGGAGCGCTGACAAAGGCCGAGAAGGGAGCTGATGTGAGAGACGAAGACAACTTTCATCATCTCCTGTGGATCATAAAGGATAAGGATGACATTCAGAGAATTCAGGAAGCCATGGCTGACAAAGTGTTAATCATAGCGGATGGGCATCACCGGTATGAGACATCTCTCAACTACCAAAAATTAAAAACAGAAGAACTTGGTGATATAAAAGGGACTGAGTCCTTTAACTACATCATGATGACCCTATTCAGGCTGGATGACCCGGGAATGATCATCCTTCCCACATACAGATTAGTCAAAGGCCTGGACAAACTGACTGGCCAAGGATTCCATGAACTTCTCAGCTCAAACTTCGAAATCTCTGAAATAGACTGGC
The DNA here is from genome assembly GCA_964346585.1 of uncultured Eubacteriales bacterium. Taxonomy (GTDB): domain Bacteria; phylum Acidobacteriota; class Aminicenantia; order Aminicenantales; family Aminicenantaceae; genus SOIA01. The sequence goes on along the minus strand of CAYFVQ010000018.1, from coordinate 20,996 downwards.
TGGACACTTCTGGCCCAGCTGTGATTGAACAAGTGCAAGAAAAAATCCTCAGCGGAACCTATACCTTTGGAGCTTTTATTCCCCATCTCAATAAGGCTTTCATCCTCAGTCTCAAATCTGAAGATATCCTGCACAGGGAAATATCCGACGAAAAATCCAATGAATGGAAACGTCTGGATGTGGCCATTCTTCATTCACTCATAATCGACAAGCTCGAAGCATTATCTTCGGAACCTTTCTCTCTGGAAAACAACGTGAGCTACATAAGGAACCTTGAGCAGGGGATTGAAAAAATCATCAAAGGGGAATTTCAGATGATGTTCCTCCTTAAGCCAGTTTCCCTTGTTCAAATCAGAGAAGTGGTTGAGAACGGAGAACTCATGCCCCAGAAATCCACTGATTTCTTCCCCAAACTCAAGTCTGGTTTAGTCATGAATCCTTTGGATGAATAATGACGCATAGAGGCAGATAAATGGTCTATCTTGATAACAACGCGACGACTCCTATTGATCCTACAGTTGCGGAAAAAATGTCTCAATTTCTCAAGGAGCACTTCGGAAATCCCTCCTCTCTCTACCCTATCGCCAGGGAAGTTAAGGAGATGATTACAGAAGCGCGGGAAATTGTAGCCAAAGCTATAGGCGCAAGCCGGACTGAAATCGTCTTCACAGGGTCAGGAACTGAATCCGATAATTTCGCTATCCGGGGAGTTCTCGATGCTTTACCCGAGAAGAACGAATTCATCACCTCTACTATCGAGCATCCAGCAATCCTCCAAACAGCCAACTATCTTGAAAAAAAGGGGATTAAAGTCACCTATGTCCCAGTGGATAAATTCGGGACCGTGGATGTCAACTTCTTAAAAAATGCCATCACTCCTCATACGGCGCTCATCTCCATCATGTTGGCCAATAACGAAATTGGGACGATTCAGCCTATAGAAGAAATCAGTCAAATTGCCAAAGAGAAGGGGATTCTGCTTCATACCGACGCTGTTCAGGCTTTCAGTAAAATGGAAGTGAATGTCAACAAGCTGGGCGTGGACCTTCTCTCGATGTCGGCTCATAAAATAAACGGCCCCAAAGGAGTGGGCGCGCTCTACATTCGGAAAGGAACGAACATCTGGCCTCTGATTTACGGCGGACACCAGGAACGAGAGATGAGAGCCGGGACAGAAAACACAGCCGGGATCATCGGAATGGGAGAGGCTGTTCGGATTATTAAAGAGAGTGGAGACAAAGACATAAAACGAATTGAAAAATTGGCAGAGAAGTTAAAAAGAGGAATCGAGGACAACATCCCCAAGGTAAAATTCAACGGTCATGAAAAGAAGAGAATAAAAGCCACTCTGAATTTTGCCTTTTTCGGTCTCGAAGCCGAAGCTATCCTCTTGGCTTTAGCCACAAAAGGAATCTATGTCTCGACGGGTTCAGCTTGCAGTGAAGGCTCGGAGGATGTGTCTCATGTCCTGGATGCGATCGGGCTTAAACCAGAAGTCGCGCGCTCCTGCATCCGATTTTCATTAGGACGGTTCAACACAGAAGAAGATATTGACCTTGTCCTGAATGAACTTCCAGATATTGTGAAAAAGCTCCGGGAGATCTCAGCGCTCGACATCGACGAAGACGACTAGAAATAAAAAGAAAGAAATAAAGAAAGAAACCGAGCCAGCCCTTATTCCCCCATTTTCATTTTTTCCACTTACGCCTTATTCTAAAAAGAATAATCGATTTTCAGGGCTTTTTTTGACTCTGGAGCTGAGCAAGATAGATACGTCTCACATCCAGAAGGAATATCTGGTAACCTTTTGTTTCAAAATCTGGGTAGGTCCAGCTCAACATCCGGACATCATCCTTGCCGAATAATAACTCCAGGTGGGCATAAATACCGTACTGGAGAGGAATCCGATGGGCAAAGTCCTTGGCAGTGGCCATGATTAAAGCCGATGCAGTCATGTAGCCAGGATCGAGGTTGACTATTCTCTTCCCGGCTTTCAATTCTTCCTTGATCTCTTCTTCAAGTGCATTCGTTCGGATCTTGATCTCACCAAGGTTCTCGGGGAATATGAGGTTGTCGAAACTCACGAATTTCCGTTTTAAATTCTGGCCCATCTGCTCTTCATAATAATCCGTGAAATCAAACGTGAATAAAGGGCTGGCCAAATCCATAGGGCCATAGAGTTCAACAAGACGTTCTTCTGCTTTCTTAAAAAAATTCTCCTCAAGGGCAATAATCCCGCAGATGAGCTTGACTGGTGAAAAAGGCTTTGGCGCGGTCATGGCTCTGTCTCCTCAGTGTATTCACCTCTACGGTTTTTATCAAGCTGTTAAGAGATAAATCTATCTCTTTTAATTGACTTTGGCATCTTCCAATGATAAAAACTAACTGGCAGGACCAAAAAAAATCAGCACGAGGAAAAATATAAAGATCAGCTGAAAATCGCTTTTTGCCGATAATCCTTATTTCATTCCTGATTATAAGAATGAGATAGGCTAAAAATACAATTGTCAGAAGGGAGGTAAAAATGAAAAGAATTTTGGTATTTTGTCTGGTATTTTTCTTTCTTTTTATCTCTGTCAAGGGAATGTTCGCTCAACCTGTAGAGGGTATAAAATTTGAATTCTCTACTTCATTTTCAATGATGAATGTTAAGAATGAAGAGGGCATTGAAACAGGAAAAGTATTCAACATACCTCTGCGAATTGGTCTTTTTGTTTTTGAAGGTTTAGAATTTGAACCCGAATTGTTATTAACAATAACAGAAGACAGTGATCGCACAGGCGTTCTCTTTTTAGGAAATCTTGTGTACAATTTCAAGGCTTCTAAAAAAGTGAATATTTTTATTCTCGGCGGTTTCGGCTTAGGAAACTTAGCTCAAAGCTTTTCGCGCGCATTTAATTACAGTCAGAACATAGTCGCAAAAAATTTCGGAGGAGGCATAAAATACGTTATTGGCAATTTTGCTGGAATCCGGTTCGAGTATAGATTCGCAAGTTATTCCGAGTTCGGTAATCATCTCCGAACAGACCATAACATCTACTTAGGAATGTCCATTTTCCATTAAACAGCCGCACGCACAATACCAGCGTTAAACTCTTGAGAGTCTTTCTTGGTGTGAAATCCTTATCCATGAAGAAACTGCAGAACAACAGGAGGAAATTCAATCAATGAATCAATTTCTTGACTGCATCCAAGTTTTCACTCGCCGCCCGTTCTCCCTTCTCGATTAATTCCTCAGGGGAAGAAAAGTCAAAGATATCGACATCCAGGTCAACTCGAATGACACAATCCGCATCCTTTATCTTCTCGATAGTCGTATTCGCAGCCATGGTTTCGACCATCCTCTGGATAAGCTGGAATGTACTTTTTATTTCTTGAGTTGAGACTTCTTTGAGGGGCCTATGGATGTCCACAAGGACTGTCTTTTCAGCACCCAGCTTCTTCGCCGTTTCAACCGGAACATTGTTCAAGACACCTCCATCCACCAGGAGCATATCGTCCATCCTCACTGGCTCAAACACAACTGGGAGGGACATTGTGGCTCGGAGAGCTTTATAGAGTTCACCTTTCTCGAAAACCACCTCTTTTCCAGATATCAAGTCGACTGCATTGCAGGCATACTTTATCGGCAAGTCTTCTATGCAGACGTCCCCCACTGTTGCTTTAAAATGCTCCTCTAGCTTATCCTCTTTATCCTGTCCAATCTTTTTTTGAAGTCTGGCTCTGTAGGCATCGAGCAGAAAAAATTCCATGACACTGTGAGGCCTTCTGGGAAGAAACAGAAGGTTTGGCCTGTCGATAAATTGATCCAGGTTTAAATCTTTCATTATTTCTTTCAGCTTCATTGGAGAAAATCCGAAGGCAAAAAGCCCTCCGACTATAGCTCCCATGGATGTCCCCACAATCACATCCGGAGACAAACCTTCTTTCTGAAGGATATCGAGAATCCCGATGTGAGCCAGCCCTCTCGCGCCTCCTCCCATAAGTACGAGACCCCATCGCTGTTTCTTTGCCCGGAATACTCTCATTAATCTTTTCATGAAAAGTACTCACACCAGAGATTCGATTGATCAAACATCATGTTCACGCTGTTCTCCTTTTCCTAACCATCGTATTCAGTTCACAATGAGCACACTCATCATGAAGAGTGAATTCTCCCTTTAAACACACATGATCATAAGTTACAATCCTCTGTGGCAGATAAGAGGGCCAGCATTTTTCCCTCTTCTCTCTTTTCGTCCTCCACGGTAATCCGTAAAAACAAAAAAGTCTTTAAAAGCCATTTCTTCTTCATAAGTTTGGGCTTCTGTCCCAAGAACGAAATCCCCTGTCTTCCAGGATACTATCTTCTCCAGAGAGGGCTGAAAAAATGAAAAAAAACCTCGCAGAAAGAGCTTTGAGAAAAGAAGCCCGTCAAATCCCATTTTTATAGCCTTTTTCATGTGCCATTGAAGAGAAACGAACATCTGGAAGATTGTCTTAGGATTATAGTATGGAAAGCGACAATCCGTGGCTGAGAAAAGGTAAGGAACGATATGGCATCTGCGAATGCCCTTCACATGAGTTAATATTTCGTCACAGAAAGATATGATGGTGATGTTGTCCAAATTCAGTCCAGAATCTGTCAATTCCTCAGTAAGTCTTTGGGCTATATTTCTGCGTAGAGACGGGTCTTTTCTTGCTTTGAAAGAAGAATCCTCTTTGGCCTCTATCCAGAGAGTTTTGCCGTCCTCGTTGACAAGCTGAGTCACCTGTGGATGATTAATCAAATCATCGAACATCGAGATTCCCTCTAAATCCTGATAATCAGTGTTTATCATCCGCTGACCATAAATCTCAGCATCATGGTGGATGACCAAAACTCTATCCCTTGTCAGTCTGACGTCAAACTCGCACCCATCGTATTCCTTGAGAGCTGCCACTACAGAAGAAAGAGGTTTTGTTTCCTCCTTTTTTTTGAACATTTTGATGAGCTATTCCGTTGTTTGGCTGGTCAGGGAATTAATTGAACTATCAATATCACTTCCTGCTCAGCCGCTGTGTTTTCTTCATAAAATCCATTCATGTGTTTATCTGCGAATATAATCTGTCCTTCCGCAAAAGGCAAATGCTTTTCAGTTTTAATACGATATGAAGTGCATGAATACAAAAACAACTGAAATTGTTGTGGGAATTTAAAACTTTTGTCTGGAGTTTATCCAAACCAGAAGCGAAGAGCATCTCTGATCGCTAAGTTGAGAGGTGTGTTGATGATAAAAAGCCATAACCAGAGTATACCTATAAAAATAAGCCACCACATGGATTTAACTCCAATTGTGATGATCAATTCCCTCTTTTTCTCCTTTTCCAAATCCATCGGAGGAAGAATTTCTTTTTCAGTGAGCTGAATCCTTTTCTCTCCCAGAATTGTGGCTGAGAAATTGCTATCGTCCACGCCCTCCTCATAAAACTCTTCGCACGTGAGCTGGTATCCCTGTTCCTCCAGACTGGATTTGAGTTTATCGAACTCTTCTTTTGTTCTGACTTTCATGTGGACGACTTCGACCTTTTGGTCTTCCGGAATAGGTTTCATGTCTTCTTTATCGAAAGTCGAAAGGAATTTTCTGATTTGGCCGGCAACAGCCTTGTCGATTTTTTGTTTGATCCTTATCATCTTCCCTTGATATTCATGGTCTATAGCATACTTAGAGTGAAAATTCAAAGTCCCTTCAGGCTAATAATCCGTCATGAACAAAGCCTTTATTCTCGAAGTCAAGCCTACAATAGTTGTATTCATCCAATGAGATGATTAAATCAAGAAATGGTCGCTTCATCTTCGCTGCGAAAGAGATATCTCCGCCATAACAGGATAATGGTCTGATACAAATCTTCCGTTCCATTTCTCTGAAATCACGCCATGCCGTAAGACCCTGCTTATGTCACTGACAAAAATAAAATCAATGCGGAAATCCGGCCTCAGATCATTCTTAAAGCCATTGAATGTTTGAGTCGAACCGTAAGGAATTGTCTGGGAAATGTGGTGAGCATCGGTCAGTCTACGCTTCCCATCCTGATTTCTTGTGAGGATAGAATAGGGCGCGTCATCGACCGTGCAGTTAAAATCACCGGTGACGATGATGGGATGATTTCCGGCCAGCTCTTCGATTTTCGAAAGAAGAAGCTCAGCGCTTTGAATCCGCGCTTTTTCGCCAACATGATCGAAGTGAGTATTGAAGACAAAAAGAACTCTTCTGTTCGATCTATCTTTGAACTTACCCCAAGTGACGATCCGAGGGCAGACAGCATCCCATCCCAATTCACCTGGAACTTCTGGAGTCTCGGATAACCAGAAAGTCGATTGCTCAAGAACTTCAAAACGGCTTTTTAGATAAAAAACTGGAGTATGCTCTCCTTTTCTCTGGCCGTCATCCCTTCCCACTCCGAACCAGCCGTACTCCAACAGCCTGGCCTCGAGGTCTTCCACTTGGGTGTACAGGACTTCCTGTAAACCGGCTATATCGATCTTATGAAATCGGATGGTTTCAGCCGCCATTTCTTTTCTATTGACCCAAGCATTCTCTCTATCACCAGGATTATCATACCTAATATTGAAACTCATGATGCTTAAAGTGGGAGGCGGAATGTGTCTTTGAGATACAAGCTGAAAACCCGTGATAGAAACTAGAGCCACAAAAGCAAGACTGATAAGAATTGCTAACCAAAGAGTCTGTTTTTTCATTCTCTCTCCTTAAAACCAGATATCGCAAACTTTGATGGTTATTGAATCATCTATTTTCCCGTTTTTTCTTTTATATTCTATACGTTCCAATCAAATTATCAATCTTATTCAAGCCAATCCCATTGACATTGGCTTGTTCATGTTTTATAAAGTCGGGGAATTTATTCAAGCCCATCATATAATCAGAGCTATTCGATGGACGGCTGGATAAACAGCGAAAACGAAGGTCTATGATATGAGTTTAGGAATACTTGCCCTGCTTGCCCTTCTCCCGATTATCACTGTATTCGGACTCATTGTTCTTTTCAAGTGGCCCGCAACCAAAGCCATGCCTGTGGCGTATGTCATCACCTGTCTACTCGCTTTGGCTGTCTGGAAAGTTCCGTTTCTCCAAATCGCGGCAGCCTCCCTGGATGGTCTCATCACTGCAGCCTCGATCCTGTATATTGTCCTGGGCGCCATTTTGCTTTTAAACCTGCAGGAAGAGAGTGGAGCAATTTTTGCCATCCGGGGCAGTATGTTCCTTATCTCCCCAGACCGCCGTGTTCAGGCCATCATCATCGCCTTTCTTTTTGGCTCTTTTATCGAAGCATCAGCAGGGTTCGGGACTCCTGCGGCTGTAGCCGCTCCCCTACTCGTGGCCATTGGATTTCCAGCCATGGCAGCCGTAATGGTTACGTTGATTATCCAGAGCACGTGTGTTTCGTTTGGAGCGATCGGCACTCCCATTCTCATCGGTGTCAACTCAGGCCTGAGTGGACAAGCTGAAGTATCGAGCTACCTCAACGGTATCAACATGGATTTTATTCCTTTTTTAAAAGCCACCGGGGCCAAGGTGGCGATTATTCATGGAATCACTGGGACTTTGATTCCCTTAATTCTGGTTCTTATGATGACACGCTTCTTTGGACAGAAGAGAAGTTGGAAAGAAGGCCTTTCGATCTTTCCGTTTGCACTCTTTGCCGGCCTCTGCTTCACTGTTCCTTACACACTGACTGGAATATTCTTAGGTCCGGAATTCCCTTCTCTGTTTGGCTCTCTGTTGGGGCTTTTAATTGTCATTCCTCTGGCAAAATCTGGATTTCTCATTCCGAAGAATACCTGGGAGTTCCCGCCCAACGAAACATGGCCCGCAGAGTGGATAGGCCAAAAAATAGATAAAAGGGATACGGCTGAGGCAAAAATGAGTATATTCAGAGCCTGGTTTCCCTATATACTGGTCGCACTCCTTCTCCTTTTCAGCCGGCTCCTGAATCCCCTCAAAGAGTTCCTGGCTTCAGTCTCCTTGAAGTGGACAGAGATCTTTCAGACTTCGATAAGCACCAGTTTCCAGTTCCTGTATTTACCAGGTTTTCTGTTTTTTGTGGCTGGTTTGGCCACCATCATCATACAGAAAATCTCGTTCAAACAGACTAAAAAAGTCGTCCACCGCTCCTTTAAGACCATTCTCGGACCAGCCATAGCTCTCGGATTCGCCGTCCCTATGGTCAAGGTTTTTATTAACAGCGGCGTCGCCGGTGGATTGGATAAGATGCCTGTTGTTCTGGCCAGCGCAGTGGCTGCACTGATCGGAAAAAGCTGGCCTGCTTTTGCGGCTGTCATAGGATCCATGGGTGCATTCATCGCCGGGAGCAATACCTTCAGCAACATGATGTTTTCTCTTTTTCAGTTTACGACAGCGCTGAAGATTGGAGCAGTTCCGGGAGTAATCGTGGCCCTTCAGGCCGTCGGTGGCGCGGCAGGGAACATGATCTGTGTTCATAACGTTGTGGCGGCATCCGCAGTGGTCGGTCTTTTGGGGAAGGAAGGTTTGCTCATCCGGAAAACACTGATCCCTATGACGTATTACCTTTTCGTTTCCGCTATAATAGGGATACTCATGCTTCAGTTTTTCAAAGTCTGATGCATTTTTTTGATTTATCAGCTGGAAGCCATTAAAAAAATTTTTCTCGATCCTCTTCCATTTTGTGGGGGTAAGATTCAACTTAGATAATTGAAAAGAGTATTCAGGGATGGATGAAGCGACATCGGAAGATTTAGCCTTCCCAACTCAACATCGAGGGAACCCGACAGAGTCGGGCCCGAGGACTGTCTGAGAAAGCTCAGGACAGTGGATTCCGAAAACACGCCACTTTTGCCCCAGCGAGTCAAAAGCAGCTCGGTTTCAGGCTCCGCTCTCCTCACCTTTTCGGTGAGGAACCTTGCCCACTCCGCCTTCAAACGGTTTTCTCACCCACTGCCCTTCGTTTATATTTTGAGAAGGATGATGAGGGAATGGCGTGAAAAATCTGACTGGAGCAAGGACATCCCTGAATGCTATCTGATCATTTACCCACACAAAATGGAAGAGAACCTTTTTCTCTTACTCTTTAATTAATTCCAAAGGTCGGGCGACTGTGATCCCAGTGTGTGTATTGACGGATTTGATGTATTTGTGAAGCTGCACATCCAAGAGAACCTTTTTCTTTGCCGAGGACGCATGCAAAAACCTGATTTTATTTTTCTCATCTCGAAAAACTAGCCCTGTATGGGAATAATCCAATCCTTCTTTACTCGTGGTCACAGCGATGATATCGCCTGTTTGGAGTCGTTTGTGCACACTTTTTATTTTTTTCCGGGGGAGATACCAGTGTTTTCGTTTATTGATTTCCTTTTCAATCTCGGTGATGGTCTCGATAAATTCCGGAAACTCTCTGAGGGCCGGATAATAACCGGGATTCTCTGACATGAATGACACTCGAACAGAAAGCTCTTCCCCGCCGAGTTCTTTTGTGACGTTTTTCACCACTCTTTTTTCTTCGTTGTCCTGGATCCAGTCTGAGGTGTAATGGAGGCGTGAGGTGTAATCAGTCAGAATGCCTTTCCTGTAGCGTGTAAACGTGAGCTCCTCAAGGAAATCACCAAACGAAGTATTCTTCTTTTTTAGGATTCTTGCTAGACACAGCACATTTTCAAAAAAAGTGACGCAATCCAGCCCTGTCAAATCCACGCGACAGATTTCCGGCCCCTTCCCTTCCAGAGTACCTCCAACATAATCTGTTCCGATGAAAAGAGTGGCGATTTTCCCCATGCATTCATTGATAGGAAGGGATGCCCATTCCTCTTTTAAAGTTCTCTGGATAATCCTGAAAAAAATTTCACGTGTCTTGTCTTCCTTTTCCTGGCCCATTCGTGATTTCTCATTATGTTTCCAGCGATTCAGTAAAAAAGGCTCTTTCTTTAATAAAAACAAGGCCCCCATATAAGCAGTGGATTGGAGAAACTCACGACGTCTCATTTAACTATTGGGATCAGGGCATGACATCAGACTTACGAAACTATAGCCGCCTAAACTTTCTCGAATCAATGAGGTTCAAATCCAAATCGAGCGAAGAACTTGAATATCCAGACAAAACTAAACTCCTGCATGTCTCATGTCAAGCCCTGACTCCTTTTTCCTCCTCACTATTTATCCAGCTTTTTGGCTGCTTTTCTAATAATCTCTAACGCTTCCTCTACTTCAGCTTGATGGGTTCGAAAACTGAGTATGCACACTCGGATGACGAATTTTCCTTTCAACAATGTGCTGGAGAGGAATAATTTCTTGCTTTTAACGATATACGCGAGTAATTTCCGGTTGAATTCCTCTATATCCCCTTTTTTGGGTCGATAGCGGAAAACTATCACGGAAAGTTCCGGGGCAGCCATACACTCAAATCCAGGCTCCTCGAGAAATCGTTTGTACATCCATTGAGTCAATTGTAATTTTTCAGCAAGGTTCTCCCGGAACGCCTTCACGCCGAATAACTTAAGAGGCAACCAAACACGCAAACCACGGTAGGCACGCGACAGCTCAGGTGAATACTCCGATGAATCCACTTCCCACTCAGGCGTTGTGTGGTCCATCAGGTATTCGGCAGTCAGCATGTGAGCGGACCGGAGAAGCTCACCCTCTTTAACCAATAGACTCCCAGAGCCATAAGGAATAAACAATCCTTTATGAGGATCGAGCACGATGGAATCGGATTTCTCGAGTCCTTTAAGTATCTTTTTTCCTTCCTTACACAGGTTGAAAAAGCCTCCATACGCGGCATCGATGTGGAACCAGAGTCCGTATTTCTTTGCTATATCCGCTAACTGAGGCAGAGGGTCCACCGCACCAGAATTCGTTGTGCCTGCATTCCCGACGAGGAAAAACGGTTTCCGCCCTTTTTTTAAATCCGCCTTGATGGCTTTTTCAAAATATTCTGGCACAGCTTTAAAATTCCTATCCACTGATAACAAACGAATGTTTTGTTCAGGAATTCCAGCCAAAAGAGCCACTTTCATCACACAATGATGGGTTTGGTCGGAAGCGTATAAGACACCTCGACTGATATCCTCACTCAGAAGTTGCTTTCTTGCTGTCACGACAGCGCTGAAATTAGCCAGGGAACCACCACTTGTTAGAATACCGCGCGAAGATTGTGGATAGCCCATCCATTCAGCGAACCATTCCAGAACATTCGTTTCCAGCCTAACGGCAGCTGGAGCGGCGAACCAGGTTCCGGTAAAACGATTGGTGGCCGCTCCCAGGAAGTCTGCGACAGCCGAAGGATACAGGCCGCCTCCAGGAATATACCCCAAATAAGCGGGATGCGGAGTGTTGATAGAAACAGGAATCACTTCATTCATGAAAAAATCGAGTAAAGACTCAAAATTCATTCCTTTTTCAGGAGAGGGCTCTCGCAAGGATTTAACGATTTTTATACTATTATCCAGATTCGAACGGGGGGCCTCTGGCAGGTTGATTATATGATTGACCACTGCATCGACAGCGGACCTTCCCATGCGCAGCATGGCCTCTGGGGAAAGCTCAAGGTCAGTGACTTTTTTCATGAATGACCTCCCTGCATCTTAATCAAGGTTATTTATTTTCTGCTTCCATGTATATTTTTGCGTCGGGGATGATCTCTTTTATCTTTTTTTCGATCCTATCGTTTAATTCTTCAAGCTCGTCCACAACCAGGTCGTCTCTGTAATTCAATTCAAGCGTCACCAGCACTTCCTCAGAGCTGAGATGCATGGTTTTCAGACTGATGATCTTCTTTACCTCGCTGAACGATTGGACCGCTTTGAGTATCTTTTTCCTCTTCAAAGGAGTGACAGCCTCCCCTACCAAAAGCTTTTTCGTTTCAAAAGCGAGAAAAACCGCAAAAATCATGAGCAGAGCACCAATGACAATAGAAGCGATGGCATCGATAATCAATATTCCTGTGAAATGCGTCAGAGTAATGGCCACGGCTGCAATCAAAAGGCCTGCAATCGCCAGTGAATCTTCAAACAAAACTGTCAAAGTGACGGGGTCTTTACTGTGCTTTACGGCTTCAATTATATTTTTGTGCTGCTCGGCCCTCATCTCTTCCTTTATGCTCCTCCATACAATCCTGAGCGCATACGTTTCGAATATGAAACCCATGGCAAGCGCCAGATAAGTCAATCCGATACGATGAATCGGTTCTGGGTTCAGATATTTATGATATCCTTCTCTGATGGATAATGTCCCTGCAATGCCGAATAAGATAATGGCCACCATGAAAGACCAGAAGAACTGCTCTTTCCCATGCCCGAACCGATGGTCTTCATCCGGTGCCTTGCGGCTCTTTTTCAAGCCATAAAGCAGAAGGATCTGATTGAAAGTATCAGAGACAGAATGGTAACCCTCTGCAAGCATCGAAGATGAACCGCTCAGTAAAGCAGCAACCAGCTTGAAGACCGCAATCCCGAGATTCGCAAACAAGGCCGCTAACACGGCTTTTTTACTTTCTTGATGCATCGGCTCAGTCCCTGCTCGCTGCTGGCCCATTTAAAAAGCCAGCATCTGCCCAAAAATGTCTATATTAAAAATCCAAAGCACTCAAAAGACAAGTTGTGGTGAATTCTGTGTGGCAATAAAAATACAATCCTTAAGCATCCACCAAATTTCCCCATGTGGACAGATGTTGGAAATATGTTATTGGGTTTGCTTTGAGGCCATGTCATCCCGTGAGAGGCCCCATTCATTCGTTTAAAGTATCTCTAAAACTTCCAGATCAAACACGAGAGTCTTCCCGGCAAGTGGATGATTGGCGTCCAGCCTGACTGTTTCATCCAGTATTTCTTTCACGACAACATGTGCAGCCTGTCCCTGTTGATTAACTAGCTGAAGCCTCATCCCGACTTCAGGAGTGATACCCTCGGGAACGTTCTTTTTCGGTATCTCGATAAGAAGATTCTCATCATAGCTGCCATAGGCATTTTCAGCTTGAATTGTCACGGTCTTTTTTTCTCCGACTTTTAAACCGACTACTGCGTCTTCAAATCCTTTAATGACATTTCCAGCTCCGACTTCAAACTGAAGTGGCTGCCTATCCAGAGAAGAATCAAACTCTTTGCCGTCCTCAAATTTTCCGGTGTAATGGACTTTTACAGTATCTCCCTTGTTCACTTTCCCGGCCATAATTACCTCCAGAATAAAAAATTAATAAATCTATTCTCTTCTTGGTCTAGCGAAATTCACTCGGATATTCCTGCCTTCCACTTCAGAGTCGTTGAGCCCTTGGACTGCTTTTTCACCGTCATCTTTATTCGCCATTTCCACAAATCCAAAACCTTTTGACCTTCCTGAATATCGGTCCTTGATGATTTTTGCCGATACAACTTCACCATACTTTGTGAAAAGTTCTTGAAGAGCTTCCTCAGTCATTCTGTAGTTCAAGTTACCGACATAAATCTGAACAGCCATGTTACACCTCACAAAAAAATGAAATTCTCCTCAAACGAAACACCGCTTTTAGCATCTTATGAAAAGAAGTGAACGCTCGGGACGGCTCAATTATCTGATATTCAAAAAAAATAGGCAAGAATTCTTTTAAAGCCTATTTGTCAGATTTCTTTACGCTCTAGCAAATCATTTAGAAGAATGAATAAAGTGTCGGCAGGTTTTTTGAATAGCCTAGGTTAACAGAACATCAGGAAACAAGCTGCCCATCTATTCCGATAACAACCTTTTTAATGTTTATGTTGACTCCGGATAGCTCGACCGCTTCCTCCACAATCCTGTACAGGCCTGAGCAGCAGGGCACAGTCATGATCGCCACTGTCAGAGAATATATGGTGTTGTTTTTAAGTATCTCGGCGATTTTCTCAACATATGGAGTCGTATCATCCAGTTTTGGGCAGGCAATGACTAATTTCTTCCCTTTAAGCAGGTCCTGATGGAAATTGCCTAAGGCAAAAGCCGTGCAGTCCGCAGCAATCAGGAGGTCGCTTTCGTTAAAATAAGGGGCATAGGGGGAAACAAGGTGAAGTTGAATGGGCCATTGGGATAATTCCGAAGCAGTAGAAACGGATTGAGGACTCGATTCTGGATTTCTCTGGATTTCCCTTGCCATACTCCCTGGACAGCCCATTGGAGTGGAGCAGGCTTCCTGCATCCCGTTTCCTTCTTTACTTTCTTCCTTCTCTTCGATTCCGTGGACATGGGCTGCAGCTTCTTCTCCTCGGGTTTTCAATACGTGTTTGTAGGTGGCTTGCGGATCGTACTCTTCACTTTCTCTCTCTACGATTTTCAAGGCATCCGTCGGGCAGACATCCAGACATGCTCCCATCCCATCACAGTAAATCTCCTTCGCCAGGACAGCCTTGTTTTCCTCATCCAGGACCAGGGCTCCTTCTGCACAGGCTTCGGTGCACAATCCACATCCATCACACTTATCTCTATCAATCTCTATGATTTTTCTTTTAGCCATTAGTATCTCTCCTTTATTCCAAATTTTCTAAGACAATAATAAGAATTTTTTGAGGAGAGTTCCTTGACTTAAGTCAAATAAACGATTTTTTAATTAAGAAAATGGGGACTATCCCCTTTTTAGAAGAATGAAAAAGGTGTCGGTAGATTTAATGAATAATTCAGGGAAGTTCTGATCTCATCCTACAGCAGTCCACGACTCGAATCCGGCTGCCCTCCACCTCAATGAGCCCCTCCTCCTGCATCAGCTTTAGGTTTCGGGAAAGCGTCTCGCTTATAGTCCCCAGTATTTTTGCCAATTCACTCTTTTTGACCTTCAATTCAATAATGCACTGCTGATCGCCCGAACAATTCGAAAGTAAATACTGAATCAGTCTCTGTCTTACAGTATGCAAACCTAGAGATTCGACTCTCCTGCTCAGGACAACACACTTACTGGCGAGCAGATTGACGAAGAATTTGGCGACCGAAGGCTCTGTCTCCATTTCCCGCAGGATAGTCGTCTTGTCGAAAAAAAGAATCTTTGAATCCTTTACGGCCTGAGCAAAGAACGGAAACTCAGAAGAGACAAAGACTATGGCTTCTCCCAGGAAATCACCCGGTCCAAGGCGCACCACTTCGACTTCTCTGCCGTTCTCATCCATCTTGTAGACACGGATCTCCCCGGATTCCACATAGAAAAAGCCATTGGCCTTTTCTTGAGCACTGAACAGGACTTCACCCTTTTGATATTTTTTGGCCCTGCCCAGACTTTTTACAGCCTCATCGAATTTGTCCATAATTATGATTCCGGGACTCCTGATGCTTTTATTTCAACTCTGAGTCAAAATGCCGCTAAAGGCATCCAGGTCTCACTTCAACTCTTTGATAAAGATGTTTCTGAAATATATCGGAGACCGGCTGTCATGGTTTTGCAGACCCACGTATCCTTCAAGGGCAAAATCCCTGACCTTTCCCCGAGGCTCCGCGCTCCAATCTAGCACCAGCTTTCCGTTGATCTCGACTTTAATTTGTTTCCCGATAAAGGTGATCTTCATATGATTCCATTCACCCGACTTCTTGAAGTTATCGATGCGTGGCGCCTCGGCATCATACACTGCTGCTGTCTTGTGTATGCCTTTCCCGGCATCATTGATCTGAATCTCGAAGGAATGATAGATGTATTCGTCGCTTGTCAGCATTTCCGGAACCCTGACAAAAACTCCTGAATTCGTGAATTCATCCGCACACTTGTATTCTAGGTCGAGAGTGAAATCTTTGTATTTTTTGCGGCTGTACCAGAAAAGACCCATTCCTCCCTGCCCTTTCAGGACTCCGCTCTGGGCATCCAGTTCGAAATATCCGGGCCCGTAATGATTCCAACCGTGCTTGGCATACCTCCCCCGGCTCCATGCCAGTATCTCTTCATAATCCTGATAATAGGTAATGCTCTGGATGTACTCCACACCTTTTCGGATCGGCGGTGAAGGATTGTCCACATCCTTCGGATTCTCGTGTTCGACAGCCAAATACCCATGAAAATTCTGCAGAGTCAGTTCTGCCAGAATATCGTGAACATTGGCTTTCCCCTGCCCGAAGGGCACATCGCGGGCTTTTTTGGACCCGAAGACATCCAGGTCTTTGAGATGGACGTCTATAATCCGTCCCTTGAGCAGCCGGAGCGCTTCCACGGGATTGATTCCGGAACGCATCCAGTGACCTGTATCCGCGCAGGCCCCGATACGTGCGTCCAATCCCTTGACGTATTCATAGACTGTTTCGGGATGGTAGTATTTTGAGGGATCTGGATGGTTATGGATGGCGATACTGATGTTGTATTTTTTAACCATTTTTTCAAGCAAAGAAGCATCTTCGAACCTGGGTTCGGTCACGATGGTTCGGATTCCCATTCTCCTGGCAAAACCAAACACCTTATTCATGCTCTCCTCAGTGTTCTCGAATCCCACCACTCCATAGCTGACAAGCGAGATACCGTATTCCCTCAACTTGCTTCTCACTTGCTTGATCAAATCATCGCTGAGATTGTGGTCGAATCTGACGCCGGGAAAATCGCTCCCTAGAGCCTGTCCCGGATAGGGCTGAAGATATCTAATCCCGAGCTCTCTGACTTTTTCCAGCGTTTCAAGGAACGTGAACTTTCTGAAGGTCCAGCACTGGATGGCTATTGGAAATTTCTTGATCCGCACATCCTTGTATGGAGCATTGGCCACTTCTTCCTTCACAGACTCAAGAGTTTTCTTTTCAAGTCCTTTTTCTTGGTCTCCCATTTCATAAGAAACCAATACCAAAAGTAAAATTGCCATAAGAACCAGAATGTTTTTTTTCATGACTTCTCCTGTTCATATAAATTTAAAAGCCAATTTTTTCATGCTTTCTTCGGATTCCACTCTCCCCGGGCTACAGCAGGAACAAAAGATTCAAGGTCTGGAGGGGGAAAGGGAATAACCTTTTCCTGCTCCGCACTCATGTACGCAGCCATCAAAAGTTCAGTCACGCTCAGCCCATCATTGAAGTTTTCTTCGGGACGACTTTCGGCAAGGAAGGATTGAACCATATGCCGGTTTTCCGCAACGTATCCGTACTCCGCGGTCTCATCACTCACAACTGGCATCAATCCTGTTTCTGCATTCTGCTTCTCGACCAGGTCCTCGCCGGCCCGGCCTTTCACATTCCGGCTGAAAAACACCTTGAGCCCGGAATCTAGCGTATTGATAGACAAGGAATATTCCGGTCCAAGCAACTCCATAGTCAGACGCAGTCCGGCTCCGATATAGCACCAGGATGTGGTGGTTTCCACGACCAACTTTTCTCCGTTTTCATCTCTGTACTCGATCAAAGAGCGAGCAAAATCCTCGGCAGGACGGTTGATATAATCCAATTGCCCTTTACTATTTTCCTTAAGAATCTTTGCGTAATGCGGATGCTGCCATTTCAAGCAGGAGGCATAGGCTGAAACTTTCACCGGAGTGAGAGCATCGCGAGATGCTCCAGGCGGTGTCAGCATAAAGCGGGCTTCTTCGACAGAGTGACACATCATATCATTGAGGACTCCCCCGCCCTGAAGCTCTCCTTCCCAGAACCACGGCTCATGAGGACCGCTGTGCTCTTCGGCTGCGCGTGCAAGATAGGGGCGACCAGAAATCGCGGCTCCCCGGGCCCAGGCAATCTCTTTTCCTCTCACGATAGTCGGTGCAAAAACTTGGTCTTCAAGGTAACCGTCGAGGATGTCCGCTTTCTGAACCAGCTCGAGTAGCTTTTTCGCTTCCCTGACATTCCGACCGAGAGGTTTTTCACAGGTGACTCCGATGAGTTCCCCCTTTCCTGATTCCAATGCATGTACGATCTCTTCCATGTTCTCGATCCGACAGAAATTCGGGGCACAGATCCAGATAGCGTCGATGGCAGGGTCTGCCACCATATCCGTGATGGATTTATAGACTTGTGCGTTACCGACCTTAAGCTCTTTGGCCAAGGAGGCGGCTTCCTCGGCTCGGCTTTTTGTCCTGGAGACAACACCCAGGACATCCGCATCACGGACACCTACCCAGGATTGGATATGAAACTTTGTGATAAAGCCAGCCCCTACGAATCCAACGCCCAGTCTTTTTTTCGCCATTTTTTCCCTCCTCAAATTTCACACAGGATAAACCTGTATTCTGCAGCGGCTTGTGCACTAGACCATTTTGGATGAATTTATAAATCCTTATGCTTGAAGCAATGAACCAGCCAGGCGTTTAACCGGTCCAAAGCTCAATTCTCCTTACAGCTCTAGAGGAACAGGTTTCTTCGTCGGCCGGAAGAACAGCAAAAACGCAAAAGCACAGAGAACAGTCAACACACAGGGCACGAGAAAAACCGCTGTCCAGTTACTCCCAACTTCGGTGGTGAAATAGTCAAGAACCGCCCCTGCAAAAAGGCTTCCGAGAAGATTGCCGAGACCGTATGTGACGACCGTGATCAGGCTTTGGGCGGAATGCCTGATATCTCTCGGGGATACCATGTCCACATAGATAAATGCCGCAACAAAAAAGAAAACAAAACAGAATCCATGCAGGAATAAGGAAGCTATGACCAGCCAAGAGGGTGTTCCGATAGCGAAAATGATATACCTTACAGGCCAGGCCAGGACCCCGATCACAAGGATATTTCTTATTCCGATTTTCGAGATAAGATAGGGCAGTAGAGCCACCATTACGAGTATTTCAGCCACCTGGGCAATAACCATCACTCCTGGAACAGCTGCATCTGAGAGGCCTATTTTTTCTGATGTGAGAAAGGGGGCTGTTAGATTGTAATAAAACATCAGTTCCGTGGCCACGACAAAGGCAATCGAGACGAACACGACAAAATTCTTGTCTTTCATCATCTTAATCGCCTCAAGAAAAGCCCATGGCCTTTCGACTTCCTTCTTTGGCGGAGTGTGAGGCAAAAAGAAGGCTTGAATTCCCATGATTATTGAGAAGAAGCCAGCCAGAAGGAGAGTGTCTCCTGCAAACACTATCGGATCAAACGACTTGGCCGCAAATCTCCAGCCCATTAAAATCAGGCCCGCCACAATCCATCCAATCGTTCCCCATACTCGAATATACCCAAATTCTTTTTCCGATTTCTTGAGATTGATAAAAGCAATGGAATTGGTCAAGGCAAGGGTTGGCGCATACAGGAGACAATAGATCAACATCAGCCACATCATTGTGTGGTACTCGGTCACTGTGGATACGATTGCGAGAAGAATTCCGCCGGAAAGCTGCAAGAAAGCCACGACTTTCTGAGAGGCAAAATAGCGGTCCGCCACCTGACCGCCGATGAAAGGCGAGATTATTATCGCTAAGGGCAACAAACCCAAAATGACTCCCATCTGGAAAGGGGTAAAACCAAGGTCATTGATTAAATACTCCGAGAGGACTGGGGACCAAGCGCCCCAGATCGCATACTGAAGGAACATCATCAGGCCAAGGCGGAATTTGCCTTTCATCCTCTTTTCTCTCTGCTTTTAATAATTATCGGATACTGTATCTATCTCTTTTATAAAACCCCATCCATCAATCTGGATTAAACGATTTTTTTGTCCACAGGATCCCATTCCACCTTGCGTCCTTCAAGGTAGGAAAGAGTAGCCATATGGCAAGTGATGGCTTCTTCAAAACCCCGGTCAATGTTGCAGCTGGGTTGTCCTCCATTCCGGATGCAGTTCAGCCAATCCTGGATATGGAGATGAGTCGTGTTGACGGGCCTCCCGCCTCTCATGGTGTACATCAATCCGCGGGTCATAAAATATCTTTCTGTCGCAGATGTGACTGTATCGATTCCTTTCAAACCAGGTCTGTAAGTGAACAGCGGGAGCGAGGTGTTTATGATCTTGTTCATGATTTTATCTTTATAACGGGTCGATTCCCAATCAGCGGTGACGCTCAAGCTAGAACCCACCTCCATAGAGGCATCATGACCCATGAACACTTTGCCGCGGCTTCTCCCGTTGGCAAGTGTGGCACTATACACCAGGGTCAGGTCTCTTTCAGGATACTCCAGCACGACTTGAAAAACGTCGGGGACATCACGCCCATCCTGGAAGAAGTAAATCCCCCCTGAAGCCACTGCAGATTTGGGAATACCAAGCTCTAGAATCTGGTTGACAGCATCGTATTCATGAGACAGGAGGTCGCCGGAAAGCCCTGTTCCGTAATCAAACCAGCAGCGCCAGCGGAAGAATCTCTCCAGGTTGAAAGGCACCTTATGGGGAGCTGGCCCCTCGAATTGTTCCCAATCTATGGTTTGAGGATTTCCCTCTTCATGTATGTCGTACACCCAGGCGCCGTTCGGAGAATTGCGGTTTGTGGTCACCTCAACAAGTGTGATCTTCCCGAGGATGTTCTTCTCCACAATCTGTTTGGCTTTGATATAACTTTCCTGCTGTCTTCCCTGGTGGCCGAGCTGGAAGACTATTCCGCTGTTCCTGACAGCCTCCGTCATCTTGTATGTTTCGTCGACAGTTCGTGTCATACACTTTTCGCAGTAGACATGTTTTCCCGTGGTTACAGCATCGATCGTCATCTGGGCATGCCAGTGATCCGGGGTTGCAATGATGACTGCATCCACATCTTCGCTCTCGAGCAATTCCTGATAATGGCGGTATCGCATGGCCCCTTTCAATAATCCGGAACCGCCGCCTGGCCGCACATCATTCTTGGAGGCAGCTAAACCTCGCTCGGCCCTAACATCAAACACATCACACACTCCGGTTATAAGTACATTCAAATCTTCCTGGCTTAAAAAAGTCTCAAGGCCCTTGTCCAGTCTGTTCTCTCTGGCATCTTTCTTTTTTTTCTCTATCCAATCCGGATGAGCGAATCCAGCCGCATGCGCGAGAGCCTCTCCCCTTCCTCCAAAACCGATTATTCCTAACCTGATGAGTTCGCCAGGTCTTTTCACTGCCGCTTTGGGAAGAACAGCCGGAGCTTCTCCGCTTATGCCTAATTCCGCGAGGATCTCTTTCTTCCTCTGATCATCCAGCCATTTTTTTCTGAAGAGGGC
>CAYFVQ010000017.1:0-4435 GCA_964346585.1 uncultured Eubacteriales bacterium | reverse complement strand
GTGGACCAGCCGTTTTTGATGCCGATGGAGGACATATTCACGATATCTGGACGGGGGACGGTGGTGACTGGTCGAGTGGAGAGAGGGAAGGTCAAGACAGGAGAGGAAGTCGAGATAGTGGGTTTTGGAGAGACGCGGAAGCGAGTGGTGACTGGGGTAGAGATGTTTCGCAAGACGTTGGATGATGGGATAGCTGGGGATAATATAGGGGTGTTGTTGAGAGGGACGGACAAGGATGAGGTTGAGCGGGGGATGGTGTTGGCGAAGCCTGGTTCGATCACGCCGCATCACAAGTTTAAGGCATCGATATACGCGTTGAAGAAGGAGGAAGGAGGGCGGCACACGCCGTTTTTCACTGGGTACAGGCCGCAGTTTTATTTTCGGACGACGGATGTGACAGGGAGTGTGAAGTTACCGAGTGGAGTGGAGATGGTGATGCCTGGTGACAATGTGAACCTGGAGATAGAGTTGATCACGAATGTGGCGATGGAGAAGGGATTGACGTTTGCGATCAGAGAAGGAGGACGGACAGTCGGAGCCGGCACAGTCACCGATGTCCTGGAGTAAGAATAAATAAAAATAACCTTAAGAAAGAGGAAATAAAGGAAGAATAGATGACTCAGGTTCGGCACTGAAAGGAAACATTTATAAAGAGAACGAGGAATACAAAAAATGGAAAAAATTAGAATAAGGCTCCAATCATTTGATCACCGATTGTTGGACCAGTCTGTGAAAGATATTGTCATCAAAGCCAAAAGAACAGGGGCTCAAGTTTCTGGGCCGACACCTTTGCCCACACGAATCCACAGATTTTGTGTTCTTCGTTCTCCACATGTGGATAAAAAATCCAGAGAACACTTTGAGATGAGAATCCACAAGAGGCTGATCGACATCAGTGAATACAACAACGAAACCATAGAGGAACTCCAGAAGCTGGATTTGCCAGCAGGTATCGATGTCGAAATTCAAGCCTTTGGCGCAGGAGGAGAGTAGGTATGGTCGAAGGGTTGATTGGCAGAAAGATTGGGATGACTCAGACTTTTGACGAGACTGGGAATGTGATTCCTGTCACTGTGATCAAAGCGGGGCCGTGCACAGTCATCCAGAAAAAGACGAAAGAAAAAGATGGCTATTCGGCTCTCCAGATGGGTCTTGTGGAAGAGATAGGGAATAAAAGACCATCCAAACCTCTTATCGGTCATTACTCAAAGTCTGGGATTCCTCCTGCGAAACTCCTGAGAGAGTTCCGATTCAAAGAAAAAGAAGAGGTCAAGGAGGGAGACCAGTTTTTTGTGGATATTTTTCAAGTTGGCGATCGAGTGTGCGTCACTGGAACGAGTAAAGGAAAAGGTTTTGCTGGCGTCATGAAACGCTGGGGCTTTCATGGAGGAAAAGCCAGCCATGGCTCTATGTTTCATAGAGGGCCAGGCTCTATAGGCGCTTCTGCATTTCCGTCTCGTGTAGAAAAAGGGAAAAAACTTCCTGGCCAAATGGGAAACCAGAGAGTCACGGTTAAGAACTTAACCGTCATCGAGGCAGATAGAGACAGCAATCTCCTGATGGTTAGAGGAGCTGTTCCTGGAGCCAGTGGGGGCTATCTAATGATAAAAAAAGTGGATTTCCGTCCTGAAGAACCAGAACCCGAGCGTGCGAAACCAGAACAACCCAAGCCCGAGACTGCTGAGACTGAGCCGACCAAAGCCGAAAAACCCGAGCCAGAAAAGGAAAAGGCTGAACAACCTGCACCAGAAGAGGCTAAGCCTGAGAAGCCCGAAGCGGGGAAACCAGTGGAAAAAGAAACAAAGAAGGCCAAGCCGAAGAAAGGGAAATCTGAGAAAGATGAGCCGGAGAAGGAAAAAGTTGAGCCGCCTGAGTCCGATAATATGGAACCTCAAGCAGATCAACCAGAGCCAGAGCCGCCAAAGGATAAGCCATCCAAACCGCCTGAATCTGAATCCACTCCACCTCAGTCTGAAAAGGAAAAAAAGAAAGAGTAAGATATGAGCAAGATTCAAGTTTTAGACCAAAGCGGGAAGAGAGTCAGCGAGATGAACGCTCCCAAAGAAGTCTTTTCCTATCCCGTCAAGGAGCATCTTCTGTATGAGGCCGTCGTCAGCTTCCGCGCCAACCAAAGACGAGGGACAGCCTCCACTAAAACAAGAGCTGAAGTTAAGGGAGGAGGCCGGAAACCATGGAGACAGAAAGGCACGGGAAGAGCCCGGGCAGGAAGTATCCGTTCTCCACTATGGAGGAAGGGTGGAGTGACTTTTGGCCCAAAGCCAAGAAGTTATTATTACAGTTTACCGAAAAAAGCAAAAAGAAATGCATTAAAGTCAGTGTTATCCATGAAATTGGCCGAAAAGCAGCTGCTCATCCTGAAGACTCTGGAACTCAAGGAGCCAAAAACGAAGGATGGGGCCAAACTGTTAGAGGCGTTGAAATTGGACTCTGCATTGATCGTGGATGACCATCAAAATAAAAATCTATTTCTTTCTTTGAGGAATATCCCGAAAATTAAAGCTGTGGATACCAATTTAGTCAATGTTTATGATGTTCTGAATCACAAGTGGCTTGTTTTTACTCAGAAGGCCTTTGAGTCGTTGATGGAGAAATTGAAGTGATGAAGGATCCGTACAAGATTATTTTAAAGCCCGTTATCACCGAGAAGAGCACTATGCTCAAGGAAATGAACCGTGAAGTCTGCTTTGAGGTTGATCCAAGAACCAACAAAAGTGAAATAAAAAAAGCGGTTGAGCAGCTATTTAAAGTAAAAGTAGAAAGCGTCAGGATTATGAATAAGAGAGGAAAGCCGAGAAGAGTGGGCCGAACCGTGGGAAAAAAGAAAGACTGGAAAAAAGCGTATGTCAAACTCAAAGAAGGGGAAAAAATGATCGAGTATTTCGAGGCTGTCTAAAATGGGAATAAAAACATATAAACCGAGAACATCGAGCATGCGGCAGAAAACAGGGCTCTCTTTCGAGGAGTTGACAACAGACCGTCCCCATAAGCCTCTTCTCCAGTCTCTTCCCAAATCAGGAGGGCGCAACTCCCGCGGGCATATTTCCATTCGTTTCCGCGGAGGGGGGCACAAACGCCAGTACCGCATCATCGATTTTAAAAGAGATAAACTAGAAATTCCAGGTGTGGTCGAAACTATCGAGTATGATCCGAATCGATCCGCTTTTATTTCTCTCGTGAAATATAAAGATGGTGAGAAACGGTATATTTTAGCTCCTTTGAGTTTAAAGGTCGGCCAGACTGTTGTCTCTTCTGACAGCCAGGTAGACATTCTGCCTGGTAATGCCATGCCTTTGAGGCGTATCCCTCTTGGAACAATCATCCATAACATCGAATTAAGGAAGAACAAGGGGGGACAACTGGTCAGGTCAGCGGGAACAGGAGCTCAAATTCTGGCTAAAGAGGGAAATTATGCCCAGGTCCGCATGCCTTCTTCTGAGATAAGGAAAATTCATTTGGATTGCCGCGCAACAATCGGACAAATTGGAAACATGGATTATTCGAATATTTCCATAGGGAAAGCGGGGCGAATCCGGTGGAAAGGAAGGCGGCCTCATGTGCGGGGGACAGCCATGAATCCCGTTGATCATCCTCATGGAGGAGGAGAAGGCAAGGCGAAAGGCGGTCGAAATCCTGTGAGCCCCACTGGAAAACCCACCAAGGGATACAGGACAAGACGAAACAAGAGAACGCAATCTTTTATCATTAGGAGAAGGAGTAAGTAATCATGGGTAGATCTTTAAAAAAGGGTCCTTATTTGGATGAAAAACTCATGAAAAAAATCGCTGCTTTAGAATCCAAAGGGCAGAAAAGAAAAGTCATCAAGACGTGGGCGAGGCGGTCAACAATTACTCCAGAAATGGTCGGCCTGACGATTGCGGTCCATAACGGAAGAAAATTCATTCCGGTTTTTATAAATGAAAACATGGTGGGACATAAATTGGGAGAATTCTCCCCCACAAGGACTTTTAAAGGCCATACATCGAAGACAGCCAGAACGATCAGGATGAAAAAGTAAAATGAAGGAAGAAACTATCGTTTCACGAGCGGCGGGCAAATATGAGAAGATTGCTCCTCAAAAATGCCAGCTTGTGACTGATTTAATACGGGATAGATACGTTGGAGAAGCGTTGACCATTCTTCGTTTTTCAAAGAAGAAAAAAGCCAGCGCTATTGTGGAGAAAGTCCTTCGTTCCGCCATTGCGAACGCTCAACAGAAGACTCCGGATATCGATGTGGATAATCTGTATATATCCAAGATATTCGTTAATCAAGGCCCCCAGATGAAGAGATGGAAAGCGGCCCCAATGGGAAGAGCGGCGCGGATTTTAAAAAGGACAAGCCATGTCCATATTTCTTTAGAAGAGAGGAAAGGGAGATAAAAAGTGGGACAGAAAACACATCCTCATGGATTCCG
>CAYFVQ010000016.1:0-19640 GCA_964346585.1 uncultured Eubacteriales bacterium | reverse complement strand
TAGAATGTGCGCGTGTCCAGGACTTTGGTCACTTTTTCATCCTTGCCGTACTGCTCCACCAGATATTTGGCGATACCGAGAGCGACTTCGCTGCCGATCACATGGTCTCCTTCCAGGTTGCCGCAGATGAGAAGCGCCTGTTTTTCGAGGGGAGAAGGGCCTTTCACTCCGGATACCCGCAGCATCCAGAGGTCTCTTCCCTTGAGAGTTTTGCCGATGGAGGTCAATTTGGTGATCTTCGGATTCTGACCAGCGACTTGCTTTAAGGCGTTGGTCAGAGCTTGGTAGTTGTTGTACCCGGTAGAAGGGCTGTCTTCTGCGGGGATTGCCGCTGGAAGAAGAAAAAATGAAAAAAGCAGCATGAGTGTAAAAATGATTTTGGCGAGATTCCTCATAGATTATCCTCCTTTATTTATTTTTTTTGGTCTGATTATTTTAATGAAAAAGAGGTTGGACATTTTCGTCTGAATAAGTAGAGTTGAAACTTTATATAAAAACAGAGATAATTTCAACCTTTTACTTCTTCTTACTTCTTCTTGATTAAAGCATGTTCACTTGTACGAAACATTCAGTTTTCTTGCAGCTTCTTTTAGCTTTTTATCCTCTGTCCATATAGGTGTTTCGGAAAGGAGAGCGGAGGAGAGAAGATATACATCCACATAGCCAAGGCCTATGCCCACTAATTGATGCGCATCAATGAGTTGCAGTACTTCCTCATGTTCTGCGGTCATGGCTGAAGGAAGGGCCTGCATGAGAGAAAGGATTTCTTCTCTGTTGAGGAGATTACCACATGCCAGTTCGCCGATGATAAAAGAATGACAAACAACATGCCCGTTCAATAAAAGGTCCTTGAGATGAGGATTCCCTTCTCGAAAATGAGATACCCAGATTGATGTATCGACGAGAACCATCGGAACTCGATTTATGTTCTTCTCCGTGGAATAGGACGTAGAGATTTCTCGGTTCTTCCCAGTCTTGCCAGTCTTTTTGCGCTTTCAAGAGATATCAATGCTTCTAATCCACGCCTGACCAGAGAGGTTTTTTCTCTAATACCTGTCAGTTTTGATGCTTTGTCCAGAAGTTTTTCATCAATATTTAGTGTTGTCCTCATATGCATATATATGCATAAAATATGCATATATGTCAAGGTGTTAGTTAAATGATACTGCATGAGTAAGATAAAGAAGTGGGATCAAAACATTTAAGATTGTGATCAAAACATTTAACCCATATTCCCCATATTAAACACGAAAATCGCTTAACAAAATCACTCTAACTTGTTATTATATAACAAGATAGAGGTTGATCAGGACACAAAAAATGAAGCACACAATGGGTGAAAGACTAAACATTCGTTTCAACAGAAAAATTAAGCTTGAATTTCATGATGCAAGATTGACATTTGGTGGTGGTCTTCTTGCTTACCAGGAGCTTGATGAGGCATTGGGATTATTTAATTCGGCTTCCGATGTTATGAATGGTAAACGGACCGGGAGCAATATTCAGCATGATATGACCAACCTGCTGCGCCAATCTATATACAGTCGTCTGGCAGGATATGAGGATGTCAATGATGCTCAGCGTTTGGCAATTGATCCAGTCATGAGGGCTGTCACCGGAAAGAGGAAGAATGCCGCCAGTGTCAATACAATCGGGTGTTTTGAGTCAGAGATTCTGACTCTAAAGAAAACATTTATAGCTTATCTGAAATTAACGGAAGATGGGTTCAAAAAGCTTTGGAAAGATCGCCTCATAATCGAGTCATTCTAGATATGGACAGTTCAGAGAGTCCTGTACATGGAGAGCAAGAAGGTTCTGCATACAACGGTCATTTCAAATGCAATTGTTATCATCCTCTGTTTTGCTTCAACCAGTACGGCGACTGTGAGGGAGCGATGTTGCGTTCAGGCAATGTGCACAGTGCTGATCGTTAGAAGCATCTGCTGGAACAGATTGTTCGGCGGTATGAAAACAAGAAGGTCAGGAAGTACCTTCGTGCTGATGCTGCATTTGCGAAACCTGAAATTTATGAATACCTTGAAGAGAAAGGGCTCTTATATGCAATCCGCCTTCGGGCGAATGATCTCTTGCACGATGAGATTAAACATCTGCTGACTCGTCCTGTTGGTCGTCCTTCGAGAAAACCGGTTGTGTTGTTTCATGATTTCAAGTACCGGGCTGCAAGCTGGAAAAAACTGCGTCGTGTGGTGGCAAAGGTTGAGTGGCACAGTGGAGATTTATTCCCGAGAGTAGGTTTTATCGTGACCAATATGAGTGCCAAGGCAGAGGGTGTTGTTCGATTCTACAATGGACGAGGGATTGCTGAGCAGTGGATAAAAGAAGGTAAATATGCTCTAAATTGGACGAGACTATCATGCAAACATTTCCATTCGAATCAGGTGAGGCTTGGCTTGTTTGTTCTGGCTTATAATCTGGGCAACTTTCTGCGGCGCTTGGTCCTTCCTAGTAAAGTCAAGCACTGGTCACTTCGGACTCTGCTTGTAAAACTGATAAAGATCGGAGCTAAGGTTCTCAGACACAGCCGTTATATCACGTTTCAAATGGCAGAGGTTGCCATAAGTAAGGAGATATTCGCCGAGATAATATCTCGGATTAATCGATTACGATGTTGTTCATTGCAATGAGCTGTTTTTCGATGCAACCAGAAGGACAGGTATCTCTGATCGTTAGATTTTTGGAGAAAACAACGAATATCAAAGAACATTGTTACGTATTGATGCCAAAATTGCTTGAGAAGTGCTTTATTATGCAAAAGAGGAGCCTAAGGCTAGATTACGAAGTAACGGAATCTTGGCCATTCTCTATCACAAAGTTGATATGGGGAATATTTATTTTTGTTTAGATGCGTACATAGTTTGTTCGGGAATGGACATATAGTGCTGAACATACATTTGAAAATCCTGGGAGGTAATATTGGCATGTTTTTTGCAAATATAGGGAATGTGGATTATTTCTAGATGTCAGGGAAAAAATTTGCGGTTTTTTTATTGACATGGTGGACGGCGAACATTATAATATGTATCAAACGTACGTAAAATACGTATTAAAAGGATAATCGGTCATGAAAGTACTAACGGTTTTAGAACAGCTCATACTCTCTGCAATCGTCAACCTTGAAGATGAGGCCTATGGAGTAGCTATCCGAAACAAAATAAAATCTTTCACGAGAAAAAGCATCATGTACGGGACACTCTACAACGCCCTAGACCAACTGCTGCGGAAAGGCTACATAAAAAAGACGACAGGCAAACAGGCAGTAGGGAGAGGTGTTCACGGCCGAGTTTATTATGCCTTGACACCTGCCGGTAGAAAATCTCTTCTGTCTGCCTTCAAACTTCAGAGAACCATCTGGGACAATATCCCGGATCTGATTAAGGATTGTGAATCATGAGATATAATCCTTCTCGACCTCCTCGACTGGCCCGGGTGATCCTGTCCTGCATGAAGAGGTACATGCAGGAACATTCCGTCTGTATCGAGCTCGAGGAGGAATTCAAGGTAATAGCTGAGCAACAGGGACCACTGAGAGCCACACTCTGGTACTGGGGACAGGTGGTCTATTCGATTCCCACCTACATTCGAATGCGTCTTGGGATAGGAGGGGCAATGTTAGTCAATTATTTTAAAATGACTATGAAAAACATCAAAAGACACAAAGGGTATCACTTCCTCAACCTGTCCGGCATCGTTGTGGGGATGACATGCTGCCTCTTGATCTTTTTTTATATCTATTATGAGTTCAGCTTTGACAGATATCACAATAATGCAGACGATATTTATCGTGTGGTTGTGAAGCACTCCTTCGAACATAGAGAAACCGATATGTTCACGACTTCTCCAGGTCCTCTTGCTCCTGCCCTTAAAGAAGAATTCCCCGAAGTTCTCAAGACCACAAGGGTAAGAAAAAGTTCTTCTGTGTTCAGATACGAAGGAAACACCTTTTATGAGAATCGTCTATATTTTGTCGACCAGGAATTCCTGGATATCTTCACCTTCCCCCTCATCTCAGGAGACGACAAAACCTGTCTGAGCGAGCCATTCTCTCTCGTCATAACTGAAGAAATGGTAAAAAAATATTTTGGGAACGAGGATCCTCTGGGAAAAAGCCTAGTAACAAATAGCTCCAGAGAGTATAAAATTACTGGAATTATTAAAAATGTCCCATCGAATTCTCATCTTCAATTTGACTTCCTTGCCTCCGTTCTAACATACAAATACCTGGGTATTCAGCATATCTTAGAAATTTGGGAGGACCATAATTTTGTCACATATATTCAGCTGCGGCAGAATGCCAGCCATCTTGACCTGGAAAGAAAATTGCCAGAATTCATAGCCAGGAATCGTCAGGGAGATTATGCTCCTGTCTACAAAATACAGCCTTTAACAGATATCCATTTTTACGGAAAATTCAATGATGAATTGGGCGTTAACAGCGATATCAGATACATTTACATCTTTTCTGCGGTGGCTTTCCTCATCCTGCTCATCGCAAGTTTCAACTATATCAATCTCTCCACGGCAAGATCGGAAAACCGTGCCCGGGAAGTCGCGATAAAAAAAGTCATCGGCGCCAGTCGACTCACGCTTTTTCTACAATTCATGTACGAGTCCATAGTTTTTTGCTTCATCGCTTTTGGGCTCTCCCTGATTATTGTGAAGATCATCTTGCCGGGCTTCAGTTCTCTCATCAATAGAAACCTGGATTTCAGCCAATTTTTCAGGGGAGAACTCATAACTGCCTCCTTCGGTATCATTTTTTTTGTCGGGATTGTAGCGGGTATTTATCCTGCTCTTTTCCTTTCCTCATTTAAGCCGACAAGGATTCTCAAAGGAGTTTTTAAATCAGGATCAAGAGGTTCGACAGTTTTCCGGAATTCTCTTGTGACGAGTCAATTCGTTATCTCGGTTATTCTGATCACAAGCTCCATCATTGTATACAATCAACTCCAGTTTATCCTGAATAAACAACTGGGCTTTGATAAAGAGCATATCATCACTTTTTATATGAGGGATCCGAGGTTAAGGAACAATTGTGAAACATTTAAAAGCGAGCTGAAAAAAAATCCAGCAATACTGGATGTGACTGCGTCCGGCAGCCTGCCCCATGATATTCAACGGGCAACAAGGGCAAAATGGGAAGGCAGCGGGGAGAACCAACCTTTAATCTATTATGTGGAGGTGGATTATGGATTCTTGGATTTTTACAAGATTCCTTTAGTAAAAGGCAGGGAATTTTCGAAACAGTATGGGTCGGATCAGAAAGAAAAAATCCTTGTGAATGAAACAGCCGTTGCAATGACAGGCTGGGAGAATCCCATTGGAAAGAAGATCAAAAGCTGGACCATTATCGGAGTGATAAAAGATTTTCATTTTGCGTCCATGTATATGAATATAGCGCCCCTTGCTCTTTCTCTCGATCCAAGAGGATTTCTTTTTTTGTCCGTCAAGGTCAGTTCATCAGACATACCTTCTGCACTGGCATTTATCGAGGAGAAGTGGAAAGAGTTCTCCCCTAACTATCCTTTTTCCTATTCCTTCCTGGATGAGCGAATCGAAAGATGGTACCAAACCGAGAAAAACTTATCCCGCATTTTTATGGCTTTCACTACGATTGCCATTGTTATCGCCTGTCTCGGCCTTTTCGGACTCGCCTCTCATTCTGTAGAAAAAAGGACAAAAGAGGTCGGAATAAAAAAAGTGCTGGGCGCAACCACGTCAAATATAGTATTCCAGCTCGGAAAAGACCTCATTAAATGGGTCATCATAGCCAATATCATTGCGTGGCCGGTGACATACTTTGCCATGAACAAGTGGCTGCAAAACTTCGCCTACCGCACACCCCTCCAGACATGGACTTTTCTGGCAGGAGGTTTGATGGCACTCGTCATCGCCATCACCACAGTCTGCTACCAGGCAGTTAAGGCTGCCACAGCCAATCCTATCGATTGCCTTCGCTATGAATAAACAATTTGCATTCAATGCATTTGTGGCACGTGGGAATCGGTCTACTCGCACATCGGGCTCATAACCCGGTTTAAGATATAGTGGAGTTTTAGATTTATGAAAATGCAAGATAAAAAAATTGAATTGGGATTGAGACAGGATTTCGTTTTTATTCTGTTTTTAAACTAAAGCAGTTGAAACATCGTACATATAAAAGGAAATGCAGTTTTCCTCTAAAATGGGCAACAGTCAAATAGAAAAGGGCATTTCAATCGATCGATACGGTGTCAATTTAGAAAAATCGAAAAAAAAAGGAGGGATCAAGATGAAAACCGATCGAAGAGCATTCTTTCAGAAAGGCGCCATTCTTGGTGCGGGTTTAACACTCGATCGCTTAGGGCTTTCTGCGAAAACCAGGGAGAATCCTGCGCAGAATGCGAGTTATGATATTTTCGATGTCATAAAAAATCGCCGCTCAGTTCGCAAATTCAAATCAACACCTGTTCCAAAAGAACATCTCGACAAGATATTAGAAGCGGCGAATTATGCACCCTCTCCGAGCAACCGACAGGCTTGGAGATTTCTCGTCATCCAGGACCGGGAAACGCTCGACCAGATCAAGGAGGAATGTATTAAAAAATCAGGAGAGAAAAGCAGGCAGTACTTTACAGATTATCTCTCAGCTCCTGTATACGTGGTTGTGCTTGCAGACACAAAGACAAGAAATCCCGCAAATGACATCATAGGCGGTGCCTTAGCGGCTGAGAATCTCATGTTAGCCGCACGGGCATTGGGCTATGGGACTGTATACTGTGCGAATTCCATCCGGGAAGATATCACCAAGCAGGTTTTGAAAATTCCGGACAATTATAAACGCCTGTGCATCACACCAATAGGTGTTCCTGCAGAGTGGCCAAAGTCTCCTAAAAAGAAGAGCGTGGAAGAAGTGGTTTTGCACGGAAAATTCAAGTAGCAACGAGATAGCTAAGAGGTCACATCTTAATCGGCAAAGGGGACGGGTCTGAGCATTTGACTTTTTTTTGGGCGAAAGTCTGTTTTAAAATATGATATTTGGAGAACATTCCCGGAAGGAGACATGTCCTTTTATTCTAAACATTTTTTTCTGAACGACTGATTTTTCCCCAAAAGAAATATTTTGAATTTGATTTCAAGCTCTGAGCTGACCAAGTAAAAGATATCGATATATTCAAAAGCGGGTCATTGACAAATACCAATAACGAAAATAGAGTTAAAATTGAGAAAAGTCAGTGCACTTTATGCACAGAAGATTTTATTGACCGGGCATAAACAAATAGATATTTTTATACGTGATCAATTTTTTTTTGAGGAGGACGACTCATGAGACATCATCTAATTCGTTGGTCTGTTGTAATCGTTTTTATTGGCCTTTTATCCCTGTCATGCAGCCAGGAAGATGCGAAACAGCGAGAGCTGGAGCCCATAAGAGGAGAATCCATTTTTGATAGAGTTATCAATATTGAACCGGAGATTCACACTGAAATCCCGGAGGTGCCGCGCTGGTGCGGTCAATTAGAGCTTAAAATACAACGCATAAATGTGGGTGACTGTGAACTTTATGTCGAGGAGGAAGGCAAAGGAACACCGCTCGTTCTGATCAACGGCGGTCCAGGGGGAACACATCATTACTTTCACCCCTGGTTTTCCCGAGCGAAGAAATATGCCCGAGTCATTTATTATGACCAGAGAGGCTGTGGGCTGTCGGATTACAATCCGGGCGAGAGCGGATATTCCGTTGAGCAGGCTGTAGAGGACCTCGACAGCATCCGCAAAGCTCTGAATATAGACAAATGGGTTGTCTTAGGCTACTCCTACGGAGGATTCCTGGCGCAGTATTACACCATTCATTATCCGGAACGTGTGGCGGGCTTGGTGCTGATGGGTGCCTCCACTGGCATGTGGGTTGAGATGGAACGTTCCAGACAGGGAGAATTCATATCGGATGAGGAAAGAAACAGAATGAGAGAGATCCGAAAAGAGTTGAGGAAAATGGCCCAGGAGAATGACTGGCCTTCGGAAAAGACTCTCGCTCTTCTTGTTTACAATAACCATTTGAACGGAGATTGGAAGAGGCAGAATTATTACAGACCATCACGGGAAAGCCTGGCGCGGATGGCTCTGTATGAGTGGGTGCATGACCAAAACAATTACAGGGGAATGATTTTCAGTAGCCAGTACAAGGTCAATTTGACCGGCGCTTTTGAAAACTGTCCTGTCCCGACCCTGATAACAGAAGGCCGGTGGGATTTAACCTGGAACACGGATAAACCCGATATCCTCCACAAGAATCATCCCGGCTCTGAGTTGGTCTTTTTCGAGAAGGCCGGCCATGGCATCTACGAAGAAGAACCGGACAAGTTCTTCAGAGTTCTCAAAAACTTTATCAAAAAGCTCCCGGACGTTTCCTCATCTGACATCAGCGCCTACAAGGAATATCTTATCGAATAGGATAAGAAGAGGAAGGAAAACTTTGAGTACAAAATTAGATCCGCGGGGTGGGGCCGGAGCGGGAGTGAAAAACTCGCCGCTGATTATTCCCGGGAGTGGCTGGGCCAATTCACCACTTCCACGCATTTTCTGAGGTCCGGATTTGCCCTTTATGATGTGAAAAACTATGAAGAAGCGCTCTTTATTTTTGAACAAATGCAGGCATTCATGAAGGAAAAAGCAGAAAAAGAATATGAGGCTTTCGCTTTGATCTGGCAGGGCCATATGCTGGACCTTCTGGGGAAAAGGAAAGAGGCTCTCGCTTGCTATACGCAGGTGGCAGATATGAATATTGATGAATCCTGGCAGCATTCTCAATACGGGTTAACGTATAAACTCAGCCCTTACGCCAAGGAAAGAATGATAACACCGTTTAAAAGGATCGAGAACAAAGATTAAGATTGAGGAAAGGAGAGGAGTGAGAAACAGGCAGTTCTTTTTTTTGTTCATTCTTTTTATTCTGGTGTCGGCAAGCTGCTCCAGAGCCGTCTCAAATGCGGAGAAGATCGATGCCAGAATCAAACGGGCCATTGATTCGTGGGTGGATCCCAAATCTTTTGACAGCTGTATAACTGGATTCAAGTTGCTGGTTGATGCGGTTATCATTGCCGCTCCGGAGACGGGATTTCCGGCTGAATTCAAAGAGTATATGTCAAAGGCCAAAAAGCTTTTTAATTCAAGCAGTGTCTTAAATCCCGAAGTATTTGTTTTGCTGAATGATTCCTATCGGATGATTAATTCAGGAGAGAATTTTCAGATGCCCGCTGACTTGTCAAATCCAGATGATACGCTAAAGTATGCCTATCAAAGGGCTGAGATGGCTCGTGAACATCTCAAGCAGGGGCAACCACGTGAATGCATCAAAATCCTTTTGGAAATAGTGATAGTCTATGTCACCCCAGTGAAAACAGTTTCTTGAATAGTAAGAATTCAATCTGTTTTTAAAAATTGAGATGAGAATAAGCAATTCAATACCATCTGTTCTAAGGGGGAAAAGCATGAAAAAACGAATCCTGCCTCTTTTATTGGTTCTTTTTCTTGGATTATCCACGCCTTTTGCCCAGGATGTCGTCCTTTCTTCAGGAACACCCGAAGAAGCGGGCATGTCCGCTGCGATGCTCAAGGAAAGTGTCCGGTTTTTTGAAGAGGCAGTTGAGCGGGATGAACTGAGAAGTGTCGTACTTCTGGTCGCACGCAACGGGAAGATCGTGCTCCACGAGGCGATCGGATGGAGGAACAAAGACAAAAAGATTCCGATGGAAAAAGACACGATGTTCCGGATGGCCTCGAATACCAAACCGATCATTGCCACAGCTGTTAGCATACTCGTTGAAGAAAAAAAGCTGAGTTATAATGATAACGTTCGGAAGTATATTCCCTCGTTTGACAACTACCGTTCCGGCTTCATAAAAATACATCACCTCCTGACGCACACCAGCGGTTTCCGGATCCGTCCGATTTTTTACACTCCATTGATACAGAAATCAGCCGAACAACCCGATGCCCCTAACCTGCAGCTTGAAGTCGCGCGTTTTGGCGAGACAGGCGCCGATGAGATGCCCGGCACAACCTACAGCTACAGCAATGCCGGTTTCAATACTCTGGGCGCGTTGATTGAAATCGCATCGAAGCAGCCGCTGGAGGCCTTTATGACGGAAAGAATTTACAAACCCCTCGGCATGACAGACAGCTACCACCATGAAGTGGCTGAAAAGCTCGATGGAAAACTGAAACGGATGTCGGTGGTGTATGGAAGAAAGAAAGATAAATGGGTACCGGCATGGACGCCCGGTGACCCGCCCCAATATCCATTTATTCGGGCATCAGGCGGTATGATCTCGACCGCTATGGATTACGCCGTCTTCTGTCAGATGTTTCTCAACGAAGGCATCTATGATGGAAAGCGCATTCTCAAGGAAGAAACAGTCAAACTCATGACATTGCCGCACACAGCTTCAATCTACACGCCCGAAGAGCGGGAGAAACGGACAGGCTTTTATGGATACGGATGGAGTGTTTCCAAGGATGGAATGTTTTCGCACGGGGGTTCGGACGGAACCGCCGCCTTGGTTGACCCGGAGAAGAAGCTTATTATCCTGATCTTCACTCAAACCCGCGGAGGGGGAAGACTGCGTGTGCCCTTTTTAGAAATGGTGAACGCATCCATCCGTCGATAGAATTTATAAAGATATAGACCTTTTGACATGTCATTGCAGACCTTTTAACATGTCATTGCGAACGCAGCGTGGCAATCTCGTAAATAAGGGTGTCGATGCGAGAGTTGCGTGGCAATTTCATATAAAGAAATGCTTTTTTAACTACGAGATTGCTTCACTCCGCTCGCAATGACATTATAAAAACGTTACCGAATTACTGAGCGAGTACAACATGCCCTTTTTTGAGAATAGGGATAATCCCCCTTTTTTAGATATAATAACTAAAAGGGACAGTCCCAAAAAAAGGGGCCTGTCCCCTTTTTTTTGAGGAGAGGATGACATCATGTGTTTAAGGAAAAAACCATCACTGAACAAACTTAACTTCATCATTTCCCTTCTGCTCGGCACAGTTGCATTCCTGCTGGTGAGCTGCGCGCCCTCCTATGATGTGGTCATATCGGGTGGCCTGGTCTACGACGGCACAGGAATCACTCCCTATGAGGCGGACATTGGGATAAAGGACGGAGTAATAAGAACAATAGGGAAAATCAAAACATCTGGGAATGTGAATATCGCTGCGGAAGGATTGTATGTCGCACCGGGATTTATCGATATTCACACCCATTGTGATTATGGGCTTCAAGTGGATGAATTGAAAAATGCAAAGAACTATCTCACTCAGGGCGTCACAACGGTTGTGACAGGAAATTGTGGAGGCGGGACATATCGAGTCGAAGAATTTTTCAGCAAACTCGAATCCCAGGGAGTAGGACCCAATGTCATCCATTTAGTCGGACATGGAACGATCAGGAGAGAAGTGATGGGCCAAGAGGCCCGGGAGCCGACTGCCGATGAGCTCGAAGAAATGAAAAAACTCATTGCCCAGGGAATGGAAGGCGGGGCTGTCGGGTTTTCGACCGGTCTTTTTTACGCTCCGGGCAGTTTCGCCAAAACAGAAGAGATAGTCGAGCTGGCACGCGCAGTCAAAGAATATAGCGGGATATATGCCTCCCATATTCGCGATGAAAGCAATTACACCATCGGATTAAAGGAGTCCATTAAAGAAGCCATTGAAGTCGGTGAACGGGCTGGCATTCCAGTGGAGATATCTCACATTAAAGCGCTCGGCAAACCCGTTTGGGGACAATCCGCTGAAGTCTGCACACTCATTGAAGGGGCACGGGAGAGAGGCGTCAGAGTCTATGCTGACCAGTATCCCTATATGGCATCGAGCACAGGACTTTCCGCTGCTGTTATTCCGAGATGGGTCCAGGCCGGTGGTGAGATGAAAAACAGATTGAACGACCCGGAGCTTTTACCCCGGATAAAAAAGGAAATCGCAGAAAATATTGACCGGAGGGGAGGACCCGAGTCTCTGGTTATCGTTTCATTCTCGAAAAACAGAGAGTTTGACAGGAAAAACCTGTTGGAAATCAGCAGAATGATGAAGAAGCCAGTCGTTGAAACGGCAATATATCTGGTCCTGAACGACAGCCCGAGTGTCATATCACACAACATGGCAGAATCGGACCTCGAATACTTCATGAAAAGGCCTTATGTCATGACAGGTTCGGATGGAAACATCCAGATTCCGGGCAGAAGTTTTCCTCATCCCCGAAGCTATGGGACGTTCACACGAAAAATCCGCAGATATGTGATCGAGAATAAATGGCTCACGATGGAACAGGCTATTCGGGGGGCGACTGGCCTTCCCGCAGAAGCGCTGGGTCTGGATGATCGAGGAAGACTCAAGAAAAGGTTTGCGGCGGATATCGTTGTGTTCGACCCTGATGAAATCTCGGATAGGGCGACGTATGAGAATCCCCATCAATACAGTGACGGAATTCGATTTTTGTTCATAAACGGCGAAGTCGTTATCGAAGACGGCAGCTATAACGGTAAACTTGCCGGAATCCCCATACGGATGAACAGGAAGTAGGCTGGCTTTTTTCCTCAACACAGAAAGTCGCGAATTTTCTAGAGTCAAGGATTAAATCATTCTTTACCTTTTTGAATAATTTTTCAGATTAGTAAAACAGGCTTTTTATGATTAAAGAGAGTGAAAGGGTGGATGATTCTGTTTGGAAAGATCAGGAATCTTTTATTCCTTAAGATTCAAACAACACTGGCAAATTTTTTAAGCTTCTCTTATTTTTTAAAAAAATAATTAAAAAAGACTTGACAAACAGCACATTGAGACTTATAGTATACACTGAAGGAGTTACTAATTGAGCCAAAAAGAAATTATTCAGACTTTAGAGAAATTCGGGCTGTCCAGTTATGAAGCGAAAGCCTACCTGGCCATTCTCTCTGAATACCCGTTAACTGGATATAAACTGAGCAAGATTTCTGGCGTGCCTCGCTCCCGTATTTATGAGACTATCGAAAAGCTCACGGCCAAAGGATTAGTGCTCACTCAAGAGGGAGAAACAAGCCTTGTCAAACCTGTGAGCTTTGAGTCGTTTTTGGAGAGAAAGGAGAAAGAGAATAGGCAGAATATAGACTCCCTGAGAAAAGCATTGTCTCAGCTTGAAAAACCACCCGAGGATCAAGGGGTCTGGAACATTTCCGGAAGGGATAAAATCATTGAGGCGGCCAATCAGCTTATTTCTCAATCCAAAAAACATGTTTATATAGAGGGTTTTAACCAAGATTTTGCGCTCATTAAAGATGCGCTTTCCAAGGCAGAGGAGAGAAAAGTCTCTATCCTTGGAGTCTATTGTGGAGATGAAAAAGTAGAAATCGGAAATCTCATTCCCCACAGAGGCGAGGTGTGTACTTGCTGCCAGGATATCGCTTTGAGTGTTGACACCGAACAGGCTCTCGTGGGGTATACTTTTCCTGCTGACCATGCCAGTGTGGCCTTAACCAAGAATCCGGGGATCATTTATATTATCGAAGAATACGTCAAGCATGAAATATTCATAAGTCGAGTCTTCAACATGGTCGATAAAGAGATTTTGGACAAATTGAGTAAGGTTTATCAGGAAGTTATGGACAAGCTGCCTTAATTTTTTTTAGCCAAAATGATAGTAACTACTTTAATGAATACTAAAGGAGAGAATAAATGGTAGTCACCAAAGCAAAAACATCGGACCTGCCGGGAATTTTTGGTTTGCTGAGAGATAGTGACTTGCCATTTGAGGGAGTGGCTGAAGATCCCAGGAATTTCATTGTTATCAAAGATGGTCGAGAGATTATCGGCTGTGCAGGCCTCGAAATCCAAGGAGGGACAGGCCTCCTCCGGTCCGTGGCTGTCAAGAAGGAGCGACAGGGTCAAGGATTGGGAATGATTCTGATCAGCAGAATCTTCAATTTTGCCAGGAATAAACACATAAAGAAACTTTATCTGCTGACCATCGACGCATCTCAATTTTTCTCCAGATTTGGGTTTGAACGGATTGAGAGGAATAAAGTCGACCCAGTCATTCAGCAGGCTGAAATGTTCAATTGTTGTTGTCCTGGTTCACCTATCGTCATGGTTAAAGATCTGAACAGAGGAGAAAAGAATGGTCATACTGCAAGAAGGGCTTAGGATTCTTGAATTCATTGCTAGGGCTCTTCTCCATATCCTGCCTTATTTTCTCTTAAGTGTAATCATTGCGGCAGGCGTTAACCAGTTTAATTTCAAAGAAAAAATGGTTGAATTCATGAGAAGAAAAGCTGTTTACGCCATTGTCATTGCCACTCTGATCGGTGCGGTCAGCCCTCTCTGCTCATGCGGAGTTATCCCCACGCTTTTTGCCTTCCTGCAGATTGGGGTTCCCCTGGCTCCCATCATGTCTTTCTGGATCACATCACCTGTGATGAGTCCGGAGGCATTCCTCATCACCTGGGGAAATTTGGGATTGGAATTAGCTTTAGCCAGGCTCTTTGCCACAATCTTGATGGGAATAGCTTCTGGGTTTATCACTTTAAAGTTATTCCCTCCAAGATCAACATCTGCGGGCTTCCTGAAACTTTCATTGGCCAAAAACACCGCAGCCTGCGGCTGTAAAGCCGAATCTCCTCCAAAATTACTCTCTTCTAATCCAGCTGGGTTATCAAAGTGGGAAAAGTTCCTTAATGACCTGAAAAAAATCACGTTATTCCTCGGGGGTTGGCTGGTTGTTGCTTTTCTTCTTGAGGCTATAATCATTTTTTATTTTCCCAATCATTTAATCAAAGGTCTTTTTGGCCAACAGAATGGTTTCTCTGTGATCTGGGCCGCTCTTATTGGCATCCCTCTCTATGTGAACAACATCAGCGCTATTCCTATCGTCAGCGGCTTGATCCAGGAAGGGATGAGCAAAGGATCTGCTCTCGCTTTTCTTTTGGCTGGGCCAGTCACGGCTATCCCCGCTATGATCGCTGTCTTTGGTCTGGTGAAGCGTAAGGTTTTTCTACTTTTCCTGCTCTTGGGCTTATCCTTTTCAATCATTCTTGGCTATCTTTATGAATTCATTTCATTGTTATGGAAATAAAAGGAGGAAAAAATGGATAAAAAATTAGAGGAATTGATTGCTTTAGGGGCTTCCGTATCCGCCCATTGTTGGCCTTGCTTCGATTATCACCTCAAGCAGGTCAAAAAATTACGGCTCTCCGAAAAGGAAATTCATGAAGCGGTGCGCGTGGGATTGAGTGTGATGAACGGAGCCGGAGAGAAAATGGTGGAAAAGATTAAGGCCAAACTGCCAGAAATGCAAATTAAAGGGAATGAAAGTTGCGCAAAAAAAGAAGGCAAGAAGGAAGTTAAGATCATCCCTTTTATCCCCTTTATGCACCTTTAATTCTCTGCATGAAGAGTTTAAAACGGTCTACAAAAAAAGAA
This sequence comes from uncultured Eubacteriales bacterium, assembly GCA_964346585.1. Classification (GTDB taxonomy): domain Bacteria; phylum Acidobacteriota; class Aminicenantia; order Aminicenantales; family Aminicenantaceae; genus SOIA01. Next base: position 4,184 of record CAYFVQ010000016.1, on the reverse strand, counting down.
AATAGAAATTAACTCAGCATCAGTAAGAGTATGAAAAGAATTGAGTAAGGAGACGAAAAATGAGAAATAAGATGAAAATGGCAATTTTTTTAGCATCAGTGCTACTCACGGCTCTAGGCTTTAACCTGATAGCGACATATGTGTATTGAGATATGGATAAAGGCGGAAACCGCGCAGAGCTTGAATTGATAATCTCGAGAGGGGCTCGAATCGAAAAAGAGCCTCCCTCTCATTTTGTCTTGAATAAAAACCTTTGAGAACACCTATTCTTTAACAAACAAAGAATTGCCGAGAAATGAATGAATAGATTTATAACCAGCTTCCTCATATTAAACACATAAAACACTTAACAAAATCACCATAAGTTGTTATTATATAGAAAGATAGAGGTTGATCAGGGCGCAAAAAAAACTCCCAAAGGGTGAAAGATTAAAGTTGATATGGGGAATATTTAATAAATAATAGCGTTAATAATATTTTAATAGATTGAGTTTATAAAAATACGAGCAGGATCATTATGAAATTCAGAAGCAAATCTCTGATACTGGATGTAAATCACAAAATCAGTACTCAGAAAACCAGTAGGTGGAAATCACGGGGAATTGTGAGAGATTTGGAGCCAAGCCAAAAATGAAATTCCTATTGTTCACGCCCGATGATGTGGCGAAATGGCTTGGCAGCAGTGGTGACCGCGGCGGCTGCTCCGGTGCAGTGGTGCCAGAGCCTGGCATCGCTGGGCCGGACCGTATGATATGTCGGATTCAAGAGGCGTTTCCGTATGAGTGAGAGCGGTAGTGTGAGCGGGAAGGGCGTGTCCCAGTGGAGAAGATGGCTGCAGTCTGTGCCGGTGGCTGCCTTTCTTTTTCTAACATTCTTATTTTCTTGGGGCGTGTGGTGGCTGGCCAGGCCTCTTGTTTCCGGCGCTGGGTGGGGATGGCGCATCGCCATCCATACAGTCGGGCTGTGCGGGCCCACGGTGGCCGCCCTGGTCCTGAGCGGACTCCTCTACGGCCGGCAGGGTGTCGCTGATCTGCTGAAGCGGATCTCACGCTGGCGCGCAGGGTTCGGCTGGTACCTGTTCGCCCTCTTTTCAACTCTCATCATCGGCCTCACGGCCATCGGAGTGCATACCCTGGCCGGAGGCGTGTCTCCGCCCATCCAGAAATTCATCCCTGTAATTCGGCATAGCTTGCTTCCGGTTCCTGCCGGCTTGCCGGAGGAGTACGGCTGGCGAGGATTCGCCCTGCCGCATCTTTTGAAGAAGCGAAGCGCCCTCGTGGCGAGCCTCATCATCGCCCTTTTTTGGGTGGTTTGGCACATCCCTATTTCTCCCGCATTGAACCATGTCTCGCTCTTGGGGCTCTTCCTGCTGGAGGCGATCCCCTTGAGCATCCTGTTCAGCTGGCTCTACATCAACAGCCGCGGCAGCATCCTGTTGGTCGTCCTCTACCACCTGGTTGCCAACGCGGTAGTCACTGTGCTGAACATCCCTGGTTCGCCCTCTCTGTGGGCGATTTCCATCGGCTTGAATTGGCTGCTTGCCGCTCTAGTCGTGGTCCGTTACGGAGCTTCACGTCTTACCCGCCAGAAAATCCGATTGGAGTCTGTGTCGATGTAGATCCACCGGCCGCCGTACTAGAGGGCGGCAACACCATAGTAATGGTGGAAGCCGTCAGGTAAGCGTCTTCGCCTCCATCTGGGAAAAGGGATTATAATATGAGTAGGAAAACTGCTTCGAACTTTTAAAGCAATAAAAAAAGAAATATATTCCCTCATAAAATTCATCACTTCCATAAAATTCATCACTTCTTCGGATAGGAATCAAACAGGCTGAACGCTTCTCAAGTTTGACCACAACACTTCTCTTTGATATACGTGTTCTGGGAGGAAGAAATGGCTTACCAATTAAACCGCCGTCAGTGGTTGAAGGCCAGCGCCATCGCTGCGGCCGGGTTGATTTCCGGATCGAATTTTCCTGCCTGCAGGAAGTATACACCTTTTCCGCAAACGTCTTCCAAAGGAGGAGACTTTATCCGGCTCAACAGCAATGAGAGCCCTTACGGAATCTCAGAAAACGCCCGGCAAGCGATAATCGGTTCGATTGACCGGTCCAACCGGTATCCACACAGGCGATATTCTGAATTGGAAGAATTGATCGCTGATAAGGAAAACATATCACCAGATAATATTTTTCTCGGTGCGGGTTCGACCGAAGTGATGACAACGCTTATTCATCTCTACGGAGTGAAAGGTGAGACTCTTGTGGCTGACCCCACTTACTTTGACTTTGTCTACTATGCTCAACAGGTGGGTTGTCCTCTTCAGTCAATTCCCTTGAATGATAATTTTGAACATGACCTCCAGATTATGGAGCAGAGAATCAGTCCGAAAACAAGTTTGATCTATATCTGCAATCCCAACAATCCGACCGGCTCGATAACCCCGGGGGTCAAGCTGCGTTCATTCTGCGAGCGGGCATCACAAAAATCTTTAGTCGTCGTGGATGAAGCCTACCATGAATACGTGGAAGATGAAGCCTATGCCTCGATGCTCGACCTGGTCAAAAGAGGAAAAAATGTCGTTGTCACACGGACATTTTCAAAAATCTTCGGCATGGCAGGCCTTCGAGTCGGATACGGAATGGCCAGGCCTGACATTGTGGAAGAAATGGAGCGGATAGAGAGAAACTTCGCTCCGGTTTCCTGGCTCAGCTTGAGAGCGGCTGTGGAAAGTTATAAGAACGTGGAATTCACCCATTATGCACAACGAAAAAACAGAGAAACCAGGTCGTATCTGTACAAAGAGCTGGAAAGATTGGGCCTTTTTTATGTTCCCTCTCATACGAATTTCGTTTTGATCAAAGTCAACCAGGATAGCCGGGAGATGTCCGAAAAGTTTGAGAGCAGGAATATTCTCATCCGTGCCTTTGCATTCAGCGGTGATTACTGGATCCGAGTGAGTCTCGGGACGATGGAAGAGATGCAGACATTTGCCTCTGCTCTCTCAGATATCGTATGAAATAAACGGAGTCGGTTATTCTTTATTTTTTCTCTGCAATCAATAAAACCAATTGACAGCTCAGCGTGTAGACAAAGCGGTATGTCTTTATTTCTTCTGGCGGAACTTCTGATTTTATGATTTTAACTCTATAATTGTTCAATAATTCGCTAAGAATTGCTTTTCCCTCTTCAAATGTATACTGTGGTTCTGACTTTTTGATGTACAGTTTCCCATCCGGAAGGACTCGTTTAATATCGGTGGCGAACTCAATTATAATTTTTCCATTAGATTTTATGATTCTATCGATTTCTGAAATTATCTTTTGTAATATTTCTTTTGTAAAATAGTGGAGGATGCTTGCACAAAATACGCCTTCGAATGATTCATCTTCAAAAGGAAATCTTTGAGTTATATCAAAAACTTTTGTGTCCAGTTTTGCCCTGAGTTTGACTGGAGTATTGTCCCACAATTTGCGAAGGGCACTTTCATCTAAATCAGAAGCGACGACAGAACCTGCTTTTTTTAATAGATCCAGATTATATCTGCCGTCACCAGCAGCAAGATTCAGCCATCTGCCACGGATTCCAGTTTTGTTTAGAAGGTCCAGGGTGTCTTTATCACCGTGTCCCCAGATAGAAACTTTGCCGGTTTTGAAATAATCAACGCCCTCAGTGAATATGTGTTTTTCTTCTTCTGGTTCGCGGAGTTTTGGTGCTTTTTTCATGAAAGGTTAAATCCGTTCACCACACTCCAGGAAACAATCGATAGCGAACCTTCTGAGCGTATTCTTTGTAGCCGGGAAGCTCTTCCTGCAGGGTTTTATCTTCAAGCGAAGTGCGGAGGATGAAGAGAACGACGATTAAAGAGGCCGGAATGAATGAGTAGAGTGAACCGAGTGAAAGTGGAAAACAGAGGATAAACAGGATAACCCCCACGTACATCGGATGCCGGACGAACCTGTAGGGTCCTGTGGTGCACACCGTATGGCCGCGGTCTTCCTGTATCCGAACCACATCCGAGGCGTATGTGTTTTCTCTAATTGCCAAGAACCCAAAAATCAGGGCTGGAATATAGCCGATAAATCCCAGGACTTTGGCGACAAGAGGGACTTCTGACCAGCCGAAGCGCACCGCATCGAGTCCCGCGACAGCCAGGAGGATTATCAGAAGAAAAGAATAGGCAGC
>CAYFVQ010000015.1:0-67366 GCA_964346585.1 uncultured Eubacteriales bacterium | reverse complement strand
AACGAATAAAGATTCGCTCTATGCATGTTTCTGAATGCGATTTTTAGATAGTTTTTAAACATGATGAGCCTCCAATAGAATGACTCCAATAGATATTCGGGGGCTGTATGAATCAACTGGCCCCAATACCAAAGCGAAGCCGATACAGCGCTCTTCTCCTCCAGCTTTCTCTGAAAAGATTCTTCGTAGTCTCCCAATAGATAGTCTCGGTCCATGGGAGGAAGAATCCATCTGAAAATGGAAGCGGCTATTCTTGGAGGTTTTTTCGACATGGCAGAATTCAAGAACTTTCAGCTTTCTCTGCTAATCCCTTAACACCCCTCCACATGGTCTCGTTGATGGCTTCCAGCTCAGCCAGGGCTTTGAGGCCGATTTTTGTCGCTTGATAGTACTTAATGGCCTTTCCCCCGCGTTTCTCAGTCACATCGCCAATGTTTGTTTTTAAATAGCCTCTTTTTTCTAACCGGCTTAAAGGGATGTAAACCGAACTGATCGACCAATCCTTACCTGTGAAACGATTAAGATGGTCTTGGATAGAGATAAGATAAGCGTTTTCCTTCAAACGGAAGATCGAAAGGAGAACGAGTTCTTCCTGTCGTGTGAGATATTTCATAGCATTCTCTCCATTTCCTTCAATTATTGAAAGTTATCAATGCTAATATACGGCTATTTCCTTCAAAAGTCAAAGTAAATTTAAATTTTTTTTTAAAAAAAATCTCCTATTTATCTAATAACCGAGAATTTTCTCGGATTCTTTAAAAGCGGCTTCAATAGTTTTCAACTCAATATTGTTTGGCTGAGTGACGTAATTCAACCAGTATTGAGGACAACAAGCGAAAGAAGCCAGTTTTGGTCTGTTTCGGCATTCTTTAGCCTATTGTTCGCTAAGATTGACCGGTTCATTTTCAGTGTGATAGGGTTATTTGTCGTCGAAGCTTATGTGTGAGAAATTCATCAACCCCTCAGATTCTAAAGGGAATTGTAGATAAATTCATTGATAGCAAAAGGATATAGAATGAAAAAAATCGAAGAAAAATTCCTTGAAATCAGGAGATTTTGCGGAAAAAACGCAAACCCGGAAATCGTAAAAAAGTATTCCCGCTATTTTACTGAAGGGTATGATGCCTATGGCCTTGACCAGAAAACTTTTGAATCCCAGCGGGATAAGTGGCTGGAACTGTGGAAAAAAGATTTCACGCTGAACGATTTTTTGCTTTTGGGGGATAAGTTGATCTCTACTGGAAAATATGAGGAAGCTAGTTTTGCAATCAGTTTTATGTATTCCAATACGAAAGAGCTTACGGCCGAAACATTCGATAAGCTGGGCAGCTGGCTGGAGAAGGGGATTATAAATTGGGCGCACACCGATGTTCTTTCTGGTAAAGTTTTGTCCTATTTTTTCATTCATCAAATCATTGAATTAGAATCCTTAAAAGAATGGAATGAATCAGAGTCGAAATGGAAGAGACGGGCTGTTCCGGTCATGTTGATTGATGTTTTAGACATGGATGTCCCGCTTAAAAGACTATTCCATATCATTGAGCCTCTGATGTCAGATACAGAAAAATTTGTGCAAAAAGGCTTGGGATGGTTTTTGAGAGAAGCATGGAAAGTCTATCCTGAGGAGACAGAAGATTTTCTGCTGAAATGGAAAGACACATGCGGCCGGATAATCATTCAATACGCCACTGAAAAGATGGACAAGGAGAATAGAGAGAGGTTTAGAAGAGTCAAGAAAAAATGATGCCCCTTTATCATCTTTTAATCCGCTCTATTTTTTGGATTTAAAATCCTTTTAGGTTAGCTTTTATGCCGGTTTGAATCTAGCCCCCGCACTTTTCCTGTATATAATGCCTAAGAATTGAGTTAAATACTACTACCAAGCCAATCTTGGCCGAAATAAGTGTAAACAGAAGACAAGGTTATTATTTCATGCTTTGGGCACTATTTGGTCGCTGAGCTATTCGATTCTATATAAGTCGTTTCAGGATTAATGAGACCTTTGTCTGTTTTGATTCTTTTTGCAGGGTAATTTTTATTTTTTTGTTTTCTTTCCTGAAGAGGTCGTAAATATCCATATAGTCATATTCCTGCAGATTTTTTCCGTTTATGGCAATAATCACATCTCCCTTTTTTATGCCCTTTTCTGAAGCGGGAGAATCAGTGATAACGTCTCGGACATAAAGGGATCCATCCATCCGCTGTTCATAGGATATTCCCAGCATGTTGAATTCAAATGGCTTGTCGTTTGTTTCATTCGGGATCAAAAACATGCGTTGGTGAGGATAATCGAGCACGACTTTAAACCTTTTGAGAACACCAAAGCCAAGGTTGCCGTCAAAAACGAAACCGGATGGTTGAATCCCTGTATTTGATTCTTCAGGGGCGAAGTTGGTGATAACTTGATGGAATACGAATCCGCCGATTTGCAATTTCGGCAGACGTCCGGTTTTGCCTGAGAGTTCGCCCTGAACGCCTCTTCCGATGATGGATGTGATGGTCTTTTTTGGGAATAAGATCTTTTTTTGAGGAATGACATTGAACATAAGAGTATGCCGGGCTCCAAGATCAACAATAAGTTTAACGGGAATTTCTTTTTCTTCTTCTGTATCGATAACTGCCTCAATCATCGGAAGACCTCTGTCAAGCGTGATAGGAATAGCTTGCTCTGGATGATCGACTGAAAAATTGGAGGCTTCATGAATGATGAGCATTGATCTGAGATAATCGATCTCCACAACATATGAATCGAAAATTGATTTTCCGATGAGGCCGTCAAAAGCCCATCGGGATGCTTCCCTTTTCTCGTCGAACACTACGACCGTCTGGTTGGAAAAGATTAAGCCTGAGATTTCGACCTTCGCTCCTGGAGTCATGTGAGCCTTTTTGGTTTCTCCCTCTCCCGCTCCCGCGATTGCGACTTCTTGGGCATATTCAAGCCCGAGCTCGTCACCCAGCTCCGAGTGAAAGAGAACAGTGACACCTGCCGACATTCCGGTATCCAGGACCATATTGAGTTCTCGCGAATCATTGACTTTGACCGGGATTATAACCAGGCTGCCAATGTTTTTGAAAGGGATCCGGATTCCGGGCGGCAATTTTTCCTGGAGAAAAAGATCTTCCGCACCTAGTAATGTGGAAGATGATATCTTTTCAGCGGAAAATAATAGAACAGCGAAGGTCAAAAGAAAAAAAATAACTATAACGATTAAAACGATAATCAGGACTTTATTTGTCATTTTTTACATCCTTCCCAAATATTCTGCTTGCTTTTTTATGGAGGTTGTCCTTGGCATTTTTAAGCTTTTGCAAAGCATCCTTTAAACCCTCGAGTTCTGAAGATCGTATTTTTAGGCCTTCGCGGATGAACAATGCCGCTGCTTCTGATCGACTCTTGAAATAGCCGGTTTCCACCCAGGAATCAAGAGTTTCCTTGGTTTCTTCATCGATTCGGACCATAACGGTTTCACCTCTTGTTGTTAGACCCATCTCCTCGACACTGTCTCCCATATCCGAAGAGATGCAGATGACTTTGACTTTGGAGCCTTCCTTTGCATCTGGAACCAAGTCCTGTAGGTCAATCCCCTTTTTTTTCAGTTTTTCGAAGACAGAGGCACAAATGTCTGTGGTGTCAGGTTTGATTTTTTTGGAATTTTCTGTCATTTATTCCTCCTAAAAGTATTACTAATAAATGTAATAGTATTACATAATACATCTTCAGATGAATTTGTCAATTGTTTTTTTAAAAAATAAAGAAATGCTGAGATAGAGTTCATCTTTCAGGAAAAGAACAAAGGACCTGAAATCCTTCAGTAAGAAAATTACGGCTTCACCGTAATGTATGCTGAGTCAGTAAGCTACTGAAAGATTAAAAAGTTCCGGAAAATGGGGGAGTCTTGTATCTTTCCAATTATCTGTATTGTCTGAATTGTTCTAAGCAGAAAGAGGACACATTTAGTGACACAATCGCAAATTAATCATTCATATCGTAAAGAATCCACCGGATTGGATAGGGCGGCTTTGATGGATTGGTAGCTGACTGTTAACAGGGCAATTACCAATGCCATCAGACCGGAAAGAAAGAAAATCCAGACACTCAAACTAATCCGGTAGGCAAAGTTGTCTAACCATTTTTTCATCAAAAAATAGACAATTGGCCAGGCAGCGACGATGGAAAAAAATATCATATTAATTAAATCTTTAGTGAGCATAAACATAATATGAGATCCAGAAGCTCCTAGCAATTTTCTTATTCCAATCTCTTTTGTCCGCCGTGCAATTGAAAAAGACGCCAGGCTAAACATCCCAACACTTGAGATTAACAACACAAGAAAAGTTCCGTATTGAACAAGCTGACCGAGCAGTTGCTCATTTTTGTACAGACGATCAAGCTCTTCGTCCAGGAAAGCGTAATCAAAGGATTCCCCAGGGACAATTTCTTTGATTTTACTCTCGATATAATGGAGTGTTTCTGTAACACGGCCTTTCTGAAGTTTAATATACACGTTTCTTCCACTTCCAAGCTCTAAGAGCATAGGCCGGATTTCCTGATGGAGGGATTCTGTATGATAATCTTTAATAACTCCGATGATAATTTTTTTTCGCGCGTTAGGAGAGCCTGGAACGAATATGAATTCTTTTCCCAAAGGCTTATTAATTTCCATAATGCGTACAGCCGTTTCATTCAAAATCATGGCATCGGTCGAATCGCTCGAAAATTCACGAGAAAAAAAGCGTCCCTCCGCCATCTCCAAGTTTAATGTTTTCAGAAAATCATAATCGACCCAGTTTTGTCCTATCAAGCCTTCAATTTCTTTGGTTTTCCCGGACCAGGAGAACGCAGAAGAAAAATCTGAAGTTCCCCACGTATCCATGGGAAACCTCGATGAAGCAATACTCTGTACCTGTGGATGGTTCAATAATTCCTGCTTAATTGTGGATGCTTTTTCAATGAATCCTCTAGTGGCTTTAAAAACAAGGATGTTTTCCTTGTCAAAGCCCAGGTCTTTGTTGCGCATATGATGCAATTGTTGACTAATAAAAAGAATACAACCGATAAATCCTACAGAAAGAGCAAATTGAATGATAACCAGAGTCTTTCTGAATAAAGGGCTCCTGCTTTTTCCTTCCGTAATCTTCCCTTTGCGATGATGTAGCTTAAAAAAAGGAATATTCCCTTTCAGGAGAGGAACTGGATGAAAAGAAGAGAGGAAAAAAGCTGGATAGCTCCCGGAAACAATTCCCGCGAACAACGCAATTCCAATCATGCTCAAAAAAAGATTTGGATTGTATTTGAAATCGATCTGTGTGCCCAGCATCGAATTGAGTGAAGGAAGGAACAATACTGCAATGAACGCAGCCAATAGTAAAGACAGAAGCGATAGAATCATCGATTCAAATAAAAACTGCGTTACTAGCTGAAAACGGGAAGACCCGACCACTTTTTTCACTCCGATTTCTTTAAACCTCTGCTCTGACTGGGCTGTCGACAGATTCGTGAAATTTATACATGCTATAAGCAGTACAAGAAGAGCCATCATAGAAAAGATATAAACATAAGTGATGCGCCCTCCACTTCCGAGTGCATGAAGGTGAACACGTTTTAGGGATTGTAAATGGAGATTAAGGTTGCTGTCAAACTTATGCGCTTTTAATACGCCAGAGATTTTCTGGTTGACTTCCTCAGGGATTATATTTTTCTCGAGCAATACATAAGCAAAGACATTCTTATTTCTCCAAGTATTCATCCAGTCATACAGGATTTCCACCGGCACTAAAAAATCAAACTGAAGGCTTGAATTCTGAGGGATGTCTTTCAGGATTCCTGTGACTGTTAAAGGAATGTCATCAGAATATCCATTATTATAGGAAACAGTTTTTCCTATCGGATCATCCTGGCCGAAAAGTTTGGCTGCCAGATTTTTTGTGATAAGGACGGAATTCGGGGCTGAAAGAGCTGTTTTTGGCTCTCCCTTCTCAAATGGAAAAGAAAACATGCTGAAAAAAGAGGGATTTATATAACTTCCTATGCAGGAAAAGCTTTTTTTGTTAAAAGCAATCTTCATTTCCCAGGATTTAAAACTCGTTGCATTTTTGATTTCTGGAAAATTCTCTCTTAAGTGAGCGGCCAAAGGACCCGGAAGATACGTGCCATGCACATCACCATCATCAGATGAGTGTACAACCCGGTATAGACGGTCTGCGTTTTCATGGAACCGGTCATAGCTCAGCTCATGCTGAACCCAAAGCATTATTATTAAAGAACAAGCCAGGCCGATAGATAAGCCAGAAATGTTAATAAAAGAATGAATCATATGTTTTCTTATGTTTCTCAAGGTGATTTTGAAATAATTCTTAAGCATGATAAACCTCCAAACGATATTCATCCGGAAGAGTCCAAAGCATAATTTGAGGATTTGGAACCAGAGCCATACCTTTGCCAAAAAAGGGCCGGACTCTTCCCCCTGATCGCCATAAACCTCTTCCAGATCACCGGATCTTTCGAGATAGTAATCCTGGGAATAGAGAAACCTAAGAATCCGCCCAGCCAGTCGAGGGACAGCAGAGAAGGTCTTTTTCATTTCCCCTTCTCCAAAGAAATCTCTGGAATGCCGGCCCATACCTGTTCGTGAGCCTTTTTGATCTTCTGTAGATTTCGTAGGCCATCCGGAGTGACCTCGTAATAAAATTTACTTTTCCCACCTCGTTTGGCAGTCGGATCGCCCTTTAATCTCCTGACATATTTTTTTCGGACAAGATTGTCTAAAGGCTGGTATATGGAAGCAAAAGACCACTTGTCGCCCATGTCCTGGTAGATCTGCTTCCGGATGCTCACACCGTAGGCATTGTCTTTAAGCTTAAGGATGGCCAGGAGGATGACCTCTTCATTGCGTGTCATGAATTTTGGCATGATTTTCTCCAATTAATATCCGTACTGGATATTAATATATACTATACGCGATTTTTTATCAAAATGTTTATAGTATTTTTTTCTGCGAAGGATAAAATTATGGAGAGTTACTCATTGATCGGAGCTGGGTACATAAAAATCCGAGTAGATTAGTCTGCATTCCTGTTCGAGTCCGGCCCTCGGCATTTCTGTTTAATCTGATTTTTTGACTGAATTGCAAACAGAGGATCTGAGAAGATAAATTCACCATTTTCCCCAACTAGCCTATTAGTGTGAAATAAGCTTTGCTCAAAAAACTCAATGCCTAACAAATCATTTAACTGTTTGATAAAAATTGAAGTTGATTATTTGAATTATAACTATTGATTTAGAGGAAGAGTTGTTGACAAATACTATTATATTAACTAAGATTTCTATGCAGCATATCAGTATTGTAATAGATACAGCCAGGGGGAGAAAATGAAGAAAATTTTTTTTATCTCAATATCACTCTTCATCTATACTTCTTTTATCTCTCTTAATGCACAATGGGCAAGAACTTATGGAGGAGACAATATTGATATAGCTCATTCCATTCAACAGACTAGTGATGGAGGGTATATAGTTGCAGGCCGCTCTGCGTCCTTTGGTAATGAAAATCCTCATTTCTGGTTATTAAAGCTTTCTTCAACGGGAGATGTTGAGTGGCAACGAAGTTATGGAAGCCGAAATAATGAGGCTTCCTCTATTCAGCAGACTAGTGATGGAGGGTATATAGTTGCGGGCAGGATTTATTGCATTCGTGATGAAGGGAGTGATGATGAATGGCGAGATTATGATTTCTGGGTATTAAAACTTTCTTCTGCGGGAGATATAGAGTGGCAGAATACGTATGGAGATTATGATAATGAACTGGTTTCCTCTATTCAGCAGACAAGCGATGGAGGATATATAGTTGCGGGCAAAACTTACTGCATTCGTAATGAAGGGACAGAGGATGAGTGGCGAGATTATGATTTCTGGGTATTAAAGCTTTCTTCTGTGGGAGATATAGAGTGGCAGCGTACGTATGGTGAGATTGAGAATGAAATAGCTCACTCCATTCAACAGACTAGTGATGGAGGGTATATTGTTGCAGGCTATAAGACGTCCTTTAGTACTGAATGGGATGATTATGATTTCTGGGTATTGAAGCTCTCTTCAGCAGGAGACGTTGAGTGGCAACGTGCTTATGGAGGGTCTGATAAAGAAAAAGCCTATTCTGTACAGCAGACTAATGATGGAGGCTATATAGTTGCAGGATATGCGACATCCTTTGGTGCTGGAGGGGATGATTATGATTTCTGGGTATTAAAGCTTTCTTCTGCGGGAGATATAGAGTGGCAGCGTGCTTGCGGAGGAAGTGAAATTGATATTGCTAGATCTATTCAGCAGACTGGTGACGGAGGGTATATAGTAGCCGGCTCCACTACTCCCTTTAGTGGTGCAGGAGCATTTTTTTTGTTAATTAAGCTTTCTTCTGCTGGAGATATAGAATGGCAGCGCACTTACGGAGATAGCGGTAATGACGAGGCTTATTCAATTCGGCAGACCATTGACGGAGGGTATATAGTAGCAGGCTCCACTACGTCCTATGGTGCAGGAGAAACAGATTTCCTGGTTTTAAAACTATCTACAGATGGAGATATTGATTCATCCTGCGAAATCCTAAGAAGCTCGAATGTATCAACTCTATCTACTTCTGTTTCTCCTGAAGATACAAATATAACACCTCAGGATACGGACATCACACCATTTGCGACAATAGTCACTGGACAAGACACTGATGCGATAATCTGGCAGCTCTGTCCAGCTCAAAATTATACGCTTAATATTTCTTCTAATGTCGGTGGAACAACAAATCCCTTGCCGGGAAACTACACATGTACTCCTTCAGTTCGGGTGACAATAAAAGCTATATCTTCCGATGGTTATGTATTTAAATCCTGGACAGGAGAAGTTCCATCGGATCATGAGAATGATAATCCGCTGACTGTCATGATGGATGATGATAAATCTATAGGAGCTAGTTTTAGTGAAATAAAAGAAGATGGGCCTTGCTTTATTGCCACAGTAGCCTATGGTTCCTCGCTTCATCCCTATGTTAAGACTCTCCAGGATTTCAGGAATAAATATCTTGTATCCAACAAACTTGGTCGTGAGCTCGTCGCTTTATATTACAAATATTCACCCTCTCTAGCGGATTTAATCATAAAACATAAAGCATTGAAAGTTGTGGTTCGAATCAATTTGTTTCCATTAGTTGTTTGCAGTTACTCAATGATTCATTTTGGTCCTATAGTTAATGCGTTCTTTCTTGCTTTTATTATTATACTGTCAATATTCTTTGCGATATCACATCGAGAGAAATTAAAAAAATAGTTAAATATTAGTCAGCAAAGGGAATAAAACCTTAACAAACTTTTAACAAACTCTTTACATCTTCCTAACAACTTTAGGGCTGAAAATCTCTATTTTATCAGCAGAAAGAGGATAACAAGGAAGTTTCGACATGGAATTTGTAATCAGAAAGGAAAAAAGCATGCGAGTGCATGTCATCATCAATCCAGTCTCGTATGGAGGAAGAACCGGAGCGAAACAATGGGAAATCCTCAGTGCCCTCGAGAGAAAGTTGGGAAGTGCATATTCCCTCTGCGTGACAGGAGAACCATTAGAAGCCTGTTTTTCTGCAAGACAAGCGATCTTGGATGGAAGTAAATTGATTGTAACAATCGGAGGGGACGGGACGATACAGGAGACAGTCAACGGATTTTTTTCAAACGGGAATTTAATCAATCCTTCCTGTCAACTCGGTATCATTGACAGCGGTACCGGTCATGGATTTGCTCAGAGTCTAGGCTTGCCAACAGGATTAGAAGAACAGCTTGATGTGATTCAAAGAGGGCAAACCCAGTCTATCGATCTCGGGAAGGTCGTCTTCTCGGATGAGACCGGTCAGCCAAGCGAGCACTACTTTATAAACGAATGCCAGGCCGGAATTGGGGGAGAAGTCGTTAAACGTGTCCAGTCAAAGCATAAAAGACTGGGTGGTTTTATTGCCTTTGGCGCGATTACGCTATTGACAGCACTCCGTTATCCCAATCAATCCATGACAGTCGAAATAGACGGAATGACCGGAATAACAGAGCGTTTTATCGGCGTTGTGATAGGGAACGGGAACTACATGGCTGGCGGAATGAACCTTATCCCCCATGCCCAAGTGGATGACGGTTTGTTTGATATCCTCTTAATACATGAGCAATCTATCCCACAACGGCTGCGGAACTTCCCGAAGATTTATTCTGGACGGCACTTAGCCTCCCCCAAATTCACTCTGCATCGGGGGAAAAAAGTCACTCTTTCTTCCAGCGAGAGAGTACACTTCGAGGCGGATGGAGAGCTTCTTGGCAGTCTGCCGTGTTCAATAGAAATTTTGCCTTCTTCCCTGCAGGTCAGGCTTAATATCCCGGAGAAAAAATAAGTCATGAAAAGCCTGAACATGAAAATCAAAAAAATCGAGTTTGAGATACGTATTTTTATCTCGTTCAGTATCGTCATTCTCATCTGTGTCCTTTCCTTTTTGGTTTTTTCTGATTACCCGGAAAATGCGGTCGTCCTTGGGAAATTAGCCGGTCTTTCCGGTAAGGCATCATTATCTTTAGGATTCTGGATGGCGGCTTTGATTACGGCTGTCGCGTCTGTCCTAAGGATGTGGTCCGGGAGTATTTTGACATCGAAGCGCATGATGGCCTTCCCCGTGCAAGATGACTCTCTTCTTGTCATCGGACCGTATCTTCTCGTCCGGAATCCGATTTACCTCGCAGACCTCATTGCTTTTTCAGGATTCGTGCTCTGCCTGCCGTTCATCGGAGTTCTTCTGCCCACTCTCCTTTACCTCCATTATACTCAACTCATCAAATATGAGGAAGTCTCTTTGGAAAAACAATTTAAACAGCAATACGCAGATTATCAGACGCGTGTTCCTCGCTTGATCCCGAACCATAAGAGTCTTGGCTCAGTAAAAGCCATCTTCAGGGAATTCGAGATCAACCGGGATGGATTCAGGCATAACGCCGTCTATCTGCTTCTCATTCCGGGTTTCATCGTGGCTTCCTTCACTCATGAACTCCTTCATGCAATTTTAATCGGATTGCCCGCCATCATCGATTGGGCCGTCATACACACCATAATCGGAACAACCAAAAATCCAAAGGGCAATGAAACCCAGAAGGCCGAAAAAAAGAGAATCCGTTCCGATAAAAAAGTATTCAGAGATATCCTGTATGCGCAATGCTGGGAAGATCCGCGTATTGACCGGGAAGCTTTTCACACGACCTCAAACGATGTGGTCTTTTCCATCACTTCAGGGGGGTGCAATGCTCTCGCTTTCTTGCTTGACAATCCTCAGAAGGTTATTGCTCTGGATTTGAATCCCCAACAAAATTTTTTGCTGGACTTGAAAATCGCAGCCTTCAAAGCCCTTTCCTACGATGAACTGCTCGAGTTTATGGGAGTGAAGAAATCCAGGGAA
The DNA here is from genome assembly GCA_964346585.1 of uncultured Eubacteriales bacterium. Classification (GTDB taxonomy): domain Bacteria; phylum Acidobacteriota; class Aminicenantia; order Aminicenantales; family Aminicenantaceae; genus SOIA01. The sequence goes on along the minus strand of CAYFVQ010000015.1, from coordinate 55,907 downwards.
CGTTTTCAGTTGTATGGACGGATCCGTGATTTATTGTCGGCTGACAGCGCCCGATACTGGGATGGGCAGCGGAAGAAAATCCAACGAGGCATTATTCACAGCGGCCGTTATGAAGCGTACATGCGGTTATTAAAAAGACTCGTGATCACTCCATTAATCAGCAAAAAAAAGTTGATGCAGTTTTTCGAAGCTGAAGACCCAGCGGAAAGGACGGTTCTCTTTCGTAAAAAATGGGAAAATCTCAGATGGTGGTTTCTCACCAGAGTCATGCTGAGCCGCAGATTGAATACGCTGTTCTTCGATAAAGCTTTTTTCGCCTATCTCGATGAGAAGTTTTCCTTCGGCAATCATTTCGCAGAGAAAGCGAAGCGGGCCATTACTCAGCTGCCTATGAAGGAAAATCACTTTTTATCCTATATTTTGCTCGGGAAATTCTATGACGAGGACAATCTCCCCCAGTATCTGAAGCGTGAGAATTATGACCTCATCCGCAACCGTGTGGACCGGATCGAGATAGTGACGGATAGCTGCGAGAACTATTTTTCTTCTTTGCCTGACTCGAGTATTTCCAAGTTTAACTTCACCAATATTTTTGAGTGGATGTCCGATGACGCGTATGAAGAGCTGCTCAGAGAAACGGTCCGTGTGGCCAAGGATAAAGCCATCTTAACTTATCGAAATCTTCTTGTTTTCCGGGAACATCCCTCCACTCTGAACAGCAATATTCGGTCTCATAAAAAGAAGGCCAAGTCGCTTCATGAGAAAGATTTGTCATTCATTTACAACAACTATGTTGTGGAAGAAATTCAGAAGAGAGATGAAAAATGACATACAGAGTTGTCTCAGTCTCTAAGGCGCGGCAGATGAAGGATTTCTTGAGGTTACCGTTTCGCGTTTATAGGGAAGACCCGAACTGGGTTCCGCCGTTTAATTCGGAGGTGCGCCGGGTTCTGGATGTGAGACGCAACCCTTATTTTGCCAATGCACAATTGAGGCTTTTTGTTTGCTACAGAGACGATGCCGTCGCTGCGCGTGTGGCCATCATCATTAACCGGCTTCATCAAGAGAAATTCGGTGAAAAATCGGCCTTCTTCGGGTTCTTTGAGTCGATCAACGACCCGGATGCAGTCCGTCACCTCTTTAACGCAGCCGAAGAATATTCAAGAAGCCAGGGAGTCGAATTCCTCGAGGGCCCATTCAATCCGAATCACTATTCTGAGGTGGGGATACAGATCGATCAGTTTGGAATCCCACCGACTTTTTTCCAACCGTACAATCCTTCCTACTATAATGACCTGCTGAAAAAAATTGGATTTCGCGTTTCCGCAACATTCCATACGAGAAAGAATGGAAACATCCGGCAGTATGTTCAGGAACGGTATGGAAAGAAAGAATCTCCGAGTCAAATGGGAAGTTATTCGATTCGTTCCTTCTCAAATAAGAATTTCAAAGCGGAACTGGAGCGTTTTCGCGAAGTGAATAACGATGCATTCTCCTCCAATTGGCATTTTTTGCCCCTATGCCAAGAGGAATATCTTTTTTCGGCCAAGTACTTGAGCCTGGTGACCTCCCCGGATCTGATAAAGATCGTGGAGCATAACGGGAATCCAGTAGGGATTGTGCACTGTGTGTTGGACATCAATCCCGCTCTTCGAAAATTGAGGGGAAAAGCCGGGCCATTGAGATTAGTCAGGTTTCTCCACGATCGAAAAAAAATCCGGAAACTCATTATTTTTTCCGTGGGCATCAAAAAAGCTTATCAGCATGGCCGGACTTATTTGCTTCTCTTCAACTCTTTTAGCCAGATGTGCATGAAGTATGACGAGCTCGAAACAACATGGATGTCAGAGGATAATTCTCCTGCGGTCAAGGCTGCAGAATATTTTGGGTTGAAGCCTGATAAACATTTCGCGATATATAAAAAAAATTTATCCGGATAAATCATTTTAAAAGGCTAAACACATGAAAAAAATATTACAGCCTCGAGATTGGGGCCTTCGAGTATCTCAGGAAGGCGAACTGATGGTCGGGGGGACGTCGGCTGTCGCTCTCGCCAGAGAATACGGGACTCCTCTTCATGTGGTGAATGAAATCCGTCTGAAAGAGACTGCCAAGAACTTTCGACAGAGTGTGGAGTCGCTTTATCCAGGAAAAACATCCGTCCATTATGCATACAAGTGCAACTCTGTACCCGCAGTTCTCCAGATGCTCCGCAGTGCCGGACTCAAAGCCGAGGTGATGAGCTTGTTCGAGCTGAACCTGGCTTTGCGCATGGGCCATGGAAGAGATGAGATAGTGGTAAATGGGCCGTGCAAGACGGATGATTTTTTACGTGAATGTTTGGAGAGTCAGGTGCGGCTCATCGTTGTCGATTCTCTGGATGAGTTGACAGCGCTCAATAAAATTTGTGTGGCCGAGAAAAAAGATGTGGATATTTTGTTTCGAATCAATCCTGACTACACTCCACGGGGGATGAACCAGGGGGCCGCGACAGGAAGCCGCAAAGGATGTGCCTTTGGACTCGACCTCAAAGGTGGAGAAGTGACGGCGGGTTTTGACCTCCTTAAAGGAATGAAAAGAGTTCGCTTTCTCGGGTTTCACTTTCACATCGGGACTGGAATCAGAGATCCAAAGGATTATTCAAGAGCTTTGCGGTGTTTGGCTCCACTTCTGGGTTTCTCCCGCTCTGCTGGATTGACCATCAAGATTGTGGATGTGGGAGGAGGATTCGCTTCGATGACCACTCGAGAGCTCACTTCTCGAGAGCTTCTGGTCTACCAGGGAATCGAGCGACTGCCCTCGAGTCTGGGTAAAGCGACGGACATCACTTTTGAAGATTTTGCCAGAGAAGTATCCCGCACTGTCCTCAGATATTTTCCGGAGAATGATTTGCCGGAACTGTTGTACGAGCCAGGGCGGGGCATAGTCAGTCCCAACCAGTTTTTACTGCTCACCGTTCATCGAGTGAAGGAACGTCCTGGTCTCCGCAAGTGGCTGATCACTGACGGTGGCTTGGGAACAGTGACTCTGCCCACTTTCTATGAATACCATGAAATTTTCCTCTGCAACGAAGTGAGACGTCCTCGCACTGAAAAAGTGAATATTGTCGGTCCTGTGTGTTTTGCGTCGGATGTTGTCTACCGGAATAAACTCATGCCCCAGGTCCATCCCAATGAAGTGCTGGCGATTATGGATAGCGGCGCCTATTTCACGGCTCTGGAATCGTCCTTTGGCTTTGCCCGTCCCGCAATCGTTTCAGTTAACGATCAAGGCCATCGGTTGATCAGGAGAGAAGAAGTTTTTGAAGATATGGTCAGCCGCGATTTTATGAATAAATCAGTGGAAACCAAGGAGGTTTAAAATGAAATTTTCAGTCATTAAACACGGTGTGAATCCATTACGGGACAAAATCGCTGAGGCGATCGCTCAAAAATTCATCGAAAATGGTCATGAGAAGGCATCGCCGGACAACAATATTCAGTTTGTCTTGAACCTGATCGATGTCGAGGATCCCAAGTTCTTTCGCCGTCGTTCCCAATCCATTTTTGTTTTTTCTGTAATCACAGTCGAAAAGCCTGTCGAGAATCTGCGTTCTCTCAGTTATTCGACTCTTGTGCGCTCTCTCTCCAACATGGTTCTGACTGTCGTGCCTTCCAACGGGGATTCCTCAGATTCTCCAGAAAAGGGTACTGAAATATATTTCACAACACCGGAGACGGGGTTCTTTCATCATACGTTCGATCCAGAATATGTTTACCAGCAGATCATGCCGATTGCCGGATCCCATTTTGCCATGAAGAACGTCCTGACTACTGACTTGCCTACCCAGTACTGGAAAACTTCTCCTGTGGTTGAAGAGCTTAAGAAGTTCGGAAAAAAGCTGGATAGCCTCGGAGTCCTTCCCTCGCCCTTTCCACTCAGAGAGGTTCTCTCAGAAGCAGATATCCAACAAATCTACAATCTATTTGAAATGAAAGGCCTGAGTTGGGGAAATCTCAGTGCCCGCGAGCCCATTCCTGAGTTTGGAGAGGCTACATTCTGGATGAGTGCCCGCGGAGTGAACAAAGCTAAATTATCTGATGTAGGTAAAGACATATTATTGGTCAAGGGATTCGATTTTGAGCAAGGTCAAGCTCTGGTGAGTGTTCCTCCTGAACACGACCCAAAAGCACGAGTATCGGTGGATACGGTCGAACATGCACTTCTCTACAGGACTTATCCAGACATTGGTGCGATTGTTCATGTGCATGCCTGGTTGGAGGATGTGCTTTGCACTCGACAGATCTATCCCTGTGGCACCCGAGAACTGGCGGAAGCGGTTGTTGACCTCTTTCGTCAAACCGATAATCCTTCTCAAACGGCTGTTGGCCTCAGGAATCATGGGCTCACGATTACAGGGGCCAGTCTGGATGATATTTTTGACCGGATTTCCGGCAAGCTCCTTCTCGAAGTCCCGATGATCTCCTGATGAAAGGAAAGAGAGAGGTATTGGCTCCAGACCAATAAAGGGAGGAAAGATGGACATGTATGCAGTTCGAACCTTAAGAAGCCAGCCTTTGCGCCTGATGCTCACGATCGGTGGTGTGGCTCTCTGTATAATCCTGATTTTTTTTCTCTTCGCCGTTTATCGAGGAGTCGCGGATGGGTCAGTCGAGTATATTCGCCAGAATAGCACTGACCTCTGGGTGCTTCAACGAAACGCGACAAATATCCTGCGTGGCTCCTCTCTAGTATCAGCGGTTCAAGGAAGAAAAATCGAGAAGATTCCCGGCATTAAATCTATTTCTCCAGTTCTTTTAGTCCTGGCGGCCATTCAAAAAGGAGATAGGGATAGAACGGTTTTTTTAACCGGTTTTGACCCGGAAAAAAACATCGGGGGTCCGCCCCGTCTGGTTGCCGGACGGAATGTTTCCAGTGATAACGAAATCGTTCTTGACAAGTCATTCGCTGCAAAATTCAAGTTTAAAGTGGGGGATGACGTCGAGATTCAGGAACATTCGCTCGAAGTGGTGGGAATCAGCACAGGCACAAATGCCTTTGTTCTCCAGTATGCGTTTGTTACGGTGCGTTTTCTCCAGGCAATGATCGGGTTTCCGGGTATTGCTACATGTTATATGGTGGAGGTGGAAGACAAGAATGCTCTTCCAGAAATAGCTGAGAAGATTCGCAAGGAATTGCCGAGGCTGGAGGTTTACGACCACGAAACATTTTTAGCGAACAATATTTATGAGATGAAATCAGGTTTTCTTCCCCTTCTTTATACTGTCGCGGCAATCGGGGGTGTCGTGCTCACAGTTATCCTCAGCCTTCTGTTGACAGTCAATATTCTCGAGAGGAGAAAAGATTTTGCTGTTTTAAAGACACTTGGTTCGCCAAAGGGATTTTTGCGTCGGTTGATAATCGAGCAGGCGCTGTTGATATCTTCAGCGGCAAGTGGTGTGGCTTTAGTCGTCTTTTTTCCACTCGTTCAGCTGATCGAAAAAATCTCCCCAGAAGTGAGCACAAAATCCACTATCGGACAGATCATAGCGGTTGTCATCCTTGTTGAGATCATGAGCCTGATCAGCTCTTTTTTCTCGATTCGAAGATTGCGCAGCATTTATCTGATGGAGGTCTTCCTATGAAAATGTCAGCCGGATCGACATCGATGGTACAGCTTTCCAATGTGTCAAAAGTATTTAGCAGTGATGGAAAAAAGACCGTTGCCGTTCAGGATGTTTCTCTTGGCATCTCGTCTGGTGAGCTAGTACTAGTCTTGGGACCCAGCGGAAGTGGCAAGACCACTTTATTGACTTTGATTGCGGGGTTGGCGAAATCCACCTCAGGAACCATATCCCTTTTTGGCAGGAATATTGAATTGTATTCCATGAAGGAATTGCAGCAAATTCGAGCCAGGAGAATCGGATTTATCTTTCAAACTTTTCTCCTTATTGATTCGTTGACAGTCCAGGAGAATGTCGGAGTGGTTCTTCGTTTTACAGGAAAGACAAGGAAAGAAACACACCATCAAGCCCTGCGATTGCTCGCCCAATTTCATGTTGAGCATCTTGCGGAAAAGTTTCCTCGGACCTTAAGCCAGGGCGAGAAGCAGCGAGTCGCCGTGGCCCGCGCCATAGCTAACGAAGGAGATCTGATCATCGCTGATGAGCCGACTGGATGTTTAGAGTCCAAGCAGGGTTTTGAAATAATCCAGCTTCTCAAAACTTACTCAAGGGACCAGAACAGATGTGTGATCGTTGCCAGCCATGACCTGCGCATTGGAGAATACGCTGACCGTATTCTTCGGATGGAGGATGGAGCGCTAGTGGAAACAGTCCAGAAAACTGATTAATACTGAAGTATTTGAGTATCAGCCAAATATTCCAAACTTACCAAGTTGACATTGATTTTTCTGTGTGTTAATGCTTTAGAGAGGATCTATGAAGAACAATTCCAGAGGGGAAAATATCAGTTTCAACCGAGAATGTTAGTAAATGCCCCTGAGGGAGGCTGTTAGATGATCGTATGGGTTGTCATTTTAACTGTATTAGCGGTTTTATCCTATCTTTCAGATATCGGTGTGCTCACCTTCTTGCAGAATATAAGGATTCCCTTCCTGAACGCCTCTATCATGAGCATTCTCCTGTTGCTCTGCGCGGCGGCTATGCTAATCAGAGTCTTGCTGAAGATGAAACAAAGAGAAAAAGAGCTGCTCGGAACAAAGATCACCGCCCTTGAGGAAGAGTTGCAGGCTTTTAAAGAGAAAGTGGGATAAACAACTGAAAACAGGTTTTCAATTAAGGGATTTTATTTCCTCTTCTTGATTTTCTTTTTCTTCGACGGCACATCAATCGATATCCATTGAGGGAAGATCCAGCTCAGGATCTCCTCTTTGACATCTTTATCCATCTTCATTATTTTGAGTCCCAGTTCCATCTTATTATTGGCGTATTCATTCCAGGTGATTTCGCCGGATAGAAGGGTTGTAATTTTTTTCTCGGGAAGGTAGATCTTTATATCCACAGCAGATCCGGGTTTGAGCTTTTCAAAGTTTATGTTTAATTTTAATCCTTCATGGGAGAAATCTTTGACATTGACTCTCCCGGTGATGACACTTCTTCCCTCTGAATCCACGAGTTCCGCTGGAATCAGGCACTTCGCCCGGCTGTGTTTCCTTTTTTCTTTATCCACCTTTACCACTTTGTCCTCTAATATATCATTGAAAAGAAATATTTTCAATACAATTTCATTGTGAATTCGAGAGGAGTTTTTTTGACGTTGATGTGATGATGTGAAAAAAGGGGATGGGGAAAGCCATATTATTCCATGTGAGCCACGAAATGAAGGCGTGCGTTGAATTTTAAAGCTGCTCGAACAGAATTTGTTCAAGTTTAAATGATAGAGATGTTTGACTGGGGATTTTTCTTTGAGGTAAACTTTCCACCAGATAAAGTGCAATTTGCAGGACGGTCGGGATTCAGGGTTGAGTTTTTAATTCAACCTCGTCCTTTTAAAAACAGTCGGGTTCCATGAGATGACGGCTGTAGGATTGGAGTTCTGCAAAAAAGGAGAAGTTAGGATATCCTACGTGCGTGTGTGCATCCATGAGTGAAACGTCCATCATAATAACCAGAGACTTGACTAAATATTTCACTCCATCGACCAATCTAATTGATTTTTTGCCTCGAATGTTTACAGAAAAACCAATCGTCAAAGCAGTGGAGGGAGTATCAATAGAGGTGCAACCAGGAGAAATCTTCGCGCTTCTGGGGCCAAATGGAGCTGGGAAAACCACATTGATAAAGATGCTGTGCACATTAATCTTTCCGACCAGGGGAGAAGCTGTAGTGGATGGACACGATATTACAAAGGATGATGAAGCCGTGAGAAGATCAATTGGATTAGTGACAGGAGAGGAAAGGAGTTTCTATTGGAGGCTCACAGGCAAGCAGAATTTAAAATTTTTTGGAGCTCTCCACGGCCTTAAATCGGATGAAGTCCAGAAAAAAATAGAGTCCCTTGTTGAGTTGCTGGATATGCAGGAATATGTCGACACGAGATTCAATGAATATTCCACAGGGATGAAGCAGCATCTGGCTGTAGCGAGGTGTCTTCTGAGCGACGCGAAAATACTTTTCATGGATGAACCCACGAAAAGTCTTGACCATACCAGTGCAGAGAAGCTTCGCCGGTTCATAAAGGAAAGAATAGTGAGTGAGGAAAAGAAAACAGTCGTGTTCACGACGCATGTCCTGAGGGAAGCGGAAGATTTTGCGGACAGAGTGGCGCTCATGGATAGGGGAATTGTTAAAGCCTTGGGCACACTTTCAGAATTAAAAAGAAAAATAAAGGTTCCGGAAGCCACGATTGAAGATATCTTCAAATATTTTATTTAGGATGATTGTGAGGATACCCGGGTGTTCTTAACCAAAGCCGCGGCGTTCATTAAAAGAGATTTTTTAACAGAGATAAGTTATAAATCCGCTTTTTTGATGAATCTCATCGGAGTATTCTTTTCCGTACTGACTTTTTTCTTTATTGCCAAGCTATTTGGCAAAGCCGCAGCTCCTCATCTTCAAGAATATGGCGGAGATTATTTTCCGTTTGTCCTGATAGGTATTGCCTTCTCCACTTTTCTGGGTGTCGGACTGGGGACGTCTGCAGGCGCACTCAGGCAAGAACAGATGATCGGGACGCTGGAAGCCATGCTGATCACGCCAACACGAGCGACTTCCATCGTCGTCTATCTTTCCCTCTGGAATTTCATTTATTCTTCGTTCAATATTCTTGTCTATCTTCTTATCGGCAGATTTATCTTCGGTATCCATTTTAGCCTCTCTCATCCTCTATTGATCGTGGTCGTTTTTTTCTTGTCGATCCTTTCTTTCAGCAGCCTGGGCATCATCTCTTCTTGCTTTGTCATGGTCTTTAAGAGAGGGAATCCTGTGAACTGGATTGTCTCCAGTTCATTCGACCTCTTGGGCGGAGTGTATTATCCTATAATGATACTGCCCGGACCTCTTCAAGTCATCTCCCATGCTCTTCCCATAACATATGCGCTGAACGCGTTGAGAGGGATTCTACTTGCCGGTTACTCTTTTACTCAGGTGAGGACTGAAATCTTGGCATTGCTCGGGTTTGCTTTGGTTTTGTTTCCGCTGTCTGTCCTGCTGTTTGAGTTTGCCCTGAAATGGGCCAAGAAAGACGGCAGCTTAAGTCAATATTAGGGGACGTTCCCCAAGGTACCACCTTAGCCCACAGAAAAAGGGGATAGGCCCCTTTTTTTGGGACTGTCCCTTTCAGTCATTATTCCTAAAAAGAAGAGGGATTATCCCCCTTCTTAAAAAAAGGGCCTGCCCCTTTTTTCGTTAATGAATGTCATTGCGAGCGAAGCGTGGCAATTTCATAAGAAAATAATAAATTTTTTTGCGAAATTACTTCTTTGTTACACTTATGCAATGACAATTTATTCATATGAGATTGCCACGCTTCGCTCGCAATGACGCTATTTTAATCTAAGGGAGGAGAGTTGGAAGGCGTATTTCATTAGAGAAAAGAGGGCTTTCAATTTATCCTTTACACTTTCAATGGAAAATTGATACAGGAAAAAACGATAAAAGTATGTTTTCAGTGGCTTGTTTTTCCTCAATCGATCGAGTATTTTTCGCTCAAGCCATGCGATTTTCGCCGGTTTCAATTTATCGAGGATCTCCTGGCTCAACAAATCCCCATTCATCTCAGAAATGTGAAAAATCTCATCCAGAGTGGAGAGAGCATAGTAGACAGGTCTTTTCACTTGATATTTTTCACATTCCTCAAAAAGTTTGTTCCAGTCCATTCCTCCTCTGAAGAATTTAAGGAGGTAATAGAGATCAACCAGCCATTTCCGGTTTGAGTATCCTTCTTTCAGCATATGCACGGAAAGATAGATCAGCTGATGCTCGGGAGAGAGCCATAAAGCCTCTGTTTCCCTGAATTCAAATGACATGGCATCCTGCCAGAATTTTTCCAAACAAAGTTGAAAAGCGTATTTCTGGAATGGGCTGGCTTCATTCACCAGGTCCCAGTGCACTTCAAGAGGAAGGGAATGGTTTGACTCCTGATATGCAGAGAAATGATGTTGAGCATGAGTGTGAGAGATCGAATAATCAAGCTGTGTCAATACTCCCATTACCTTTTGAATGTTTTTCTTGTGAATGAGGATATCAAGATCACAGAAAGTGCGAAGCCCTATATGAGGATAGATTGTGTCGCACAGAGCTGCCCCCTTCAGGATCATGAGCGATACTTTTTGTTGGCTCAATTTTTTGGCGAGTTGAGCCAGGTTTTCCAAATGGACGATATTAAGAGCTGCGGTGCTCATAAAGCGGTTTTCAAGCTTCCTGTTGATTGGAGGAGGGATGGAGTCCAGGAGGGATAGTTTTTTAAGCTGATAATAAACAAAAAGGGAAAGCTCATTTTCTGTAAACTCCGGCCAGTTTTCGAATTCACTGAGTATTTTTTGTAATTCTTTTTTTTTATCACTGTCTTCTCTGGCCAGAGTCGAAAGAGAAATCAGTAAGTCTTCCCTCGAGATTGTCAAAATTTTTCCCCTTTTGAGTGATAGACAAAAAAAATCAGACAAACGCTATACTTTCAGGCACTGAGCGGCTGTTTGGAGGCTTGGAGCTCCGGGACACGAGTGAGGATTGACTCTACACGTTTGAGAGAACATGGTCAATTTTTCAACTTTCATCTTGGGTTTCTTGTAGGCTTTTTTCTTTTTCATTTGAGTACCTCCTTCATGATTTTTGTTTGGCGACAGTGTTCAGGAGATATTCCGAGAAAATCTCCTTTTTCTAGAAAGGCCAAGCCAGGGCAGCGGGTACACAGAGAACTATCTTCGCAGCGGAAACAGTCTTCGAATTCGCTTCCGTCGAGAGAACGGAAAAAAAAGAGTCTTTCTGAGTTTTCGATGATTTCCGCAAGATTCTCTTTTCTCAAATCTCCGACTTCCCAGGGGAAACCGAGACAGGGATAGACCTTGCCCTGGCTGTTAATGCTGATATCGGTTCTTCCTGCCTGACAGATCAACGGATCAGAGTCTGTGTCACGACAGAGGACATTTATTGACTGAGGATTGAGTGTTTCCCTGAAATAATGAGCCAGCTCCTCGTCTGTGAGACGGTAGCGGAGAGGTTCTTTTCCCGAGTCATTTTTTGGATAGACAAGAGGGGTGCTTGCCAGTTGAGCGTTCGTTTTATCGGCCAGCGCTTTTATATTCATGAACTCCGAGAGGTTGTCTCTGATTATGGTGCTCATCAAGAAGACTTGAATGTCTTTTTTTCTGAGCCGCTTAACAGACTGGATTGTTTTTTCAAAAGAATCCTGGACCTGGGTGATTCTATCATGCACTTCGGGTGTCGCCCCAAGAAGGCTGATGTCTACACGGTAGACGCTCAATCTGGCTATTCGGTCTGCCATTTTTTCATCGATAAGATTCCCGTTGGTCTTTAAGTTTATGGCAAAGCCCAGGTCATGAGCGTGTTGGGCAATTTCCCAGAAATCTTTTCTCAGCAAAGGTTCCCCTCCTGTGAGAGAGAGAAAAAGCGAGCCAAGATTTGCGAGTTGATTGAGATAGTCCTTTATCTCTTCTGTGGACAGCTCATCATTGTCCGCATGGTCGAGATAGCAAAATTTGCAGCGCAGATTGCAGCGCGAAGTGATTTCTATGGAAGAAAAGAAGGGGATGTGCTTTTCTTCTAACTTCTCTGTAAATTTTTCTGATAGCATCGGTTAAATTCCTCGAATTCTCCTTTGTGGGGAATCTGGTAGGGGATAATTTTTAAGGCAACTCCATGATTTTTTACCAATCTTTCCATTTCAGGAATCTCATCCTGGTTGTCACTAAGTTTAGTCGTGGATAGAACCACATCCAGTCCTTTTTCTTTCATGATTTTCAGGGCATGAACAGTCTTTTCAAAGGAACCCTTGACACCGGTCAGTGAATCGTGAGTCTGGGCATTTCCGCCCAATACGGTTAGAGAAACCTGTAATAAATTGAAATGCTTTAATCTTTCTCCAACCTCAGGAGTGATCAGGGTGCCATTGGTGTGGAGGATGAGAGCGAAATTTTTCTGGCTGGCAGAGGAGACGATTTTCCAGAAATCTTTGTGCATCAGGGGCTCTCCACCAGTCAAATGAAGAAAGAGCGTTCCTTTCTTCGCAAGAGAGTCAAGGTGTTTTTTAACATCTTCAAAAGAAAGTGTTCCGTGTCGAGGCAAATAGGGGCGGCAGTGAAAGCATTGGAGATTGCATCGCCAGGTCAGGATCAACGATTCATGAAGAGCGGAGAGGTCCGATCCTTCAGGCCAATTCATCCTCTGGATTGGTTTCTTCTTTTTTTGCCAGAGTTCTGTCTGTTCAATCTCCTTGTCCAGCCATACATGGAGAGGGAACTCGAGCTCGTAACAGGATACCCTCTGGGCCAATTCGGCGACTCTTTCCAAGACTCCTCCTACGGTTTCTGTATGCATCGTGGAGAACAAACAGTTGGCGAGGAGCCTTTTTGCTGCATCCTGGGATTTGAGCCTTTTGGATTCGATAGCCTTTCCCTTTTTCGGAAAAAAGATTTTTTTAATTTTTTTCCTTTTGTTTTGTGCGTTGGGATGAGGAATACTCGACATAAAGAAATCATTCCCTGTTTTTTTTACAGCCACCCACTCCTCGGCAAAAGAGGAGTAATCCTTCATCTGTTTGAGTATTGTGCTTTTCCCAGCATTGGCCGGACCGGGGAAAAGATAGCCGTCACCGTTTTTGTAAGCCGCGCTGGCATGAAGGATGATTCCTCCTGATTTTTCGAGAAAGAGAGCGAAACAGAGAAGAACCGAATGAAGCAGCTTGGATTTGTCTGCGAGATCACAGACCGTGCAGCGCCTCTTTTCCAGGTCGATGATTCCCAGGCTGACTGCACGATTCTTATCCGGAAGAATACGGAATTTCCCTCGTTCAAAAGATAATTGGGGCATAGACTGGATGGAGAGAGAAGCTTCCTTCCTTTCTATTTCAATATACAAGTCGATTTTTTTTTGTGCGGATAGAAAATTCCTGAGTTTTGACTGCAAATAAATATGGGTCGAATTGTTTTCCGCCCGGATTTCTGCGCACAGGCCAGCGATTTTGACTTTTAAGGACTTGGTCATTTTATCAGTCTTTTTATTTTCCTTTCTCTGTGACCAAATTTATATCTGAGAGCGACTTTATGAATTCTAAAGTATCTCTTTCTGCCTGCTCTCCGTCGACATCGAATTCCTTCTGGATATGGGCAACGATTTCTGAGATTTTCCTTTTGCCATCGATAGTTCGCCAGATTTCAGCCGCCACTTCATTGAGATGGATGACTTCACCTGAATCGAGCTTAACGAGAATGGCCTCACCCTCGATTATCCGCCAGGGAACTCTTTCATTTTTTAGAATGATTGCATCAAGAGGAAGCATAGGATTCTCCTGTTTAGGGATATTTGAAAATGAGTGTGTAGTCGCTTGCTATTTTTTCTTCTCCCACACTCACCCAGCAGTGGCCCTCCATTTTTTCCGTCTCCTTCTTCGCTGAGAAATTGATGTGGGCATTTATGCCGTTTTGCCGGAGAAGATTGCAGAGAAGCAGGGAAGAAGTGAGGCAAGAGTCTTTGAAGCCCAGTCGTCTGCGGAGATGTAAACAGAGGTTGACATACCTCATTATTTTCTCCTGTTCGCCGGCATTCTTCCTCGGCCTGGGATTGGCCAGGGAGATGAATGAGTTATTTTGAGAAAGTGAGACCTTTAAAGACGTAAAAAATGTACGCCAAAGCAGGCGTAAATCTTTGTAATACTCCAACTTCCTTATTTTTTCTTTCCAAACCATTATCTTAGATGAGGGTTTTTTGATCGCTTTTACTACCTAAATTCTATTTAAATACGCAAAAAAATACAACTTTACCGGAGCTGTCGGGTCGATTTTTCAGTGATCAGCCCTGGGATGGCTTCATAACTTGTTGTTTTTTCAGGGGAAAAGTATTTAAGAGACAGGTGAAAACAGGGAGATACAAGAACCACCATACCTGAGGATGTGTTAATCTCGTAATAATCCAGGTTGTTCAGATTTATGGAGTATTTCCAACCATTTTACATAATTTCCTGGTTTATCCTTGAAACGCTTGACATTGGAGAAATGGATAAATATTATTCAAAGTGACTTAGGGAAATTAGGAGGTAAACACCGTGGAAAAAACCATCGCAATCATCTGTGACTTGCTCATCATCGTGGCTGCCATTGTCTTGATTATTGGAATCATTTCAAGGCTTATGGTTAAACCCATCATGGGGATTGAAGCTCAAGCCTTCCTCCAGTTTACTCAAGCCCTGCTTTTATTCGCGATTGCTTTTGGGGTCAGACAGCTACTGAAAAAGTAGCGGATCGTCAGAAGCAATCTGAATGATTTGGAAAGTCTGCTTTTAAAAACGGACATCCCTCCCTACAACTCCCTCCCCTTCACTTCATTCTACATCAATTATTCTTAGAACAAAGCTAAAGGCTGATGCTCATTTTTCCTATAAAAAACAATGTGAACATTCGAAAATATTGGTTTATGTGGCAATCCTGTAGATAGCTGTTGAAGTGCTTAATGGGGCTGATGATGGAGGCTAGTGCGAATTCGAGGATGAAAAATGAACGAAGATCGGGTTCGAAACTATAATTCTGTTCTTTTTGTCTTTTACATCTAAACGGTAATATGTTTTTTTGTTGGATTGAAAATTTTTATCTACGTATGTGAAGGTTAAAGGAGTTTCTCCAGTGAAGGTTTCCAGAAGTCTGCCTTCTTTGATCAGTCTCACCGTAGCTGTGTTTCCTTTCTCTGGGTCTGTCATGCTTATCCGGATATTTATTTTCGCGCTGTCTATTAATTGGATTTCTTGGCCCAGGACGCCTCTTTGGGAATTTTCTGAGTCAGTAATCGAGAAATCCTCGAGAACTAGTCTGGGTAAAGCGACATCGCCTCTGTACGCATACATCCGGCCTTTTTTCAGGGCATCCAAAACATCTTTTTGAGTCTTGTTCTTTACCAGAAATACCGTAGGAAAGTTACCTAATTTTTCACCAGCCGCTCCTTCCTGATGAAAATCAGCCGTAGAGATTCCCCAGGCAGGACTTGTCCTCAGGCCTGAACAGTATTCCATCAAAACCTTATCCCAGAGATTCCCTGGTTCTGTTACAGTAATACTATCTCCATACAGAGCCGCAAAACCCGTGTAATTCTTTGATTCTGTCAAAACTTGTGGATAAGGGGGGGTATCCTTGAAAATAAAATCAATTTTTCCTTCACCGGATTTCGTCTCCGGGTGGTTCCAGAAGGCCATCCCACCCCGGGAATTCACATAGTCTATCACAAGCTGGTAAGGTGGGATTCCCTGGTATCCGTGATACTGGTCATACGGAGAGCTTCTAAAAGGGTGGTTATTGGCCAGAAGAAGCAGGGATAAAAGGGATAAAACAATTCCCGACCACCTGAGGATTCGCTTTTTTGTGATCAGGAAAATGCCAGCAGCAAGAGGGAGGAATATAAGGAAAAATCCCACTGTCAACCGAGAAGGAAGGTATCTCGTGGACAAACCATTGTGGAGGATCGGTAGCTCTCTAAAATCCTCTGGTTTGTCCAGCCCTGTGATAATGAGATGTTTTTCCCAATCGCAGACAGTGAGGTTTTTTCTGAAGTAGTTTCCTTTCCAGTAATAGAAAGGAGCAGATTCTGCGCCCGGGATAAGAATCATTTCTGGATATTTTTCTGCTGCCAATTGGATGGTGCCCAGGTAATTTCTAGGGCTTGTTTTGTTGATGGAAGGTGTCTCGACTCTTTTTTTAAAGATGTGTTGAAACGGACGAATGCCGTACTCCAAGACTTTGCGGTCATGGTCAGTGATAAAAAGCACATCGAACCCCCTCTTTCTCGCCAGCTGAATGGTGTACTCGAGGGAGTGAGATCCATCGCTGAAATCTGTGCGGAGGTCGATGAGTCCAGGAACTTGGATGTATTTGTCAGTCTGGGCTATGCCGGGTCTGATCAGTGTGGCCAGTATAAGAATCAAGGTTAGGGAAGTTGTCCTGCAATTTCTCATATCCTGTCCGCTTCAAACCTCATTCAAATGCGTGAACTGCATTTCTAGCTTAAAAGTATACTATCATATATGGGGACGTTCCCCAAGGTACCACCTTAGCCCATTAGCTTCTTCTTATTAGCCTATCGTGTATAAAACAATATCATGCAGATGAACTTATTGGGCTAAGGTGGTACCTTGGGGAACGTCCCCAATTGCCCATTTGACTTCAATGATTTGTTTAAGTTATTATTATCGCTAGAATAAGCAGAATAATTTCTCGAAAAGAAGAATATGTATGAAGCCTATTGGGGATTAAAAGAGAAACCCTTCGAGAATACACCCGACCCGAAATTCCTCTATTCTTCCCACGAGCATCTGGAAGCCGTGACACGGATGACGTACGCGATCGAGGAACGAAAAGGAGCCGCGTTGTTGACAGGGGATTATGGCTGTGGAAAAACTCTCATAAGCCGACGGCTTTTTGAAATGCTGCCTCACGATAAGTACGATATCGCACTGGTAACCAATCCCTTATTGAGCCCCACAGAGATCATAAGAGAAATTTGCATTCAATTGGGTATAAAAAGCTCTCCTGCCTGGCCAAAAACACAGCTTTTGATGGAGCTGAACGAGAGGCTCTATCAGAATATGAGGAGCAATAAAGACACGGTTATCATTGTCGATGAGGGACAATCGATCAAAGATGTTAGAACTTTAGAAGAACTCAGACTGTTGCTGAATTTTCAGTTGAATGACCGGTTTCTTTTGACTCTTATTATTATCGGCCAGCCAGAGCTTCGAGATGTGATCGATAAATATAAGCAATTGAAGCAGAGATTGGCGATCAGGTATCATCTGAATCCTTTGGGCCAGAAAGACTCCAAAGCTTATATTCTCCATAGACTGGAGATCGCTGGAGCCAAGGATGCAATTTTTGCGAATAATGTTCATGATATTATCTGGCAGAATTCTGGAGGAGTTCCGAGAGAGATTAACAGTATTTGCGATATGAGTCTACTGTTGGGATTTACCAAAAAAGCCAAAGGAATAAACGCAGATTTGGTGAGAAAGGCTATTTCTGGATTGGACCATTAATCCCATGGTTAAATTATCTGATATGTTGAGAAAAGCTCAAGAGTCTGAAAATAAGGCCAAGGACAAGCCAGGTCTGTTATCAGAAGCGGTCCAAGCGAAGGAAACCCCGATTGACATGCATGAGATGAAAAGAATCTACGAGGATGCGATCGTTGATCTAAGGGAGTTCATGGATGATGTTGTTGAAGGGAAGAAAGTGACGGGAAGAAGAGTTTTCAGCATCGCAGAAACAATAATCCATTACCTTCGAGTGGACAAGGATACGTTGGTTTCTTTTATTAACATTTTTGGATACCTAGGTGAAACAGACGATTATCTTTACTCTCATTCCCTCAATGTCGCCATATTGGCTGGAGGCATTGGGATGACTCTCGAATACAAAGAGCCACAGCTCCTGAATCTATGTGTATCCTCTTTGCTACATGACCTCGGCTTGCTACAGATCCCGGAGAAAATTATCAAAAAACCTGGGAAACTAACCATGGATGAGTTTGCTCAGGTCAAAAAACATTGCTCTTACGGCCTGGATCTTTTGGCCAATATCAGTGATATGCCCGAGTCCATCCAAGAAGTTGTCTATCAGCACCATGAAAGGATAGACGGATCTGGTTATCCAGAAGGGAAGAAAGGCCCGGAGATTTCCGAATCTGCCAAAATCATAGCCATGATCGAAGTCTATGAAGCGATGACACATCCCCGTCCCTATCGCGGTGAAAAGATTATTCCCTATGACGGTGTCAGGGAAGTTGTCCAGGAGGCAAAAAGGTCTTTCGAGCCTCGTTTGGTTAAAAAGTTCTTAAGATTTGTCACCCCTTATCCCCTGGGAAGCTTTGTGCTTTTGAACAATAATGAGATCGGCCGAATTATCCAGACGCATGAAGATCGACCCTTACGCCCTGTTGTTGAGATATTTTTTGACTGCGAAGGGAAACCTCCCGAAGAACCGAAAAGAATCGACCTTGCAAAATCTCCTGTTTTACACATTGAAAAGGCTATAGATGACAGTCTCCTCTAATGTTCTTTGAGAAATTGAGGGTTATCTGTCTTGGGTAGTCAAAGGCGTCTAGCGTTTAAAAAGAAATTCCTTGCGTGAAACACCCTGTTGAAGCTTGAACAGGAGGTCATTTATCCGTGTCGCTTGAGATAAAGATGTTAGTGGAAAACAACAAGGCCTAACAGATGATAGTGTCTATTCATCAGCCGCAATACCTGCCCTGGTTGGGATATTTCGATAAGATTGAACGGAGTGATGTGTTTGTCTTCTTGGACAATGTCCAGTTTAAAAAAAATGAATGGCAGAACCGGAATAGGATTAAAACATCCGATGGCTGGCAGTGGCTCTCTGTGCCTGTTATTCACAGCTTCACTCAAAAAATATCCGAAGTGGAAATCAACAATACGGTTCAGTGGGGAAGAAAACATTTGATGGCGCTGGTCACACACTACTCTAAAGCTCCTTTTTTCAAAGACTACATCGACTTTTTCGAGCAGACCTATGCAAAAGAATGGACATATTTAGTGGATATTAACATTCATGTGATAAAGTACTTAGTCGAGGCCTTGGGGCTTTCGGATAAGAAGCTTGTCACTGCCTCAGACCTGGAATCAAGAGAAGAGAGCACCGAACGGCTTATCGACATCTGCAAGGAATTGAGAGGAGATGTCTACTTATCAGGTAAGGATGGGGCGAAATACATGGATTTAGATATTTTTAAAGAAGAGGGGATTCAAATCGTTTTTCAAGATTACAAACATCCCCGGTATGATCAGCTTTATGGGGATTTTGAGCCTTTTCTATCTGTCATAGATTTATTGTTCAACTGCGGTCCGGATAGCCTTTCAATCTTAAAAAAAGGAGAATGAAGTGAATATTTTAGCGTTAGGCGCTCATCCAGATGATATTGAATACGGTTGTGGGGGCACCTTTCTTAAATTGGCCAATAAGGGAATGGATATCTACTTTATGGTTCTAACCAAGGGAGAGTTCGGCGGAGATGCAAAAATCAGAGAGAAGGAGCAAGAAGCCGCCATGAAATTGCTGGGAGTCAAAAAGATCTTCTGGGGAGGGTGTGTGGATACGGAGCTCCCTAACGAGAGGATCATCATAACCAAGATCGATGAAGTGATAGAAAAAATCAAACCGGATGAAGTATATGTGAACTACATCGAAGATATCCACCAGGATCACCGGACTTTAGCGGAGTGCACTCTGGCTGCAACCCGGTATGTAAAAAGAGTCTTTTTCTACGAGGATTATACATCCATCAATTTTGAACCGGATATTTTTGTGGACATCGAGGATGTCTTGGAAGAAAAGCAAAAATTGATTCAAGTTTATTCCTCTCAAGTGGGCAAATCCTATCCCACTAAGTTGGATATGGTGGAAAGTGTCAAAGCGATTGCCAATTTCCGTGGCTTTCAAGGAAAGGTCAAGTATGCCGAAGGGTTCAAAGCCTTCAGGTTTTTACGCGATGTCTGATTATTTAATTCCTCACTCCCGCCCTTCCATTATTGATTTAGATATCAGAGCTGTCTCATCTGTTCTGGAGTCCGGTCAAATCGCTCAAGGGCCTGTTGTGGACAAATTCGAAAAACAATTTTCTGACTTCATCGGTAAAAAAGAAGCGGCTGCCACCAGCTCGGGAACGGCGGCCCTTCATCTGTCCTTGCTGGCTCTGGGAGTGAAAGGAGGGGATGAAGTCATCGTTCCTTCTTATGTCTGCACCGCCGTCCTCAACGCTGTCCAGTATACAGGAGCTACCCCTGTTGTTGCCGATATTGACCCAGGTAACTACAATATTTCTGTGGATGGTGTGAAAGGGGCAATCACAAAGAAGACAAAGGCAGTCATAGTCCCCCACATGTTTGGCTGTCCGGCAGAAATAGACGAACTGTCAAAGCTGGGGATTCCTCTAATCGAGGACTGTGCGCAGTCGGTCGGCGCAAACTTTAAAGGCCGGAAAGTCGGAAGCTTCGGGATTCTTTCTGTGTTTTCATTCTATGCCACCAAAGTGTTCACTACTGGAGAAGGAGGTATGGTTGTCAGTGATTCAGAAGAGCTTATTTCCAGGGTTAAAAACTTGAGAGAATATGACAATAAAGATGAGTATGAGTTGCGTTTCAACTACAAGATGTCGGATATTCATGCGGCCCTTGGATCAAGCCAGTTGTCTCAACTAGAGGAGTTCTTGGAGAAACGGAGAATGAACGCAGACCTGTACTTCAAGGAATTTAAGGATTGCGATTTCTCACTCCCCGTCAGGAAAGAAGGAAGAGAGCATATCTACTACCGCTTTGTTGTTCAAAAAGAGGAAGATGTGTCTGGTTTTCTGGAGAGATTACAGAAGAACAATGTCATGTGCCAGCGGCCGGTTTACATCCCTCTCCACGTCTGTCTAAATCTTCCTGGCTTCCCTCACAGCACGGAGGCTTGGAAGAAATCGATCTCGATCCCGCTTTATCCTTCTCTCACAGAGGAGGAAACAGAAAAAATCATTGCTGTTGTCAAAAAAATATTTTAGGATATTGCCGGAAGTATGAGAAATATCCTGGATAGCCTCCATCTGTTCCTGGATGGAATTCCTTTCAGATGGCTATTTCTGCTCGTTTTTTCTTTTCTCCTTGCGTTCTTTTTGACTCTGATTTTTAGGCGAATCGCGACAAAGCTTAAAATACTGGACCATCCTGAAGAGAGAAAGATCCATGCGCTTCCCATTCCTCTTTTGGGAGGCCTCGCCATCTATGTTTCCTATGTGGTGACCATTTTCTTGAATTTCAGCTTTTCTCGTGAGCTGAAAGGGGTAATTCTCGGTGGAACGATCATTTTAATAGTGGGGCTTATCGATGATGTGAAAGAACTGTCCGCCACATGGAAGCTGGTCGCCCAGATTCTGGCTACGGGAATTCTCATTTTTTATGGAGTCAGATTAAGCTTTTTGCCGAATACCTGGTGGGGGATCGGGGGAGAGGTTCTTCTGACCCTTATTTGGATTGTGGGTATCACCAACGCGGTGAATTTTTTTGATGGGATGGATGGACTGGCCACTGGTTCGGTCGCGATCTGTTCTTTGTCTTTTTTTATCGTGGCTTTGCTGACCCAGCAGGTTTATCTGGGATATCTAACCATAGCCCTGGCCGGGAGCTGTCTGGCTTTCCTGATATTTAATTTCAAACCGGCCTCAATTTTCCTGGGAGATGCGGGAAGCACTTTTTTGGGATTCACTGTGGCTGGAATAGCGGTCATGGGCGGTTGGGCTGAAGGCAATCCTAAGGTGGCTCTGAGTTTGCCTCTTTTAATTTTAAGCGTGTTCATCTTCGACATGGTGTATATATCCCTGTCTAGGATATACAGAGGACGTGTGAAGGGTCTCAGAGAATGGATCGAGTACACAGGGAAAGATCATCTTCATCATCGGCTAGTCGCTTTAGGATTATCTGAGCCTCAAGCCGTTCTCTTCATCTATTTGATTGCCGCCTGCCTGGGAATGAGTGGTATTACCTTGAGAGCTCCCGGTGATTTCGTGATTTACATTGAAATTCTTCAAGCATTGATTATCTTTGCCATCATCGTCATCCTGATGCGCACAGGCCGAAAATTAGTCAAAAGATAATTTTGGCTTTCTTATCAAAGATATTTCTCCCTCTTTATTTGACGTCAGCAAGATTTGGCTTCCACTCGCCTCATATTTCAACTTTTTTTTTCTCTTTGCTCATTGCTCGCCTTCTTCTCTACTTTCCATAAGCTCATTACTAAACTTCCATCCTTCTTCCGTCAGTTTGAAACCCGATGCTGTGGATTTAATCAGTTTCTGCCCAATCGGATTATTAATAGTATCAATAAATCCTTGAGGGCTCAAAGAATATGTAAGTGGATAATCTTTCTCACTGTCTAATGAAGTGATATCGTCAAACTGAGGAGACTTTTTTCTCATGTACAAAATTAAATTCTTTAGCTTTTCACCAGCTTTCTTGTTTTCATACTCAACCATTATCTCCTTCAGTAAATCGGGATCTCCCAGTTCAGGTGGTTCTCTTCCATGTTCAAAAAGATTTCTCGTATAGGCAGAAAGCATTGCTCGCTTTTCTCTGGGCATTTCTGTATAACTCTTTTCAAATAATTCTGGTGAAGCTAGAAGATAGTGGCCGCATGTGTCGCATTCAATAAAAGAGGCATCTTTTTCTGGCGCACTTGATACCTTTGATTCTTTCTGACATAGTACACATTTTGATTCTTCAATCATTCTTTTCCCTCCTTTTTGACTTTTTTATTTAATACTATGCAAGCTAGAAGGTAAAGTCAATTGAGGTTGATTCTTTTGGATGAGAATGTTGATTGGAGAAAAGGATATTTTTATGTCAGAAGTGCTTCATACAACTCAGCAATCGATTTAACCATGGTTTCATGGCTGAATCCTGGAGCCATCTTTTTGCCAGCTTCTCCCATTTTTTTTCTTTTGGCTTCATCTTCAATCAGGATCTGAATGTGTTTTGCCAGTTCCTCTGGATTCTTCGGAGGAACCAGGAAGCCATTCTTCCCATGAGTGACCAAATCCGGTATGCCTCCGACATCGCTGGCCACGATCGGAATACCATGAGCCATAGCTTCCACGAGCACTCTCCCCATCCCCTCGTTCAAGGAAGGGAGACAGAATACATCGAAAATCGAGAGGATGTGCGCGATATCATCCCTCCAACCCAGGAAAAAAATGTTTTTTTCTCCTCTAGCCTCATTTACTTTCTTTTGTAGATCCTCTTTAAGAGGGCCGTCTCCGGCAAAAAGAAAACAGGTGTGGGGATGTTTAGGAATGAGGGTTTGGGAAGCTTTGATGAGAAATTCAGGACCTTTGACAGGGACAAGCCTGCCCGCTGTTCCCACCACGAATGAATTCTCCGGGAGCCCGAACTCTTTTTTAAGCTTTGTTTTTTCAGCCAGAGAGTATTCCCGGAATTTATTCAGCTCGACCCCGCTATGGATAACCGTTATTTTTTCCTCCGGGCAAGTCCTGTAAGAGATGTAGTCTGCTTTTTCTCTGCGGGTCAGAGCCACAATTCTATCTGTCATCCGGTTGGCTAACTTTTCGAGCATAATAAATATTTTTGTTTTCAGAGGACCGAAGTAGCCAAAGAAAACATGGCCATGCGGAGTGTGGACAACGACGGGAGCTCTTGCGAGCCTGGCGGCGAATCGGCCCAGAAGGCCTGCTTTTGATGTGTGAGTGTGGACAACATCGAACTTTTCCTTCGCCAGGAACCTGCATATTTTAAACAGAGCGATTGAATCGGCAACCACGTTGATATTTCTCACAAGAACAGGAATATGGATGTATGGAATCCCACATTCTTCGACTTGAGTTCTTCTCTCCTGGCCCGTGTCTTGAACTGGCCCGCTCATCAGAGTCACGGCATACCTTTTTTTATCCAGTCCTTTCACAGTCAGAAAAGTGTTTTCCGCGGACCCGCCTTTATCCAGGCGAGTGATGATGTGGAGCACTTTGATTTTGTCAGGCATGTTTATCCAGTCTTTTTTTGACTTCCTCTATCACGTCATTGACTGTGATTGAATCCAAACACTCGGAATGATCACAGCGAACAGGTTTCCCGGTATAACAGGGACTGCAGGTCATATCTTTCCTGATCACCGCGGATGAGTCGGGGTAGGGTCCGGTTCGCCCTGGATCTGTGGGCCCGAATAGGCCGATGACAGGAGCCTTCACGGCAGAAGCGACATGCAGGAGCCCACTGTCGTTGCTGATGAACAGGCTGCATTTTTCTATCAAAGCAGCGGTTTCAGGAAGTGTTGTTTTTCCGGTCATGATGAGTGGCTGGGTTCGCATCATCTCGCTTATGTCTTCAGCCAGTTCGGTTTCCTCAATCCCTCCAAAGAGTATCACTGAGGCACCCATGTCGCTGATGAGTTTATCAGCCAGTTCGGAAAATCTTTCTTTGGGCCACCTCTTGAAACCAGCCTGATGGATTCCGGAGCCGGGATGCATACCCACAACTAATTTTCTTTCGAGGTCGTTTTGAGTGAAGTATTTTTTTGCATAATTTTTTTCCTCTTTTGATCTCTGGATGAACAAGCTGCGGTCTTCGACTTCTATACCCAATCTCTGGATCAGTCGAATATTGCTCTCCACTTCATGCTGGCTATTGTCAAACGGGACTCTCAGATTGTAGAAAAATCCTTTTCTGTTGATGTTTTCGCCAAGCCGGGACTTGATTCCCGCAAGTGTGCAGAGAAGCCCGCTCTTTAATGGATTCGTTCCGGTAGAGGTGATGCTCAGGTTGAAGTTTTCTTGCCTGAGCTTTCGGATAAGTCTCATATTCCCTGACAATCCCGTGAATTTTTTGGGCTCGATAATAATTTTTTTGTCGATAAGATCGCTTCCCTCGATGGCTTTTTCAGCGCCATAGGGGCCCAGCAGAAAACTAAAGACGGAGGAGGGGAGAGCCTTTTGCAAGGCTTTGAGAGCAGGAGTGAGAAAAATCATGTTTCCGATCCCACCCATCATGATGATCAGAACATTCTTGACTTTGGAAAAGTCGAATTGTTTCATTATCTTATTTTTTAGATTTTTTGATCTTGGATATTTGAGTTTCCGCCGCTTCAAGCATGTCCTCGACAGTGATCAGTTTCATGCACTCAAGTGTCTTGAGTCTACAGTGTCCCTCATTGCAGGGTATGCAGGGAAGATCCTTGCGTATGACTATATGCATTTTACCTTGAGGCCACCATCTCTCCGGGAGAGTCGGGCCCATGGTGGACACGGTCAGCGTCCCTAAAGCAGTGGCCATGTGGAGTGGACCGGAGTTGTTACAGAGCAGCAGATGGGAGGATTGAAGGAGAGCGAGGAGTTCTCCCAAAGGCTTGTTGACAAAAACTAAAGGTTGGTTGGTCATGCGTGTCGTTATTTGCTGGATGATTTTCTCTTCTTTGGGCCCACCTATGAGGACGATACGGGCTTTGTGCTTTTCGATTAGCTTATCCGCGACTTCCGCAAACCGCTCTGTTAACCATCTTTGAGTGGGATAGTATCCTCCAGGATGGATTCCGATGAGAAGCGTGTTGCTTTTTACAGCATTATCTCGAAGGAATTTTTTCACTGTGTCTGTGTCTTCTTTGGAGGCGCTTATTTTAAGGTTTTTGTTCTTGGTTTTCAGCCCTATACTTTGGGCGACATTCAGTATCTCATCGATGGCATGAATGACCCCTTCTGGAGGCGTGACTGGCCGGTGGAACAGAAAGCCGCGCTTCCAGGTGTCATATCCCGCTCTGAACTTGGCTCCGCTCAACCAGGTCCACAACGCCCCTTCGAAGGTGTAGTCGCAAGTGAGGTCCAGGGCCAGATCGAATGAATTGTAAGACAATTTTTTGACTTGCTTGGCTTTCTTCAGGAATGATGAATCTTTTCCGTAGGGAACGACAGCATCTATATATGGAATTCTCTCCAGAATGTCTTTGGTGTAGGCGTCGGCGAAAACAGTGACCTGGCTCTTCGGAAGGCTTTTCTTGATAGCCCTGAAGGCGGGGAGTGAAAGGATAACATCTCCGACTCTTTTCAGGGAAATAACCAGGACACTTCGTGTAGATTTTTTGTCAAATTCCCTTTTTCGCAGACGAGAGGTCAGACCCGATAGAATGATGAGCTTGAATGCTCTGATGCTCAAGTACAGGTTCTTAAAAGCTTTTAGAATTTTTCTCATTGAGTGCTCTTTCGTTTATGTTTTGATCGCATAGATTTTAAATGCCTCTCCATAGTTCTGTCTTGTGAGTGAGTGAACTAAAAATGTCAGAAGGTCTACAATTTTTTTAGGAAGTTCAATTTGAGCGAGATCCAATTTTGTGTCGAGGACAACATAGCCTGCCTTTATAAGCAGACGAGAGAGAGAACGAGGAGAGAAATGCCATAAATGCAGCTCCTTGGCATGTATAGAAAATAGTTTTAATCTTTTTCCTTTTGCCAGGAAATACAGGACCCGGGTGATGAAGTTATTCAGATTCGGAACTGCCACGACCAACAAGCCATCCTTTTTTAATATTCTGTGGATCTCTTTAAGTGTCGCCTTGGGATCAGGAAGATGTTCTAGAGCATGCCAGAGAGTCACAACATCAAACCTTCCTGGAGGAAAACGCGCCTCTTCCAGGTCCCCTCTAAAGACTTCGATTCCATAGGTGTCTTTAGCGTATCGGCAGGCATATTCTGAAATCTCTGTTCCGGTCACATGGAATCCGTGTTCTTTCGCGAGCCTCAGAAAAGTTCCTGACCCAAAGCCCACATCCAGCAGATGTCCGCTCTGTTTATATTTCAGCAGCTCTTTGAGCCTCTTTTTCCACATCGGGATCCTTCTCTTCATCTGTTTTTCGAGCCATTCTTTGTAATAATCTTCCTGGTAATGGTCCTCGATCAATCCTTTATCTGGCTGGGGATTCGTGAAGACAAGGCCGCAGGTGCGGCATCTCACGGCTTGAAAAGGGGCTTCAGCTTTTTGGACTAATTCTGAATCATCCCCGCCGCAGAAATTACAATTCACTTCTTTTGGCATAAAAGTTCCTCGTAGACTTTTTCGATCCGGGAAATATTTTTCTCAATACTGAACAGGTTTTCTGCCCGTTTCCTCCCCGCTTCACCCATTCGATTCCGCTTCGCCTCATCTCGGATTAAATCCAGCAGGGATTCGGCCAGGGAACTGGGATCCTCAGGGGAAACCAGGATGCCTGTGGTTCCGTCCTCGACAGCTTCAGGATTTCCGCCTGAGTTGGTGGCGATCACTGGCTTTGAAGATGCCATGGCCTCGATTATGACACGGGAAAGCCCTTCCAAGTGAGTGGTTGACGGGAGGACAGCGATATCCAGCAGGTTCATTATTCGAGGAATATCCTCCCGGAAACCGGTGAACACGACATTTCCGGAAAGGCCAAGATCATTACTCAAATCCTCTAATTTTTGTTTGTACGCTTCATTCCCATCCCCGACAATCATGAATTTGACTTTGGGAGTTTGCTTCAGCACTTGAGCCGCGGCCTTTAAAAAAACATCCTGTCCTTTTCCAGGGATCAGCTGACCCAGTGTCCCGACGAGAATCCAATCTTTCTCGATTGCAAACTCCTCTCTCAATTGACTGACTGGCGGTTGAGGGGTGAATTCGGCCAAATCCACGCCGTTATAGATAACAACAACCTTTTTTTGCGCCGACTCAAAGCCTTGGAATCTTTGGCTGGCGGCTTTAGACACAGCAATGACCTTGTGGGCACGATTAAACAGAAATTTTTCAAAGGATTTTTTCTCCGGCGTGCTGACACGCACATGCCAGATCAAGGGTGTTCCGGTAAGTCTTGCCGCTCTGCTCGCATAAAAGGCTTGACGGGGAGAATCGGCATGGATCAGATCGATATTTTTATTATTAATGAAGCTTTTGAGTTTGAAAACAGTTGCCGCAGTCGAAATGACGTTCGGACTCTTTATGCGTCCCATTTTGATTATTTGTGTCTCGACTCCCTGCTTCTCCGCTTTTTCGACCAAACCTCCCTTGGATGGACAGACCAGAAATGGCTTGAATTTTTTTCTATCCAGTCTTTCTAAGAGCAGGAGAAGGCTTCTCTGTCCGCCTCCGAGCATCTGCCCGGAGAGAGAGGTAAACAAGATATTATGTTGTTTCATCTGTCTTGACTTTTCTTTCTCTAGTTAAAGACTGGTACACATGCTCTATCTCTGACAGCATTTTTTTCGTAGTGAACTTCTCCTTAACCCGGGTTCGGCCCTTTTCCCCCATTGTTTTTGCCCTGAGAGGATTCTGGAGGAGTTCGATGATGGCTTTGGAGAGCGATTCTGGGTCTCCTGGAGGCACAAGAAGGCCTGTCTCGCCGTGATTGACGACTTCGGGGATTCCTCCGATGTCAGTCGCGACCACAGGCTTTTCTGCGGCCATGGCCTCAATGATTGCAATGCCCAGCCCTTCCCTGGTGTGGGAGGGGAGCACGAACACATCCATTAGAGAAAGCATCTCCGGGATATCCTTCCTTGTTCCTGTGAAAATCACGGAAGGATGGATGTTTAGGTTTTTCGCTTGATTCTCCAGTTTTTTTCGAAGAGGCCCATCTCCGACGATCAGAAATTTGGCAGAAGGGAGTGTGTTCAGTACGAGAGAAGTGGCTTGGATAAAGTATTCGTGACCTTTATGAGACGTTAAAGAGGAGACTGTTCCGACCACAGCTGCTTTTTCATCCATCCCCAACTCGGTCCGGATGGATGTTGGGCTTTTAAATGGGGAAAATCGTTCTTCATCCACTCCGTTATAGATGACAATTGTCTTATCATCTGTGATTTTCTCGGTATTTTTCACAAAATTCTCGACTGCCCTGGAACAGCAGATGATCTTTTGGGTGAAACGGCTCAGTTTCCTTTCAATCATTAAGTGTCTTTTCCTGTACTCCCAGTATGTGCTGTGCACATGGGTGAGGATAACAGGAATTTCGGCTCTCCTGGCGGCCAGCCTGCCGATGACCGATGCGAAATAGCCGTGTGTGTGAACGATATCCGGCCTTGCGGCTCTGAGTAGACGAGTCAATTTGAGTGTGTTCAAGGGATTTCGATAACTCGAAATACCCAGGATCTTGACCTCGATTCCTCTTTCACTCAGCTCAGTGGCTGTTTCGCCTCCTCTGGTCACACACCAGACACTCGCATCATATTTTTTTCTGTCAAGGCCCAAAACAGTGTCTGCGATCACCCGCTCGGCGCCACCGATTTTCAGGTCCTCGACTAAATGGATCACTTTGAGAGCGTTCATGTCTTCTCTTTCCGGGCGACTCCCATCAAAAGAGGCGTTACGACCTGGGGGGCGACAAATCCCTGTATCTGGAAGAGTTTGGTCAGAAAAAATCGTGTTATCTGGGCCAGTCGGGATTCCATGGAGCGTTTGAATGTACGGGTGGAATAGTTTTTATAGGGCAAGACTCGGATGTCCCGGAAACCCGCTGTCCAGAAGACCTGGTACAGGCTTCTGTCCGTGAATCCCACTTCGTGCGTGAAATCTTTGTACCGCGAGTAGACGGCAAAGGGATTTCCCATGTTGGGAGTTCTGATGAGAAACACTCCTTTATCCTTTAAGGCTGCATTCACACACATTAAAAATTTGACGATCTCTTCTTTGGGTATGTGCTCCAGGAGGTCATTGGCCACGATCGCGTCGTACGTGTTTTTCTTTTCGTTGAGAAATTCGGACGCATCCGCCTGCTGCACATTTTTGGATACGTTTTTCCTGCAGAAATCGACCTGCTGGGGAGAAATGTCAATGCCCAGAAAATCTGTGTAACCCTTTTTTTCCAGGTAATACAGAAAATGACCGGTCCCACAGCCAATATCCAGGATTTTCGCTCCTGGCGCTGGAGGGATGAATCGGTCATAATTCAGTCTGAATTGGAAAAGGGAGTTCTCGTATTCCTGTAGCGAGAAAACATTGGAGTGACTGAAAATCGAGGAAAAATACTCGTCAAAAAGCTTTTTTCTTTTTTCTGTCATGCTCCGGCCTCGATCACAGAAAACATCTCTTTAAGCCTGTTGAGGTAA
Organism: uncultured Eubacteriales bacterium; assembly: GCA_964346585.1. Lineage (GTDB taxonomy): Bacteria > Acidobacteriota > Aminicenantia > Aminicenantales > Aminicenantaceae > SOIA01. The sequence goes on along the minus strand of CAYFVQ010000015.1, from coordinate 26,154 downwards.
GTGTGTTTGTGCACGGTCTCTTCATACCCTTGACTGGCAATTTTTTTTCTCTCCTCAGTCTGTTTTAAATAATAAGTGATTTTTTCCCTCAAGTCTTCCATATCTTTAAAAATAACTAGGTGTTTCCCGTCCTGGAAGAGGGATCGCACATCCTTCTGGTCATCCACCAGGAGGAAACCTCTACAGGCCAGGATCTCATACACTCTGGGGGCGGCCTGGTAGCAGAGCGTCTCTCCATCCTGAAAATGGATGACGATGTTAATCGGACTGCTGTTGAAAACCTTTATCCATTCTTTCGGTTTTAGCTGAGAATCCCTCGCCCGTTTTTTAAGCGGTGAGTCTTTAGCCAGTTTTTTCCATCCAGGCCCCCAGACTTTAAGGTCAAAATCAGCAAGTTTCTCCAGCGCCTGGGCGCGGTTGGGATAGTAGGAACCGATGAAGCTCACATCACTTCCCCATTTTTTTTCTTCTTCAGGATCGACATCAGCCGGCTGATGAATATCCGGGTCGCAGGCAAAAGGGAGCCAGTATGTTTTTTTGATTCTCGCTCGGGCCAGTAATTCCTGGGCTTCTGTGCCTCCACAGAAAATAAAATCGTAGTCAGGAGCGGCGTCCAGTATGGGCTGAAAATTGCGGGGAGCGTCTATTGTCCAGAGAACGGTCTTGATTCTCTGGTTTTTGATTTTTTGAACTGTTTCCGGAAGGATTCGGTTTCCACCAGCCACGAGACAGAGGTCGGGATTTGTGGAAGACGCAAGAGAGATGAGTCGGCGGTTGAGCCTGTTGAGGTCCATATCCCGGAGGAAACGCACACTCTTTCTCAGCCTTCCTGGAATGATAAACGCCCGGTCATCGAAAGGAATCAACTCGTGTCCAAGTCTCATGATCGATCTCTCTGTGTACTCGGTGATTGTCCAGAAAGAGGGGTTGTGATAGCTGGAAAGCAGAACTCTCATTTTTTTCGTCTGAAAACGGGTTTAATCATCTCCATGAATCCAGAGAAAATTTCTCTATCATATTTATCTATATACCGGCTCTTGAAAACAAAAAGAAGATAAATGCCCAAAAAAACCAGGCCGTTGACGAAGAGAAGGATGAATGCATCTGGTCTATTCGCTGGGGGACCGGGATAAAGCTGGCGTATGAGATAGCCTGTGAGCAGGGAAGCACCGAGTGAAACCAGACAGAAAAGGAAGGGTCTGACAAAGATCTGTTTAATGATGGAAAAGAGAGGTTTTCCGATGCGCCGGTTAAAGGAGTAGAAAAAAGTGGACGAACCGATGATGCCAGAGGATGTAGTTCCTAGAAGAGCGCCTGTGAAGCCCAGTTTGATGATGAGAATGATGCTGAGCGCAATATTGAGGACAACTATGAGCACAGAGGACCGCATTTCGTACTGAGGTATCCCCATGCCCCGTGCGATAAGCCTGCCCATGCTCACAAGAAGCATAAAGACATAGCCGACACTCAACACCTGAAGAGCCAGAACAGATTGCTGAAAGCCTTGGAAACCTCGATTTCCCATCCAGAGGATAATTATGAGCGAAGCATTGGCGATGATAAAAAAAGCCAGCGGAAAAGTGAGAAGGCTCAGGTATTTTGAGCCGCGGGTATACAGTTTTTCTAGATTTTCTTTGTCTTCTAAAGCATGGAGTTCGGAGGAAGCCGGAAGGATGGCTGGGAGGAGCTGTTCAGGGAAAGAGCGGGCGATTCTGGCGATTTTGGCGCCCAGCTCATACGCACCGACCAGTGCCGTGTTCAAGAAGTACCCCAACAGTATTTTGTCCACATGGGTATTGATCAACTCGGATATGCTCGCAATGCGAATGTTGACTCCATACAGGAAAGTTTTTTTAAAGATGTCTTTATTGAACGAAAACGGCCTGAACCGCATCTGAGGGAAAATTTTATAGGCCCATACTGTCTGGAGGATGACGGTAAAAACCGCCACGATCAATCCGCTCATCACGAGTCCTTTGAGGCCAAAGCCAAGGCTTAAAAACAGGATCACGCCTGTGGCGTTGACTAAGGAAGCCAGGATAGTAATGATGTTCGTACTATCCATCCGTTGAAGTCCGAGGAGAACAGAACGAAACACCGCGAATGAACCTCTGATAAAGGAGATCAACAGGATTCCGAGGAATACCAGAGAAACCGTGCTGAAAATATCAGGTGGAATGTGAAAGAGTCTGAGGAGGGGCTCTCTGAAAAGGAAAACCAGAGCCGCCATGATTATCCAAAAGACTGTGTAATAGGCCCAGCCCAAATTGACCACCTGGTTGCATTTTTTAAAATCCTTCTTGGCATGATACTCAGCGATGTATTTGACGAATGCTCCTCCAATGCCCGAGAAATCCAGAAAGCTGAGATAGAGGACGATCACTTCTAAGAGAACCCAGATTCCAAACTGCTCCATTCCAATCCTGTGAATGATGAAGGGGATGAGGAGCAGACTGACGAGAAGCTGCCAGACATACCCAATATTATTGAAGACCGTGTTCTTGATAACTGTGCGAGATTTTCCTAATGTCATTTCAGAATCAAGAAGAGGTTTTTTGCTCGAAAGAAAACGCTCCCTTTTGTTCGGAATGTTCCATAGTTTTTGTGGAAGGAGTCTTATTCACTTTATATCTTGTTCTAGCTTCCTTCCTTGTTCAGTTTTTTCTGATATGTCTGCTTTTGATTCCATTTGTGCGGTCACTTCTTCCTTTTCCTTTTTTTCTTCTCCTTTTTCCTCCTCTTCCTCTATCTTTGGCAGCATCATGACTATGGCCGCCATGAACCAGAAAGGTTCCATTATTCGGATGATAATAAAAGTATTCGCTGTCAGAGCATGGATGACTAAGCCGACAAAGCCAGCGACAAATCCGAGACTGAGGCCCTTGTATAATTCATCTTTGACTTCCCGGTGGATGTTGAGTGAGTGCTTGGTGATGGACCAAAGGAGCCAGAGGAAGACAAAGAGGCCGACGATCCCCACCTCGACAAGGTTGACGATGTATTGTCCGTCTATGAATCCGTATCCTGAAACTCCTCTGCCCAAAATAGGATTCTCTTTCCAATCCTCGAAGCTTTCCTGCCAACTTCGAATCCTGGCCGAAGAGGAGGAATCCAGACGTGTGTTTCCGATTTTAACCAAACGAGACTGTCCTCCCGAGAAAGTGTACTTTACCCTGGAAAAAACGGCCTCGGGCCTGAACACAAGAACGGATATGATGATCGTCGCCAGAACACCGATTAATATGACTTTTCTTTTACTCAGGAAGATTAATACTAGATAGGAGAATATGATTGCTAGGTAAGAAGCTCGGGACAGAGTGAACAAAAAAGGCACGAATATCAGAACAGCCAGACCAGACATAGCTTGTTTTGTTCGCTTGGAAACGTTCTGCAAGAAGATTCCGATCGCGAGGCAGAAGAGGAAAAGAAGGTATCCACCCAGGGTGTTGGGCTCACCGACTTCTCCTTCGAAGGGAGCGCTGACCCTCACTCCTCTAGGGATTTGCATTATGCCATAAATGGAAACAAGAGCGCAGGTGATAAAAAAAGCATTGAGAAAGAATTTTATCTGTTTTCTGCTGTGGATATGATTGGCCACAAGTATGTAGAGCAAGAAGTACTCAAAATATCTAAGAAGGAAAAAGGTCCCTTTAAGGAAAGAGACATGCCCTGAAGCGGCTCCTTTCAGGGTGGCGATAAGACAGACCAGGATGTAAATGAGTATGGCTCTATTCAGGCGTGTTTTTATGAACAGGCCCATTCCTTTGTTTATGGCCGTTTTGGCAAACCAGGCAAAGGTGATGACGGCGAGCAGTATGTCGTCCAGGCGAACCACAATGTCTCGTCCAGGAATCTGGCCGAGAATAATCTCCGGAGAGAAAAGCATGGAGAAAATCAGAATGGTCAATCCTGCCTCGGTGTTGACAAGAGTGGCAAGGAATATGATTGAAAAAAAGATGAGTGCCAGAGCAATCTTAAAGGAAAATCCGGCGATGATTTGACCCAGGAATATGCCGATTGTCAGGATGATAAGGATGAGTATTACAGAGCCCAGTTTTTGCTGTTGCCAGTCGATTCTCATGCTGACCTTTTGGATATGGATAAAAATGGGATCATTTTTTGGTGGAGGAGCAGAGGATAGATGCATCCGACACGGATGAAATTTCTCTCTTCCGAAAGTGCGGATATATTAGATCGAGGCATCGAGGTGGTTCCCATAGTCAAAACCTATTTTTTTAGGGTAGAAAAATTTTCTGGTATTATAATGGAATGCATGCGTTATGGTTTCTAAGTCATCAGGGTCAAAGGGGGTGGGCAGGAATATTGTCGAGTCCAGATGAGAGAAATATTTTTCTATTTTTTCTCCCTTTTCTCTCCGTAATATCGGTAATACCGGTATCTTTGAGACGGTGTGACATCTTCGACCAATCGAGCTTTCAGGTTGTTTATAACAATCCCTAAGATTTTGACGTTGACGTTTTCCAATTGAATCTTCGACCGGATGAGCGCATTTCTTGAGGTTTTTCCGGCTTGATAGACCAAGATAGCCCCATCCGCCTTGGCTCCCAAAATGGCTGAATCGGTCACAGGAAGCGTGGGAGCACTGTCAAACAGGACAAGGTCATAATTTTGTTTCAATTCTTGTATCAAGGTGCTCATTTCGGGGAAACTGAGTAATTCCGAAGGGGTGGGTGTGTGTTCGCCGCAGGTCATGATGTGGAGGTTCTCTATGCCTTTGGTTTTAATGATTTTGTCGTATTCGAGCTTTCCCAGCAGCATATCAGTGGTTGTGTTGATCGCATCTTTCCAGGTAATATTTCCGATCAGCACTTCGGACAAACCTGGACTCCTCGGAAGTCCGAACAATTTATATATCGTGGGTTTTCTGAAATCAGAACCGACGATTAATGTTTTTTGTCCGCTCTGGGCAAAAGCAATGGCCAGGTTACAGAGAGTCTGGGTTTTTCCCTCCTGAGGAGCAGAACTCGTAATCACAATACAATTCCCGAATTTCCTGAGGCCCGTCAGGTCTAAGTTGGTGCGCAGTGTCTTGTAGGCTTCCGCGGCAATAGAGCTGGAGTCGAAGAGCACAACCAGACGTTCCTGGCTTATTCCTCCTTCTTCTACTTTTTGTTTTTTCCTGAACCTTTCAAAATACCTCTTCCCGATTTTTTCCAGTGTCGTGTTGGGGATGATTCCCAGGACAGGGACTTTGATCAGCTCCTCAATATCATCGATCCGGCCGATGGATGTATCAAAGCTTTCGGTCACGAACGCCAGGATTAACCCAACCAACAAGCCAGAGATGATTCCGATGATGATGTTAAAATTGACATTCGGTTTAATGGGTCTGGTCGGCACGAGAGCCGGCTCGATAATTTCCACATCTTCTGCTTCTTCGGCCACAAGAATTCGGGCTTCCTCATGTTTTGTTCGGAACATTAGATAGATGTCCTCGGCGACCCTGACGTTGCGCTTGAGCTGAACAAGTTTGATCTCCTTCGCCGAGAGGTCTTTATGTTGTTCTGTCAATTGAGAAATGGCCTCTTCTAAATCCTTTTTTGCCTCATCCAATTTCCGTCTGGCTGCCTGGACTTCAGGATGCTCATCTGTATACATACTTTTTAAAGAGATTAGCTGCATCTCTGTGTTGACGATTTCTTCCTGAAGGCTAGTGATTCGTGCGTCAGACTGGATAGGAGATGCGCTCGTGATGTCTCTTTCCACAATGAGCGGATTTTCTTGCCTGAATCTCTGGAGTTCATTTTCACTATTCTGAAGGTCTCTTTGATAATTGTTTAACTGATTCTCGACAAACTCCTCGAGTTGGGAGGCTTCCTTCGTCTTGTTTTCAAAATGAGTCGTTTGATACACTTCAGCGACTGTTTTGACTAAATCCTTTGCCTCTAAAGCGTTACTGGAAGTTGCAGTGATGGCAATGATGTTCGTGTATTCGACTTGTTCTGTGCTGATTTTGGCTTGGAGTCCCTTGATTATGGAGATGCGTTTTGGGTCTTTTTTTTCATCTTCAGTCTTGGCTTCGCCAATAAGATTTAATTTTTCTGCCACTTTCTCCATGATCTGGTAGCTTTTGATGAAATTCGCCTGAGAGGCCATTTCATCTCCGGGCGACCAGGTGATGAGCTCGGTCAATGCCTCTGCGACTGATTTTCTCTGTTCGATCTTGATCTTGCAGGATGAGGTGTAGATAGGAGTTTGTCTGTTTGTGAAGAAGATGGTAGAGGAGATGACCAGGATGAAAGAGAGAATGATGATCCGAATCCTTTTGCGGATGACCCTCAGGTAATCGACAAGGCTCATCTCCAGCCTGGGCATTTTTTCATTCCTTTTTTATCTTAGGAACCAGAAATACCATGTTAACGGATAAGCGAAGTCTCTAAGAAATCGCTCTATATGCACAATAAAGGTTTTGGGCACAAACACGATATCCCCTGGCTCAAGATCGATGTTTTGGCTGATATCTCCTTTTTGGAGGATTTCTTTGGCATTGACCCGGATTCCTTTCTGTGAACCCAGTTCACCCCGGATGACCATGACACTTTTACGAACAGCGTCTCGGGTAAATCCTCCCGTTTCTGTGATCGCATCGATCACAGTCAATTTTCCTTTGATTGTCACAATTTGCGGAGCTTTCACTTCTCCGAGAACATAGACTTTATTGAACTCCAGAGGCGGAACATAGACTATATCGCCTCCGGAGACGACAATGCTTTCACTTTTTTGAGGATTGTCTATCAAGTCATTGAGGTCATAGATGAAAGCTGTTCTGTCTTTTTTAATCAGTTTGATATGAAAGGTGTCAGCGTTCTCGGTCGTCCCGCCGATTTGCCCCAGAAATTCAACCAGAGTCGTCCTTCGTTTCAGAGTGTACATTCCGGTATTTGTTTCTCCCAATACTGTGACTCTCTGGCTGTTGTATTCCTTTATGGAAACGAAAACTATGGGATCGATGATGTATTTGGAGAGGGCTTTGGATAGTTTTTCCTCTAATTGGGAGACCGTCAATCCTATGACACTCAGTTTTCTAACAGGAGGAATGTTTATATCACCCTCATAGTTCACGACCACTTCGCGGGATATGTCAGGCTGGTTCCAGACCTCCACGCTCAAAACATCTTCTGGACCGATGAGGTATCCCGATTGGACGTTTTCTTCAAGGGATTGGGATTTGACTTGTGAATTCTCCTGGGATGTACCACTAGAAATACATGCCAGGATGAAGAGGAAAAAGAGTGTATATGCAATGATGCGAAACAGTGACTTCGGGGCTCTTCCCTGTCCCATATTGTCTTTTTTGATAATAATAAGTTAAATATATTATTTCGTCAACTAATAATCGTTGAAATAAGACTTTTTCAACTTTTTTATCGTGGGTGGGAATAATGTCTCTTGGGAAGAGTTTTTGAGATTCCTGAAGGCTGACCTTCCTCAGCAATCCCGAAAAAAAAAGGAGGGCTGGGAGAGGATCCTCCGTTTTGCCCTGCTCCCTTTTAAGCTTTGGTACGCTTTGGAAGAGCCCTCCTTAAGGATTCCGTATATATAATCGCTCAGATGACTTGAGGGCGCAATCGCCTTTGGGGGTGGATTGGATGATGATTTTTTTGTATCCTTTTTCACCTCTAAAGGTGACAGCCTAACCTGTTCATAATAATGGATTTTTCAATAGATTTGCGGGATTGAGCCATCCACAATTCTTGTTGCATTTGCCATTGAAAGGAAGGGGAGGATTTCCTCCGTTTGCATCGAACAGGCTTGGCCTTCCTGTATGAATAAACCAGGGCATCGATTAGAAGACATTTTCATATCTATGTTATCAGCTTAATTATTCGTAAGATATTGTTTCGATATATTTTATGGATAATTCAGGCAGGTCAATGAACATCAAATTTTTACTGAGAAGAAACATCTTTTGAATGATGAAATTGCCAGGCTGCGCTCGTATTGATAAATATGAATGCTGCGCAGAGACTGATTTTAAAATAAAAGACGCCAAATGATTTTTTTTATTATCATTTTCTCCAGGATATTGTATGATTTGAAAAATATTAAATGAGGAGTTGAAAAATGGATGAAGCCAAATTCATCGAAGAAAAAATCGAGGAAATAAAATCAACAGTTGGGTCGGAAAAGACCATCTCTGCGCTTTCCGGAGGAGTCGATAGTTCTGCCTGCACTGTGCTCGCCCATCGAGCGATAGGCTCGAATCTGAAAGTGATATTTATCGATGATGGCCTGATGAGAGCGAATGAGCCACAAGAAGTGAGTCAGATATTCGCAGATATGGGAATTCAGGTCGATATAATCGATACTCGGGATGAGTTTTTTCATGCCATCAAAGGAAAGTCTGACCCGGAAGAAAAGAGAAAAGCATTTCGGGATATTTTTTATACGGTTTTTGGAAGAGAAGTGCTGAAAAGCGAAGCGAAGTTTCTGGTGCAGGGAACGATTGCTGCAGACATCATAGAGACAAAGGGAGGCGTCAAGACGCAGCACAACATTCTCGAGCAGATAGGAATAGACCCAGAGAAAGGATTCGGATTTAAGGCTGTTGAGCCCCTGAAGGAACTGTTCAAGCATGAGGTCAGAAAAGTGGCCAAAGAGTTGGGGCTCCCGGAAAAGATTTATGAGAGGATGCCCTTTCCGGGTCCAGGTCTGGCGACGAGAGTGGTGGGAGAAGCGACACCGGAGAGGATTTCCCTTGTCAGGAAGGCCACTCAGATAGTGGAGGAGGAGATCGAAAGCCTGAAACCTTTCCAGGCATTCGCTGTTCTGTTGAGTGATAAGGGAACCGGAGTGGAAGAAGGCCAGAGAAAATTTGGCAATATCATTATTGTGCGTTCAGTGGAAAGTAAGGACGCAATAACGGTTGACCCCACCCAGGTCCCTTGGGAAATTCTGATGAGTATTTCTAAAAGAATCACAAGTGAGATTCCCGAAGTCGTGCGTGTGGCCTACGAAATTACGCCCAAACCACCCGCCACCATAGAATACGTGTAAAAAAAGGGGACAGGCCCCTTTTTTGTGGGACTGTACCTTTTAGTCCTTATACTTGAGGGGGAAAGGGATTATCAGCCTTCTTTAAGAAGGTGCCTCTTCTTTTTTCCCCCGATTCTTGATCATTTTGTATATGCCCAGAGTCATCAGGGGAATTATATAAACGATAAAAAATCCCCAGCTAATACTTCCATATCCTTTGGCGATCAGATTAATCAATCCGAAGGTTGATATTCCCAGCCCTATAAGAAGAAGAACAAGAGCCACGACTGGCCGAAGCCAAGGAGGGAGGCTTTTCCCTCTTGCTTCAAGAGTGGACCGGATTCGTTCATTGACAGCATGAATAAAACCTGTGCCGGTCTCGATCAATGTTCCGAACAAAACAATCTGAAAGACAATAAGAAGAAGAGGAAATCCCAACCTCTGGAAAACATAGTAGGCCGGTACTTCTTCGGGGAGGACAGCTGGATAGTGGCTGACAACAGCGATAAAGAAAAATAATCCGGGGAGAATACCTATCAGGCCTCCGAGAAGTCCGGCCGTGATGGCCTCTTTTCTCGTCTCAATGTGGTTGATGCAGAATAAAACAGCAGGGATAATTCCCAGGTTGTACAGGGCATATTTAAAGCCACCCAGTGCCCAGTTGGGGAGGATGGTGGAGTTTGAGAAATTCTTCTGGATTTCAGGGCCGAATTTAATGAGTGCAAAAACAAGGAGTAGCCCGTAAACCAGATAGAGCAGGATCGACCAGCTCGACAGAAATTTTTCGATCAAGCCGCTCCCTTTAAAAGTCAAAAAGCCGATAGCCGCCAGCATGATCAAGACTCCGACAATATCAGGGATCCTGAAATTATACTTGAGCAAAGCCCCGGCTGCAGAGCCAATGACCCCCAGCACGAGAAGCAGCAGGACAAAGTAGATGATTTCGAACATGAACCAGAACGGGCCAAGGAGTTTCTTGAAAAAGGTCCGGTAGTCATATGCTTTGAATTGACGAGAAAACTCGAAGGTCACCGCCAGGATGAGTGACCAGATAATGGTTGTGACCAGAAGCATTCCCAGAAGTCCACCTAGAGGTCCGTAGTTCAGAAAAAACTCAACCAATTCCCGTCCTGTTCCGTATCCGCCGGCGATGACCACAGATTGGAACACAAACCCGGGCAGGAGATATTTTTTAAAAGAGGACGCGTTCAGAAAGCTCATTCCGGTTTATCCAGCAACATTGTTTACATTATTTACATAATTTCACTCCATATTACAAATAAAATATGGGGACGTTCCCCAAGGTACCACCTTAGGCCTATAAATTTATCTGCTCAACATCATTTAATAAAAAAAAATAAAAATATTAGGATTAATGAGCTAAGGTGGTACCTTGGGGAACGTCCCCATAAATTAAAATTAGCAAACAGATACTACTTTTTCTATAATAGGAAGGAAATTTTGCTGTTTGTTTCGTGGAGGCCTACACTGGTAAAAGCTCCTGAACCGATGAATGAACGAGAGAATAAAATCCGTTCCATAACTATTTGGGGAATATTCCTCAATATTTCCCTGATGGTGATAAAGATCGTCTCAGGAATCCTTGTTAAATCTTCTGCTCTCATCGCGGATGGCGTCCATTCTCTATCGGACCTGGCGACAGATTTTGTTGTGTTGGTCGGAACCCGCCTCTCCAGCCGGCCTGCCGACAAAACTCATCCGTATGGCCACGGGAAGCTGGAGACGATCGCCTCTCTGATCATCGGACTGACTCTACTCGTAATAAGTGCTGGAATCATTTGGTCGGCAGGTGTTGCTATCTACCGCCATGAACATAATTTCCCAGGTTTTCTGGTTCTTGTTGTTGCCGGAGTGTCTGTCATTTCAAAAGAAATACTATTCTTCATCACGAGAAAGATTGCAAGAATAACCCATAGCTCGGTTCTGTATGCCAATGCCTGGCATCAGCGGTCTGACTCCCTCTCCTCTGTCGCTGTTTTGCTCGGAGGCGTCGCGAGTTTGTTCGGATGGGGGCATGCGGATCAGGTGGCGGCGATCGTCGTCGGTTTCATGATCTTGGGAGTATCAGGAAAAATTTTCTTTGAGGGGCTTCATGAACTTGCAGAGCATTCTGCAGACAGTGAATCGATTGAAAAAATCGAGAAAGTTCTTTCAAAAGAGAAAAATATTGCCAGCTGGCATGATTTGCGGACTAGAAAGCTGGGAGCAGAATTGTGCGTTGACGTTCATGTGTTGGTTGACCCTGTCTTATCTGTGAAAGCAAGTCATGATATTTCGATAAGAATTGAAGAAGAAATCGAAAAGGAACTCTCCAGGCCTGTCAACATCCTGGTTCATGTCGAGCCTGATGTCGAGGAAATGCGGAAAAGGAAAAAATGAGGATTTTGAACATTCGACATGACCCATACCTTTGGATAAATTTTAGATGATTTGAATTCAACAACAATAGGGCGTATGATTTCGCCATGAAGGAGGAAAGATGCCGTTCGTAAAGAAAAAGCAATCCAATCTTCCCACTTTAGGAGTGTTTGTTCCCTGTGATCCCCGGATTGACGAAGCCTCCCGCCAAAGGGCATTCAACATTGGCCAGATGACCGCCGAATTATTAGCGGAAAGACTGAATATGCCAGAGGGAAGCCCTCCGAATGTTTTTTACTGCTCTCATCTTGTCGACTCTGAGAGTACGGCCGATTCCGGAGCCAGAGAATTAAAAGACGCAGGTGCAGAAGCCCTGATTGTTGTCCCGGATACTTGGTTTTTCCCAGGGAAAAGTGCCATGGCTCTGACAGCCCATTTTCCTCCGACAATCCCATTGGCATGCGTGGGCGGGAACAATGCTCCGAAGCCTGGTGTTGTGGGGATTGATGCCCTAGTCGGGGCCTATGCCCAGACCGGACGCCTCTGCCCGATGATCATCGGGAATATGCCAGAGACCGGGATGAATCCCGAATTCGACGAGAAAACCCAGGATGAAATCATAGACCTGGCTTATGCCATGCTAACTTCAGCGGCTTTGAGGGGGAAAAGGTATCTGTCAGTGGATACAGATTCTATGCAAATGGAGACAGCCTTAAACCATGTTCATGCGGCCCGGCGGTTTTTCGGACTTGAGTCCACACGGGAATCCATGAAAATTTTCGCCGACATGCTCCAGAAAAAAGGAGGGTATGACCCGAAAGAGCTTGCAGAACTGAGGAGCTGGGTGGTAAACGTCAAGTTCAAAGACCGTATTTTCGCCAATACCGAAGAGATAGTCGAGTCCAAAACGCCTGTCTACACTCAAAAAACTAAACCTCCTGCACTCTCAGATAAAGACAAAGAGAAATTGGATGAAGGCCTGGCACTCTACCTGATTATCCGGGGTTACATGAAAGACATAAACGCCATCGCCGGCGGCTGGACAAGCCAGCTGGCCTGGGGATCAGACCGGCGAGGCATCCCTCTCTCAACAGCGGACATAGCCGAATCCCTGTTCAACTCCACGGAGGACCACACTGGCAAAAAGACAGTGATTCCCTTTGCCACGGAAAACGACATTCAGGGACTTTTGACTATGATTGTCTATTGTTATCTCTCTGGAGGAAAGCCGCCTCTTTTTATGGATTTCAGAAAGGTCTACGAGGCCTGGGAGATAGAAAAGAACGCCCAGGAAATCAAGCTAGATTTAACTCCTTACACAAATGAGCCCTGGATGCAGAAAGGGTTTATCGATGGAAACAACTCGGGCAGTGCTTCCTTGGATTACGCTGAAAAAGCCTATCTCTTCAAAGCGATCGAGTACTATTTCCCGGGATTGGGATTTTCTGTCGGCTTTGTCTCCCCCAAGGGAATAACCGGAATGGCGGGCAGGGTGGCTTATTCGGACCTTTCCGGAATGTTCACAATGGTTCAGGATGAAGCCCAGAGCATTGAGCTCCCTCCATCTTTACGGGAGAGATGCTGCCATGCCTCCAATTATTCCTGGCCCCATACATTCCTGACTTTTGAGCATGTTCCTTCGAGCCTGGCCAAGGTCGGTATCCCAGCCAATCATTTCCATATGATCACTCATATGCCCCGCCGCCGCTGGCAGCATTTTTCCGACTACAGCCTTATACTCAATTATCACTGGGAGAACACTCCAGAATACACAGAAGGTCTAGACAGACCTTTACCCATGCTGTGGCGAATTAATGGAGGCGAGAACCAAGCTAAAATGCTGATGAAGTAAAGAGGGATTTTTTAGGATATCTTAAAAAGGGGAGAATTAATTTTAGTCATTATACCTTCATGTCCTTTCATCCCTGATATTGTCTGATTTAAATTCTCGTAAAACGTTCTCTTCAGTCGTGTTTTTGTGGACTGCAGCCCATTTTTATTTGAGGAGGTGTGTGCGTTCTAACTGGTGGTTTAAGATTGCATTAGAGCGCAACAGGAGTATTGAAGAATCCAGAATGAAGTGAAATCAGAAAAAGCGTGTGACTCTTTAGTATTGAGTAGCGGTACCCCAAAATCCAACGCCTAATATAGCCACGAAGAGTATCAAATAGATAACGATCCCGATGGCTGCCCAGAGCAGGCTGGCTTTCGCCCAGTTGGCTTTGCTAGGGTTCGTAGTTGCGCCAAAAGCCCAGACGAATAGGAGAACCAAACCGACTATTGGGATTGCCACCAGGAATAAGGTTAAAAACCATTCCCCAAAACTGACCTCATTGCTTACTGGTCTTGGTTGCATTTGGGGTTGTTCCATACGACACCTCCTCCATTAAATTGCATACATTATAAAATACAAGAACTTTTTGTCAAATGACGGAAATGATTTTTTCTCTATTCTCAGCCATTAAAGGGTCAGCGTCTTTCCACTGGGTGAGGTATTTCCACCCCCTTTTTTTATTTTTCATCCACTTTTTTCTTCTTCAGGAACGGAACTCCATTGACCATCCAGTCAGGAGCCGGTTTTCCCTTGAGGTAATGGTCATAGAACTGCTCCATCCGGATTTGAAAATCCTTTTTGTTCTCAAGCTTGGTGGCATGGTGTCCCTGTCCCGGATAGGATACCAGGATCACATTTTTCCCGTTAAACCGCAGCGCATTGTAAAATTCTACTGCCTGAAGCCATTCCACCGATCCATCATCTGTACCATGCAGGAGCAGCAGGGGAGTATCCATTGTTGGGGCGTGGTATACTGCCGATTCATTCAAATAAAGCTCAAGGTCATCATAGGGATTTGTCCCAAACCGGCCCTGCCCGTAATAATCATACCGGTGCTGATTCGTTCCGCTGGATTTCCAGAGCTGGTTAAAATCTGATATCAGATTGGTGGCTGCCGCACCGGAAACAATCGCCGCAAACATCTTTGAGCGTCCGGCGATTAAAGCGGATCCCTGCCCTGAGAAACTGTGACCGTGAAGCCCGATCCGTTTGGGATCCGCATAGCCCAGTTCGATCACCTTCTTCACAGCGGCTTCGACACAATCCAGCATATCCGAGTGTGTTGTGCGGGTGTTGAAATGAACATCGGGCAGCAGGACAAGATAGCCGTTGCTGACATATTTGTAGAACATGGGTGTATCCCGAAAGATCATCCGGGAAAATCTATAAAGATTCTGAGAGTTCTTTTCGTAAAAATCGACCAGCATCGGAAGCTTTTGTCCTTTCTCGTATTCATCTGGTATGCTGAGAACGCCCTGCAGACGCTTGCCGTTCTTATTCGTGTATTCGATCAGGATGTTGTATCCCCATTTGTACTCAGACTGCCAAGGATTGGCGTCAGTCATTCGTCTGGGATTGAGAAACTTGCGGTCACTGATATGATAATTCGGGAAATCTCTGTACGTTTCTATGGTGTACATGTATTTATCGGCATTTTTCGCTTTGGTGAGTGAGCCATATCTTTTTTCTTCATAGACGGTCTTTTCCAGTTTCCCTTTTCTCAATGTATAAAAGCCAGCTTTCTTGGTCCACTGGCCGAACGCAGACAATAGAATCGGTCTGGAGAGATCGATGAATCTTTCTTCACGATCTGTTCGAATATACCTGAAACGAATCTCTTCTTTAGCGCCCATTCCCTTGGTCAGGTTAGTCGGGGTGCTGCCATTTAGAGGCTGAAGCCAGAGGTCATATTTGTGAGTCAAAATAACCGCCTTCCTGTCCTTTGTCCAGCCCGTTATTCCGTACGGCGGTTTTGTTCCAGGGTGGTCATAATCCTCATTGGCAAAACTGACCGGCGAGTTTTCTGTCAGATTGACCATCTTTCCCGATTCGATGACGTAATCCCAGATATGGCCCTCTTTCCAGTAAAGGTAATGTTTGCTGTCCTGAGACAGGCCCAAAACCCGTTTCTGGCCTTTGAACATCAATGTGCGTTCGCCCGTAGTCGTGTTAATCCTGTAATAATCGGCTTGTGTCTCTTTCCAGTCGGACATATAGGCCTTATCGTCCCTTCCGATCCCCCATTTACCGTTCCGGGTAACGGAGATGGTTCTCATTTTTTCATCTGTCAAACGGATAAAACGCTTGGTCGTCCAGTTATAAACTGACTGGTAGGTGAAATTCCGGTCTCTAGGCGCGCGCTTCATCTGGACAGATTGAATGACTTCGTCCTTCCAGTGCCAGATATCGACGTCCGCATTCGGTTCTTCATCGTCTTTTTTCTTTTCCGGTTCTTTCTCCTGTTCTTTTATCCCACAGAAAATTTGTGAATTATCTTCACTCCAAAAGAGAGCTCCTCTCGCATCTCCACCGCGCCTGAATCTTGACCGCGGCATGACTTTTTCTGATATGACCATGTTTTCAGGAAAATTCGAGTCGTTGGCCGGGTCATATTTGATTTGGGTAGGATTGTCGCCGGGCAAACCCACAAAAGCAACCAGAATATTATCTTTCTGTGAGAGCTCTTTCTTTTTGGTTCCCTTGAGCACTGCCAGGGCTGTTCCCTTTTCATTCCAGGTTATGTGGGCATAATCGGCCTCACCATTATCCATTGATTTGAGGGCACCTGTGTTGAGGTCGATCAGATACAGCCCGTTTCCGGCCTTATCGGCGGCATCAATTGTGTAGGCCAGCATTGTCCCCGGCTTGTTGAATTGAAAACTCCCGACATTTCCCAGATTCAGTTCTGAGCCGTTGTCTAAATTACGCAGGATAAAGTCCGTACCGTTATGCTTGGCTTTGGCGTCGGATTTGGTCTTTTTGATCGCCAAGAATTTGGAGCCTTTGGAAAAGCTGAAAGAAGCCACATTGTCCCAGGAATATTTTTCGCCGGTGACTAGATTCATCAACTGAGCCTTATCCGGGACAGGTTTTCTTTCTTTGCGAAGCTTCTCGGCCTCTTTTCGTGGCAGGCTGACTACACAGGCTATCCACTTTGAATCATCGGAAAACTGCGGACGTGAGCCGCGGGGGATTTCATGCTCCTTATCCGATGTCAGGCTTTTGACATAAAAATCATCATCCGCTTTTTCCTTGCGGTAACCGAAGGTCATCCACTTTCCGTCTTCAGAGATCGATGTGGAGACAATGCTCCGCCAGCGGTAATAATCATCGATAGTAAACGCCCTTTTTTCAGGTTTCGCTTGTCCGTATAGGTTCGCAGAGAAGACTAAGGCTAAAACCAGAAGGATCGCAGACAGCCGTTTTTGATAGAGGTTCATGGATTCCTCCCTTCGAGAGATATTTTTTTGGAAATGTTGTGATTTCTGGGAATGCAAAATTCAAATATCGGAATGAAAATACGAATTGAGCAGTAGTTGGCAGGTTGTTGTTCTTTAATCAAACATGAATTCTAATACAGTTGGGCATCTCTTTCAATAGCGAAAAATCCGATTTTAGCCGGCTAATCTCTTTCTGTTTTAGCCGTAAATTCTGGCTCATTATCAGATCGAATATAATTGGGGGCGCCTCGGCGAATAAACTGCCCATGCAATCTATCCAAGATATCTTGAGATCTGCTCTGCGCGCGACAAATAAAGACAAACACTCTTTGGTGTATCTATTTCTGATGACCAAAATACGTATTGCTTCACCGTCTGTAGCCCTGATCAGAGCAGCTCATAACTCCATTAAAAAAGCTTGACAGGCTGTTAAATGGATGTAGTATGATAACTAGCAATATTTATTATGAAGGTTATTATGATTGTTGTTAAACGGCAAGAGAATTGCTGATTTTCCTTTTTTATACATCGAGAGTCTTACAGTCTCGGTTTTGACCGCATAATTTTGTGTCATACACAAAATAACTTGAAGAGTGATTATGAATCAATGAGGCATCAAATATTATTTGAGGGAAAATGATCATGGATAATTATGCAGAAGATTTCGGCCCCTTTTCTTCAATCTGGATCAATACATCACATCAGGGAGCACTCCCAAAAGCTGCAGTCACTGCTCTCAATGAGGCCATACAATGGAAGATATCTCCGCATCATTTGGCTGATAGCCGCATATTCAGCAGCGTACCCAGTCGATTGAAAGAAAGCCTTGGGAGACTGATCAACGCACCTTCCGAAGACATCATCCTGGCCAATTCAGCATCCTATGGCCTTCATCTCCTTGCTAACGGGATCAAGTGGTCTTCAGGAGACGAAATTCTCCTTGTCGAGGGTGATTTCCCGTGCAATATCCTTCCCTGGCTCAATTTGAAGAAGAGAGGAGTGAAGATCCGGAGTATCAAACCAAAGAGTAGTGGATTACAGCCTGAAGAAATCCAGGAAAATATTGGAACGGCGACGAGACTTCTGTGCACTTCCTGGGTTTATTCTTACACAGGACATCTTATCGACCTTCCTGCTATTAGCAGGATATGCCGGGATAATGGGATCAGACTTATATTGAACTGTTCTCAAGCGATCGGCACACAGCCATTCGACATCGAATGGCAATTTGCCGATGCAATCACTTGCGTAGGCTTCAAGTGGCTTTGCGGACCCTATGGAACGGGTTTTTGTTGGATAGAACCTGAGTTTCGTGAGGAGTTGGATTATAATCAGGCGTACTGGCTTGCCATGCAGACAGCGGATGACCTGAAAGTCGCCAAAACCTGGCCTGAAATCAAATCAGGTCTGGGTGCAAAGAAATATGATGTTTTCGGAACCGCAAACTTTTTTAATTTTGTTCCATGGACAGCCTCCGTGAACTATCTTCTGGATAAGGGAATTGAAAGGATAAAATCACACAATGATGAATTGATAGATCAAATGAGACGGGGTATACGTTTGGATAAATACGAGATATTGACGCCTATGAGTGATTCAGACAATTCAACGATTCTGGTCATTTCCCATCAAGACAAATCGAAGAATGAGGCGATATTCGAATTGCTGAAAAAGAATAATATTTTTGTATCATTGAGACGTAGATATTTGCGATTTGCCCCTCACCTTTATAATACCGCAGATGAGATTGAAAAAGCGCTGAGCGTAGTGAATTGTGTGTAATTCAGAAAGGCAGAAGTTTGTGGATGGGAAAATTTATTCAGGAAAATTAAAATGACACATTCGAGGGAAACAAGAAGCATGAGAACCCTAAAACTTATTGGAGGGTGGCTCTGTCTTGACTTTTCGAATACACAAGGCATGCATGCAACCGAACAAGGCCGTGAATTTCTTAGATCTTATTTTGACCTGGCAGAATGGAGCAATTATGCAGGAATCGTTACCGATGAAGAAGAACGCACCCTCCTCCGTATGTCAGAAAAATCTCCAAGAGAAGCGGAAGGTGTCCTCCAAGACGCGAAAGAACTGCGCGAAGTTATTTTTCGGATTTTTTCATCCATCGCCAAAAACACGGTGCCTCAAGATAAAGACATCTCCCTGTTTAACAAAAAATTATCCAAAATGATGAGACTGTCAAAATTAGAAATTGCCGAATCAGGCATTGAATGGAATGTGAAGGGAAACAAAAACTCTTTGGATTGGCCTTTAAACGCAGTCATTCATTCGGCGTTTATGCTTTTGACATCGGATGAATGGGATAAAGTTAAAATGTGTGCTGACGAAAGGGGATGTGGCTGGTTGTTTATGGATCACAGCAAGAACAGAAGCCGACGCTGGTGCGATATGAAAGATTGCGGCAACCTCGCTAAACAAAAACGTTTTTACGGCCGGAGACACAATAGATAAATTCCTCATAAATAATACAGACACCGTTCTCGCCTTCATAAGGAGCGGATATAGGAAGAATAAACAATGGAGGAAACGATGAGCAAGAAGAACAGCCATTTTGCAATCGGGATTGCCGGCAGCCCTCGTCGCCGGGGAAATTCAACATCATTATTACGTGCCTATTTGGATGGGGCCTCGCAAGTGGGATTTGAAAAAAGGATCATCTACTTAAACAGTCTGAACTATAAGGGGTGTCAGGGATGCGACCGCTGTGTGAAGGGAAAAGCTTGTGGGGTTCGGGATGATTTATGCTCTGTTTTTCCGCTCTTACGTAAAGCCGATATTTGGGCCATGGCATCCCCCATTTATTACGATGGAGTCTCCGGTCAGCTGAAAACCTTTTTCGATCGATTGAGGTTTACCACTCATGATCCGTTCAAACTGGAGGGACCGCGCCGGGGAATCGTCATCGTCACCTATGAGGATAACCCCAGAGATTACTATACCGAAGTCGCTATACACCTTGCTGAATTTTTCAATTGGAAAAACAGAGGGGATTTCCAGAAGGTCAGAGTTGTGGCTGAGTCAAATCTAGGCCCCGTGGATGCCTGGAAACAAAGGCCGGATCTCCAGATGATGTTGAGAAAGGCAGGTAGAGAACAAGCAAATGAAATAAAAAAATTGAAATAGAGGATGGTTTGAAATGCCGCTTGTCCAGAGTAAAGGAATGAAAATCCAAGGTTCTCGTTGACTTCCCTAAGATTTTAATAAAATTTTCTCTGGCAGATGTAAAAATTATAAAAAAGGAAAGGAAATGTATTAAAAGAGCTAAAGGCTCTGACGGCCAAAGAATGCATCCAATCCTTATTAACAGTCAGAGAGAAAACCAGCAGCTGATTTTTATCAAGAAAATATTGTCTGCGGGGATATTCAATATATCGAGGAAGCGGGCTCTCATAGATGAAATCCTGTTATGAATTTCGGAAAAACGATTTTGTGACCAAACCACATAAAGAGAGGAACCAGGCTTAAACTCCCACCTAAAGACTAAATTCATCTTGAATTCTTTAATGTCGAAATCTGGATTTGGAAAGCAGTAGTCTGTGGCTCCATCCATGTTTTCATCTATGTCGTACGTATTGCTCTCGTGAGTATATTTTATTTCATTCGCTGAAAATTCACGGAAGCGATCATGATATTCCCCCGCTCGGGGAACAGTAATTTTTTTGTGATGTGTAAACTTCCCAATACTGATGAATGGCTGACCGTAAAATTGAATGGATAATTCAGGAGTCAAGCTTAAATTGAAACGCAATTCAAACCTCAGCTCTTTTTGTTTCAGGCGGGCAAAAACATATCTCTCTTCATTCAGATGATAACGTTCTGCTACCCATTGGAGATCGTTTAAAATCTCATCATACGAAGATCCCAAGGATATTGAAAAATTATCAGCGGCGTGAATATTGGACACTATTCCGATATTGTGACTGTAAGTTATTCCCTCATGACTCCAGAAACTCTGGCCTTCTACAGTAAATGTAATTTTTTTTCTTGGATCTGAGGACAAAGCATAATTGATATTATGACTCCCAGGAAAAAGCAGGCTTGGTCCTCCGCGTAGTTCACTGACAGAAAGCTCTTTTGCGCGAACATATGATCTCATTTGTAGGCTCCAATAATTCACAAATTGAGTTTCGATTTGAAAATATCCTTCGTGAAACAGAAATTCTCCTGCGAAATTCCATCGGGCAAGCTGTTCTGCAGAGAAAAAAATACGACGAAAAATGGCGAAGGGATTGAAGATCCTATAACTCAGCCATAGTTTTTCTTGAATGAGGTCGGCCTGTCTAAAATAGCCCAAGTCATTTAATTCTAATCCTGGAGAACGGCAGTTTAGCCTCAAATTATATATCCAGCGTCCGCTGCCTCTTTTCCCGATTGAGAGACTCAAACCGTATCCCGAAAGTGAAGTCCGTTCTGGATCGATAGTCAAGTGGGTAGTGTCTGGTCTTTGAAAATAACGGGATGCAGCAGTCTGAGCTCTCAAAATGGATTGTTCACTTCCTTGGATATTGCTGAATGCGGAGGCGAAATGGAAATAATATGTTTTATTGTTCCATCGATGATTCAAGTCGAATCCTCCGGTATAAGCTCCTTTTACAAGAACATCCGTACCCTGGCTTGTCGCGCGGTTGGTTGCAGTGATTATTCCTCCAAGAGAAGTGTTCCCTTGACTATCTTCCTTTTTAATTCGTATTACAAAATAATTCGACAAAGGCTCGACTAGCTCTTCCCGGGAACCTTCTGAATCCGGCATGATTAGAGCGTACTCACCAGCTGTTAGTGCCTCCAAAATTCCGATTGAATAACCGGAATTTGTTCTCCCGGTTAATTTAAATGCACCTAGGATAGTGGTTTTTTCCGGGAAGCTGTCGTATTCATCTCCAGATAACTCGGGTCTAATTTGTGGATACCTGCCAATTCTTCGTGAGTAAAACAAATCTGTATCTTCCATGGCGCTACTTCCCGGAAGTTCGAAACTTAAAATATTCATTCCTTCGATAAAAAAAGGTCTTTTTTCTTCAAAGCGTGTCTCGAATGCTGTTAAGTTTACGACCGATGGATCTGCTTCTACCTGGCCAAAGTCTGGATTAATAGAAAAATCCAAAGTGAAATTACTGTAAATTCCAATTTTCCCATCAAGCCCTCCGTTTAAATGGCCTGAAAGCCTTTCATTATTATTTGCTCCAGAATTCTGTAGATTCAGAACACCAAAAGGAATAAGCTCCATTTGTCTTGAGATTTTAATCTCTCTTAGTCCGGATAACTTTCCAAAAAAGCTCGTCCACCCTGGTGCATCCTGGGAAATATGCTGCCAGGTTGACCATTCTTGCTTCCGATACAATAACCGGACAACCTGTAATCCCCATATCTGTTCTCTCGTTTTTTTATAACGGAGTTGGTTAAAGGGAATGCTCATTTCAGCAATCCACCCTGCCTCATCTATAGATGTTTTTACATCCCAGATGGGATCCCAATTGCTCTCGCCTTCTTTATCGTTGTCGTCCATAAAGGCAACATCATGCTTGATCCCAGCTGCTGTGACTGCAAATTGGACGCATGTGCGCCGATCGAAGTAGCTATCCAAAATAATACCCACAAGATCCGAATCTATGGGAGCATCTCTTCTAGTCACCCTGTGCACAATTTTTTCTGGTGAAGTATCGTGTGCTCGGATAGCTGCATACAATGTATCCTTATTGAATATAATTTTAAATGAAGTCTGTTGGCTCGGAATAGATCCGTCGTATGGGATGCTCTGTATAAAACCGGTTTCCCATTCAGCTTTTTCCCATGCCCTGTCATTTAAAACGCCGTCTATTTTGGGAGGTGAATCTGTTCCAATGAGTGGGGCGTTATAATGTTTGCTCGCTTGCGTTCCGCCAAATATTAAAAGCGGACTTAAAAATATAACGATACATGCCAGGATTTTTTTTTCTCGCGCCATCTGATTCCGACCTATCATAAAGATTTAATAACGACAGTCATCGAATGATATTATAAAAGAGTCGGGTTTAATAAGACGGATGTCCCTATCGGGAAAAACTTCTTCCCTATCGGGAAGAATTAGGAGGGCTTAATTTTGTTTTTCTCTAAACTGGGAAGGAGTCAATCCTGTGAGTTTTTTGAAGGCGTTATTAAATGCCGATTTAGAATTATAACCTACAATTTCTGCAACTTCTTCAATCATCAGGGTAATATTTTTCGGATCAGAAAGTATCTTTTCCGCTTCCCTTATTCGGTAATCTGCAATAAATTCGAAAAAGTTTTTGTTTAAACAGTCATTAAGAATCTGAGAAAGATGATGAGAAGATATTTGGATTCGTTTTGCCAATTTAGGCAAAGAGATTGAATTATCCAGATATGGCCTATCTTTTTCCATGATATCTTGAAGCTTTTTCAAGGTTTGTGTTTGGGCCTCTTTGGAAAGAGCGGATTTTTCATACTTAATCGACCTTCTAAAAGTTTTTTCTGAAAAAAAAGATGATTTTTTTATGACTGAAAAAGTGATGGCGTAGATTATAATGCTGATGAATGAAGCTGTAAGATGGTCCCCGAGATCTTCTTCGAATACGATTCTCGTTACAAGCCAAATAAAAACGAAAATCATGATAAAAAAGGAAAAATTTCTTAACCAAACCAGCCCTTTGATTTCTCTGGAAAAAAAAGAGAGTTTCTCTTGTTTGAAAGCTTTATGGATGATGTAAAGCCCGATTCCGACATAGATGAATAGATGCATTAACGATAGTTCATTGACATATCTTTTTAGCAATAGGGGATCTGGATTTAAAACTTGGATTGCTGGAATGTGACTCAATTTTGGATGGTATGCTGAGAGAAACGCGTTGAATTTGAATTCAGAAGTCTGAATATAAAAAAGAATAGAATAAAAGCCATAGAGAATGAATGGTAGAAAATGTAAAGCTTGGTGAAGGTTAAATTTATAATTTTGATGAATTCTAGCCAGGATAATGAAATAAAAAGCAGGACCAATAAAAAAGTTTAATGGCTCGGAAAAATCGACAAGGTGAATGGCTTTTGTGATGTAGCCGCTATAGCATAATAAAATTTCAAAATTGAAGGCCGATAATGCCAAAAGGATCAACCCTTGCATGCGATTTGAAACATTAGCGCCGTTTTTTTTGCTCAAAAAGAAGAAGGACAGGAGTATTCCTTGAATGATCCCCAAGAAAATGAATACAGCAAAAATGTCCATCTTGATTGAAATCTCTGGGTACATATTTTTTGTATATCAAAGACAAATTCGGAAGTCAATTTAGGAAGAATAAGGAGAAAGTTTAATAGAATGTCAATCAAATGGAGTGATAAACATGAACAAATTTATTGATTCTAAACATGAATTATGCAATGAGCATACAAAAAGCTTTATAAAAAAGGAATGAGAACATTTTTATGCTTTTTAATCACTTTAATAAATGGGATGGATTTCTTTGCCAGGCTGTAGGTGGTTAAAGGCGGAAAACTTTCGATAATCTTTCGTTCGATGAAATCCTGTGAATTCAGTATCTTTAACTCCTCGGACAAGGCCCGTGAAGTGATTGGTGCCAGGCCCGATTTTAATTCAGAAAAACGGATTTCTCTCTGAGAACAGAGATAAATGATCTGCACAGCCCATTTAGACTGAAAAAGATGGTATCCCTTTTTTTCATTGATACACGTCATCATTTCTTTGCAGAAGGGCCCGAGGCTAATGCCTTTATCGGTTAAAATATATTCAGGTCGCAAGGGATGGCCGTATCCTGGATTTCGCATCACAATACCCTGGACAATCAGCTTGCGTAGGGTAGAGGTGAGCACGCTGCGGCTTATTTTCAGCTCGTTCAGAAGTGTGACGAATTTTGCTCCATTTTGAGAGTAGAGAACTCCGAGAACGGGAATGATCCAGCGGTAGTGAAACAGATTGTACGGCCTGTGATTTTTCATTATAGGTATTTTACCATCGAATATTTTTTTTACTATTTTGTATTATAAACTTGACTTATAAATATATCAAGTATAAAATAAGAACTTATATTTCTTAAAATGGGAGGAAAGATGGATTTGAAAGAAAACTTTGACGGTGGACTGACCTGTGGTGTTAATGTCACGGACATCAAGGCATCCATGAAATGGTATCAGGAAGTGCTGGGATTCGAATTGTTGTATTACATGGAAAATTTGGGTTGGTGCGAGCTGAAGAGTCCGGTTGAAAAGGTAAATGTCGGACTTTCTCAAGTGGAAAAAATGCCCCCACCCGGCGGAAATGCGGTCTTGACCTGGGGCGTGAAAAATATTGAAGCTGCCAGGTCTACGCTGGAAAGCAGTGGCGTCAAATTTGATGGGGATATCAGGATCATCGAAGGGATGGTGAAGCTTGCCACCTTTTACGATATAGACGGCAATTGTTACATGCTCTATCAGGATCTTTCATTGCCAAAATAGTAAGGATTCCAGTCGTTCCAACTTAAACAGGAAAATTTATTACAGCCAAGTTGCGTGAAGAAGATCTGTGCAACTGATTTTTCTAAGTAATGGTAATGAATTGAGTCAGGATAAAACTTTTTTGGGAAAATTTTAACTTTATGATCGAATCAGGTCAAATCCGGAATTGTTGAAATAATGTCTAAATAATAACCGGCCTTCATCTAGAAAAAAAGCTTCTGACCGGAATCCCTGGACTTTGCTTAGAGCTGAATTCCTTGACTTAACAGGGGTATATCTGGTATTCTGGCTTATTCTCAACCCGGTGGCGCTATCGTCTAGGGGACTAGGACGGGTGGTTCTCAGGAAACCTAGCATCCAAACACTCATCTTGCTAATTCACTGAAAAATAAGGGATTACAGGCGTTCCTCCCTTCTCCGGCTTCTCCGTGCTCCAATCGTGCTCCATTTTCGCTGGCTCCCCCGCTGCTCGTTCCACCGCCTCTCTCATCATCCTCAAGTTGGAGTGGATGTAGACCTCCTCTGAGATCCTGAAGCTCGAGTGCCGCAGGAGCCGCTGGATGACAAGAGGGTCCACCCCGATCTGGTGGAGCCGGGTGCCGAACGTCCGTCGCAGGTCACGGAACTGGAGGCCCTTTATCCCAGCCCTCCGGCATGCGGCCTGGAAGGCGTGCTGGATGCTCCGTACAGGCCTCAATTCATCCGTTCTGGGGTCAAGGTAGTTGAAAATGAACTCGGTCCTTCCTCCGTTCTCCTGAATCAATTTTTGAAGCATCTCCTTCAACGAGCAGGGGAGGGGGATGCGGTCGAGCTTTCCGCTCTTGTTCACCTCTGGCCGGATCGTGATCGTGTCCTGGGAGAGGTCAACGTCTTCTCTCTTGAGCCCCAGGATCTCCTGAAGCCTCATGCCCGTGAGGAGCGATGTCCGGATTATCGGCCTCAAGTGCGGGGCTGCTTCTCCCATCAGCCGCTCTTCTTCCTCGCGGCTCAGGACTCGGGTCCTCCGGTTCTCCGCCCCGCTTGCGAAGTGGAACGGCCGCACAGGACTCTTCT
>CAYFVQ010000014.1:0-16706 GCA_964346585.1 uncultured Eubacteriales bacterium | reverse complement strand
TCCTGGAGCGGTATTTCCGTAAACGCCACTCTTCCCTACGCGTTGACCAATCCTGTCTTTATCGATGTCGATGGAAACGGCAAGTTTGACCCTCCTCTGGCTGAAAAGATCAAGCCCGTTGCCGATACGGGTGCCCCAAAAAAAACAATTTCTCGGGATTGATAAGATAAAATCGAAATCCGAATGAATGAAAAGCATTCCTGATACTCAAGTTCCGTTCGCTCTAAAAACTCAAAGGGCAACCTCTCGAACAAGAACCATTGTCTTTATTCTCGAAATTGGACTCATTCTAGCTATTCTTATTGCTTGGCTGAGTTCCGAATCCATCCGGCAAAGTAAAAGTCTATGGATACTCTTTTTCTATAATTTTCCTTCGCAATTCTTGATAGCGATTGTTCCTCATGAGCCGGTTTTTCTCTACTTCAGCAAATTCTATTCACCTTTGAGCGTGACCTTTGTGGCCATAGTCGGCACATCACTGGCAGAGGTTCTCAATTATTCTGTTTTCAAATATGTCGGAGATCTCAAGCCTGTCCAAAACGTTCACACCAGCAAAATCGTCAATAAATTGATCATTCTCTTCAATAAAGCTCCCTTCACGGCTCTCCTGGTCGCCGGATTCACCCCTGTGCCTTTTTATCCTTTCCGTTTTTTAGTTGTTCTCGCTCGCTATCCCTTGTACAAATACATTCTGGCTATTTTCCTATCCAGAACTCCTCGTTTCTATCTTCTTGCACTCTTCGGCTACACGATTAAAATCCCCGATTATTTACTGCCTGTCATTTTTATCCTACTCACCATACCCTTTAGCTATCCCATGATTAAAAGCTTCTTGAAAAACAAAAGGAATAAAAGCCATGACTCGTAAAGCTTTGGTCACCGGGGGCACTGGTTTTATCGGAAGCCACCTCGTTCAAACATTAGTATCTCAGAACTGGGATGTCACCTGTCTCGTCCGACCGACGAGCCGGACAGGCTTTCTTAAAAAATTCTCTGTTAATTTTATCGTTCAGGAGATGAATGACCAGAAAAGCCTGGAAACTGCTGTCAAAGGACAGGATTATATCTTTCATCTAGCCGGGAGAATCCGTCCCGCCAGTCGTGCCACCTACGATAAAGCGAATCATCAACTGACCAGAAACTTGGTCGAGGCATGCCTCAGTTACAATCCCGGAATCAGCCGTTTTGTCTACGTCTCTTCCATCGCAGCCGCCGGCCCTTCTCTTCCCGGTCAATACTCAGACGAAAGCCAGCCTCCCTCTCCCACCTCTGAGTATGGACGCACCAAGCTCAAAGGAGAAATAGCTGTCAAAGACGCATGGAATATCATCCCTGCAACCATCATCCGTCCTCCCAACGTCTACGGACCCAGGCAGCAGGAAACCGAGCTTCTGATAAAATTGATCAGTAAACGAATCGTGCCCCTCCTCAAAGAGAGAGGGGAAACGACCAGCCTCATCTACATCAGAGACCTTGTGGAAGGCATTCTCCAGGCTGCTTTATCGCTCAAGACTCAAAAGCAAATCTATTATTTGACGGACGGAAAAGGATACTCGTGGCGGGAATTAATCCTTACTATAAAAAAACATGTCCTGGGAAATTCTCTTTTTTTTCCAATCTATGAGGGAGCAATTTTCTTCATAGCCATATTGACCGATGTTGTCATGGCCACAGGGCTCGCAAAGGTCTTTTTCGGACGGAAGGTCTGGCGCGCCACGACTCAAACGCCCTGGCTTTTCTCCACATCCAAGGCAGAAAAAGAGTTCGGATTCCACGCCAATTACACACTAGAAGAGGGAATCAAAGAAACTGTGAGTTACTACAAAAAGTAACGTTTGATTCCTCCGAATCCCCTTCGTTTATTGGATGGATAGATTCATTTGCCCATCTCTCAAACAATCGTTTGATGTGGAGCTAATCAAAATTGGGCATCTTTTGACTTAAAAAGAGTGAGGTGCTATAAGTAGTAACTCTAGGGCTAAAATGAAGAAAAACACCTTTTTCCCTGAGGAAGCCACCTGCATTGTCAATCCCATCGCAGCCCGCAACAAGTGGAAGAGAAGAAAGAAACTCAGGGAATACATACAGAAAAAGCTGCAGTGCAAGATCATAGATATCTATTTGGAAAAGGAAAACATAATCGAAACGGCAAGAAAACAAAGTTTGGAGCGTAAAATCATAGTGGCCGCTGGTGGAGATGGGACCATTGCTCACATCATTCAAGGCATCATCGACAGCGGACGAGCCGATGAGATCCGTCTCGGCATCATTACCTTTGGCAGTGGAAACGCTTTCCGAAAATCTCTCGGCATCCCGAAAAATGCGAAAAAAGCCTTAAAAACTCTTTTTGGGGGAGAGGCAAGGAAGATCGATTTAATCGACATTGAAGGAAAAATGGCTGGCTTTGCCAGCGTTGGTGCCACGGCCAAAGTGAGTCAGAAAAAACTTCAGCACAAGATTCCTGGACTTCTTGGTCACCTCTTGGCTTCGAGAATTATGGTGAATTTACCAAGAAATGAGTATGAAATCGATCTCTACGATGGTGTCACAGATAGCGGAGAACATTTTGAAAAAAAATCTTTGAATGTGCGCCTTTTTGAGTGTGTCATCGGAAAAACAAGATACTTCGGTTACAGCTGGAAAGCCGCCCCTCTTGCCAGGATAGATGATGGGTATCTGGACATCACTCTCTTTAAAACAGGTTGGTTCAAGTACCTCATCAGTTTTCCTCTCAACTACCTCGGTCTCTTTCAGAGAACACAAAAGCATTTCAAAGTGAAAAAACTCGTCATCCGGGGCGAGGACCTCCCTGTGCAGTACAACGGAGAATTTCTCGAGCAAAAGGATGAAGTCACTTTTAAGGTACGCCAGCAAGCCCTGAAAATAATCAGCTAAAATAATTGGTAATTGGGGTCGCATCTCAACATTCGACATTTCATTTCAACGCCGTCCCCATTTTTTCAAAACTAGACATCAATAAGAGATCCTTTAGACTAATAGTTCTTTGAAAAATGTCGAATGTTGAGATGCGACCCCTTTTGACTTTTGATTATTGCTTGGCCTCAGCCACAATCTTCTTCACGTCCTCAAGCATTGTCGGCGCGTGGTAGACAAAGCCGCCCTTAATCGTCCACTTGACCCCGCCTCTGCGAATCAGCTTGCCTTCCTTCAAGTCCTGAACGCCCGTCGGGTAGAGATACTTGAAGTTTTCCAGCGGGTTTTCATCCACAAGAATAAGGTCAGCCAGGTAACCCTGACGGATCCGGCCCAGCTCGTTCTCCTTACCCAAGATTCTGGCATTGTTGCCCGTGGCGTGCATGATGATGTCAATCGGATGGAATCCGGCCTCTTGATGAAGTTCCAACTCCCGAATGAGGCTGAATCCATAAAGCATGTAGATGTACCCGGCGTCCTCGCCTACACCGACGATTCCGCCCATTTCGGCAAACCTGCGAACAGCCCTCATCCAGATCCTGTAGTTCTGTCGCCAGAAAATCTCGTCAGTCGTGCTCCAGTTCCAGTGATAGGACCCGTGATAGGCCGGATTGGGTTTGAAGTATTCCTCCACAGCCGGATGGAGGTAATCTTTGAACCATGGCTGGCCCAGTGCGCGAAGCAGGTCACGGTTGGCCTCGTAGATAACAAAGGTCGGACACCAAGCCACTCTCTTCTCGACTAATGTCTGAAGGACTGTTGTCAGCTTTTTCGGATCAGCTTCCCGCCAGAGCCGCCCGGCATACCGAAAGCGGTCAATTTCATTGCTGTAATTGTACCAGGGGGGAAACTTCTGCGACCCGCGGAGAGCCGCATCGGGTACGCCGTACCAGTGTTCGATGGAAGTGACGCCAAAAGCCGCATCATCCCAGGCATCCGTTTCCTCCACTCCCACATGATGAGCCGCTCTGAATCCCAGCTTGTGCGCCTCGTCCATGGCCGCTTCCATGACATCGCGATCCATACCAAAGATCTTCACCCCGTCTCCACCGCGTTTTTTTATCTCCTGAATACTCTTGCGGGCCTCCTCCGGGGTTCTTCCGCCGGCTCTCATGTAGAGGAATATCCGAGGAGCAGCGATCGATCCTTCCTGACTTTTTTTGCGCTCTTCGATAGTTTTTCGAGTGTTACTTCCCACATCCCGAACAGACGTGATGCCACAGGCGAGCCAGAGCTTGTACAGATATTCAAAAGGAAGGGGCTGACCCGCACGGCTGTCATGGATATGGGCATGCAAGTTGATGAGTCCTGGAAGAAGATACATGCCTGTTCCGTCGATGACATGTTCTTCCTTCTGATAGGGATTCCCTCTCCTGGCTGCCCTGCGGACAGACTGAATCCTGTTTCCCTCGATGATGACATCATTTGGCCCTCTAGGCGGGGTTCCTTTTCCATCAATAACGATGACATTCCTGATGACCAGCCTGTCATAGCGTTTCCCGTTTTCCACTCCTCTTGTCTGCCCGTTCAGGCCATGGAAGAGTAGAAGGCAGAACAAAACAATTGATATGACTTTATAAGACCTTTTCACATTCTCCTCCTTCTGAGAGATTCATTTTTTTCACCCCATAAAATCACACGTTTATGTGATGACAATCTCCTTCTAACTTTCATATATTCTAAGTGAAAAAAATGCGAGTCTATCCATTAATACTAAATATCTCAGGCCGGGTCTATAAAAATTAGAAAAAAAATGGTAGTCTTACGAGTCATGGCCAAAAGAAAAATCCCTCTTTCTTTTCTCCTCTTTTGTATGGCCGGACATGTTTTCATGTACTCATTCGACCTCGAGACTTTCGGGTATTATGAAAACCGGTTTTTTATACTGGCCAGCGGTAAGTTGAGTTTCCGAAATATCAGCGAATTTTCCCTTGGCGATTACAACCGCCTCCGCCTTCAATTCAGGTCTTCAGTATCAGAGAACGTCTCCTTGAATCTCGCTGTGGACCTGTTCACCTTCCATGGAGTTATCCGCAGTCCTTTAGGAGTCTATGAAAGCCATGGGAAGCCAGATGCCACGTATACTCAGCTGGACAGAGCCTATATTGATCTCTATTTCCCTGGATTCGACATCACTGTCGGAAAACAGAGAGTTGCCATGGGCGTCTCTTATCTTTGGGCGCCGTTGGACCTGTTCAACAGGGTGAATATCTTCGATCCCGCTGAGGAAAAGCCTGGCGTGGATGCCCTCAAGGCTTACATCCCCATCGGGAAAAAATCGAGCTTCACGGGAGTTTTTTCGCCAGAAGACAATTTCAACTCTTCAAAGTCTGGCCTCAGAGCACAAACCCAGTTTGCGGGCATTGATGCGGCTTTGACTCTTATCCATTGGGGACTACACAACCAGACCATCTACGGAATAGACCTCCGCGGTGAAAACTTTATCGGCTGGTGGGTAGAAGGAGGCTATTTTTCATCTCCCGGAGAGGAGTACGTGAAACTTGTAGTTGGATTCGATTACACTTTTCCATTTAAAACGGGCATCTACTGGCTCAATGAATTTTTCTACGATGAGAGCGGGGAAAAAGACAGCTCCCAGTATGATTTTGACAGGCTTTTAACCGGGGAACATTTTACACTCGCTCGAGAATATTATTTTTCCTCTCTGCAGTTCCCTTTAACTGGTTTTCTCTCTTTAAGCACTACCTATATCGGAAACTGGACAGATGGCTCATACATACTTAGCCCTGGCCTCAATTACGAAATCACTCAAAATGCCACTATAGCGAGCGGCATATTCTTTTTCATGGGTAAAGAGGGAGGAGAATTCAACCAGGAAGGGGCAAATGATGTATTCTATATCTGGTTGAAAATAAATTTCTAACTGTAGGAGCAAGACATGTCTATCGCCAAACTCGAAAACGTTCACAAAGTTTACCATATCGGAAAAATCGATTTCCCTGCCCTGAGAGGAATATCTTTCTCTATCGAAGAAGGTGAATTTCTCTCGATTGCCGGGCCTTCGGGCTCTGGGAAAACCACTGTCCTCAATCTCGTCGGGTGTTTGGATAAACCCAGCCACGGAAAAATCTTCTTGGATGACAAGGACATCACAGACCTTCCCACCTCCAAGCTAGCGGATGTGAGGCGCAAGAATATCGGGTTTGTGTTCCAGACGTTCAACCTGATACCTGTTTTAACTGCCATGGAAAACGTGGAATTCCCGTTGATCCTTGAAGGTTGGCACGAATCCAAGGAGCGCCGGCACCTCGTCGAAGAAATCTTAACAGATGTCGGATTAAAAGACTTTATCCACCGCCGTCCCAACGAGATGAGCGGAGGCCAGCAGCAGAGAGTAGCTGTCGCCCGGGCCCTTGTTAAAAAACCCAAACTCATACTGGCCGACGAGCCGACCGCCAACCTGGATTCTGTGACAGGAGAAGAGATTCTCCAGCTGATGCTCGAACTGAACCAGAAAACATCCACCACTTTTGTCTTCTCCACTCATGATAAAATGGTCATGGATTTCGCCCGCCGGATCATCAGGCTCCGTGATGGGAAAATCGAATCTGACCAGAAGGTGAACACACAATGAAGATGCTGCTCAAGCTCGCGTTCAGGAATGTCTTCCGCTACAGAAGACGGACAGTCATCACTTTCTCTGCCATTTCCTACGGCCTCGGCCTGATGGCCTTGGGAATCTGCCTCTACAACGGAGTCAACACACACGCCATGGACAGTATTATCAACAACCAGACAGCCCATCTCAAAATCTTGGCCCCCGGATACTTCGAAGAAAAAGACGAGATGCCTCTTGAATTCACTGTCGACGAACCTCATAAAATAAAAAGCCTGTTAAAAGAGAATGTTGAGATTCTAGGCATTGAGAGCCGCATCCTCTTCCAGGCCACCATCATCTCCGGGATGGATGAGCTTCCCTGTCTGGGTGTGGCCCTCGAGCCTGAAATAGATCCCCTGGTGTTCAAAATCAAAGACTCCATTACAGACGGAAGCTTCCTGGAATCTTCAGAGCCGAAGATCATCCTGGGCAGTGGTCTGGCCCGGGACCTGGGCCTTCAAGTCGGAGACGAAATTGTATTGAGGATGTTTCTCTCCACAGAAGATTTCATCTGGAATGCACTCGATATGGAAATCACGGGAATAGCCAAAACCGAAAATCCGACAGTCAACCGGATGAATGTTTTCATCCCTCTTTCTCTCGCCCAGGAAGCCTTGAGCCTGGACAACAGAGTTACTGAGCTCGCCATCCGGATCGAAGACAAGAATCAACTTCTTGACGTCAAAGACTCCATCCAGAGGCGTTTGGCCACTTTAGATTCAGATTATGAAGTCGTGAGCTTTCAGGAATACGCTTCTGACTTCGTTGAACTGATGAAGATGAGAAGCCGGATTCAAGTCCTCATTCCTCTGATGATGATCCTGATCGCCTCCCTGGGAATTGTGAACACCATGCTCATGGCCGTCCTGGAGAGGACACGCGAGATAGGGATGCTGGCCGCGATGGGCATGCGGAAAATGGAAGTCATGCTGGTGTTTATCTTCGAGGGCGCGATCATCGGTTTTTTCGGTTCTGTTGCTGCCTGCCTCATCGGAGGCCTGGGAGGCTGGTACTTAGAAACCAAAGGATTCAGCATGGCTTTTATGGGAAGAGAAGTCACCGACAAGCTGTTGTCCTTTCTCCCGATGGAAGTGTTCTACGGGGATTTGACAACAGGGACACTGCTTTTTACTCTGGCCCTGGGAATCGTTATCTCTATCTTGGCCAGTCTCTATCCGGCCTATAAGGCTGTCAAACTCGATCCTATTCAAGCATTGAGGCACGTGGGATGAAAAAAATCATAAAATTGGCCTGGAGGAATATCTGGAGAAACTGGCGCCGGACAATCCTGAGCTCCCTGGCTGTGGCCTTTGGGATGATCTCTATCATTTTTTCAAACAGCTATATCAAAGGCATGATGGAAAGTGTCTATAAAAACTTGATCGAAACAGAGATCGGGCATGTGAAAATCGCCTCCAAAGAGTTCTTGAGACTGGACCGGGTCATACCCAAGGAGCATCTCGTCTATAACACTCAAGAACTTGAAAATGAGATCTCCTCTCTTCCGGGAATATCTGCCCTAACAGAAAAGATCAAATTCCATCTCATCCTCTCTTCCGAAGACGAAAATGAGCCCTGCTTGGGAATCGGAATCAATCCAGAGCAGGAGACAAACTTTTTTGACCTGAGACAGCATGTGATCCAGGGGAAATACCTTCAGGAATCAGCCGGAGGATTGCTCATCGGCGACGGGTTGGCTCAAAAATTAGGAGTCGGACTCGGCGAGGAGCTTCTGGCTGTGACCACAGACATCAACTACTCAACCTATGCACTGACCTTCACAGTAACCGGGATTTTCAAAACTGGATTCACCTTCATAGACAAAAACTTTTTTTTCATCCCCATCGAAAAAGCCCAAGAGCTCCTCGATTGTCCAGGAGCCGCTCACGAAATCCTGCTTCTGCTCGAAGATGCGGAGAAGGCGCCTGAAATCTCTGCTGAAATCCAGGCCATCCTAAAGGAAAAAGAACTGGACAGCACACTCACCGCTGTCCCCTGGCAGGACAATTTTTTCATGGCCTTCATGCCATTCGCGGGCTTCGTTTTTGGTGGCATCCTGCTCATCATCATGCTCATTGCTGCTCTGGTCATCCTGAACACCATGCTGATGGCAGTCTTGGAAAGAACCCACGAGATCGGGATCATCAAATCCATGGGAATGAGAAATCGCGGAGTCGTGGGTCTGATCCTGACTGAGTCGACGTACATCGGCCTTCTGGGCGTGTTCATCGGCGGATTGATCGGCAGCGGTCTGACCCTGCTCGCCCAGAACACCGGACTGGATTTTACCAAGATGATGGAAAAAATGGAATTTGAGATCGCTCTCTGGTCAGGTGTCATCTATCCCAAGTTCACCTTGGGGATTCTTCTTGGGGCAGTGGTGTTCGGCCTGGTGACCACACTCGTCGCTGCCTTTTATCCAGCCAGGAAAGCTGCACGGATGGAGCCGGTAGAGGCTCTTCGAACAAGCTTAAAATGATTGAGAAATAGATATGAATCCAAAACAGAAGGAAGAAATAAAAATGATATTCAGGGAGAGACGAAGGACAATCATGACTCATTTCTTTTTAGCCAGCATGGTGATCCTCACTTTAATTCCGAAAGGCACACCCGGGCAGGAGCTGACCGCCGACGCTATCTTGGCCCGGATAGATGATAACATGGTGTATGAATCTGCTTATTCCGAAATGGACATGATCATCACCATCGGAAAGAGAGTCATCAAGAAAGAACTTGTCAGTTATGCAGAGGGAATTGAAAAGTCCTTTGTCGAGTTCCTGAGTCCGGCTAGAGACCGGGGAACAAAGATGTTGAAGGTCGGAAAAGTTCTCAAGATCTATTTTCCTTCGGCCGAAAGAGTGATGCGCCTCTCCGGACACATGCTCAAGCAGAGCATGATGGGATCGGACTTCTCCTACGAAGATATGATGGAGACAGCCGAAGAGCTAAAAGAGCAATACGAGGTCAAGCTCCTCGGAGAAGAAGTCTTCAACGATTTTCCCTGCTATGTCTTGGAGCTTACGTCCAGGGACGAGAGCCGAACCTACTTCTTCAGGAAAATCTGGGTGGACAAGGAAAAATTCATCGGTCACAAAGCCGAGTTTTCCGCGAAAAGCGGTAAACTGCTGAAGGCCATGACTGTGAGCAATATACAGTCCTTCCAAGACAGGTACTACCCGACTCGGGTGGTCATGGAGGACAAGTTGAGGAAAAACTCAAAGACCGAGATGGTGATCAAGAATATCAGGTTCGATGCACCCATCCCCGAAGGAACGTTCACCGAGAGAAACCTGATGAGGAGATGAGAGAATCCCTGACGGTTCAGGACTGGGGTGGCATGATGATCGCCCCGCTTTCGAAATCCCCGTAGACTTCCGCCTTTCCTTCTAAGAAAAAACAGCCGACCAGCGCGCCGGTTGCGGCATCCAACTCATGGTCTGCGCACTGCTTTTTTAACCCAGAAATCCCCCGCTTGCGAAGCCCATTTCTCAATCCTGAAAGACTAGACTTGGCCCGAGGAATTTTCCAGATATCTTGAGCGCCGCCCGGATAAATCTCCACAACCCGGAATCCTTCCCCTTCAAAAATTTTCCGAAGCTTGATCCCCCTCTTGGTGAGTACTCTCATCGGACCCAGAGTGATCGGGAAAAACGGGATTTTCCTGCGCCTCAATTCCATATCACAGGGACGATAATGACTATCGTTTCTCTCATCAATGGACTTTCTGCCAGGGGGAAGAGTCAAGGGGGCATCGATGGCGATAAGGTCCGGCTTTTCTTTCCTCGCCCAATCCAGAATCTCCTCATCCGTATAGAGGAGTGTGGTTTCAGCCTTCAGCCCTTCAAGCAAGCACACACCA
This sequence comes from uncultured Eubacteriales bacterium, assembly GCA_964346585.1. Lineage (GTDB taxonomy): Bacteria > Acidobacteriota > Aminicenantia > Aminicenantales > Aminicenantaceae > SOIA01. Next base: position 6,294 of record CAYFVQ010000014.1, on the reverse strand, counting down.
CTCGGCCGGTGAGACACACCAGCCAGGTCAATGCCTGCGACTGTATAAGCTTTTCTTCCCACTTTGGGCCTTGATCAGGAATTCAGAATGAATGCGGACAGGATTTATACCATCAGGATATTTCTAAGTCAATAAGGAAACCGTTTCTTCGCATCCTCAACCTACGGGAAACCAAGGTCAACGTTTATAGACCGTACCGAGCTACCGCTTCTTCCAAAATCCGCATAGACAGATATTCCACTCCTTTGCCCATTTCTTTTGCCATTTTAGCCATAGGACTAAATTTTGGAAATATGCCAGGAAGGGTATTCACCTCAATGATCCAGGGAATCCCTCGTTTATCTAAGCGGAGGTCCACCCGGGCATAGTCTGAACACCCGATTGATCGATAAGCCCTCATGGCAAACTTCCTCACCACGGCCTCTTCCTGCTCGGGCAATTTAGGCACAGATACGCTCTCGTGCCAGTGGGCTCTGTTCCTCTTCATCTTTTCTGTAAAGATACGTGGAATGCCCGGCTTAGCCTTGAAATGCTTCTCCAGGATAGGCAAGATCTGTAGCTTTTTATTTCCGATAATTCCGACTGTCATCTCACGTCCAGGGATGAATTTAGTAATGACGACCTCTTTGTCTTTGGCAAGAGCTGTATCTATGGCTGAAGATAGTTCTTCAGCAGATTCAACGAAAGATTCCATTGTTATTCCTTGGCTCGCGCTTAAGGAACAAGGCTTTACAAGAACTGGGAATTTTATCCTTCGTGAAGGCTGCTTTTGCTTTCGACTGACTAAACTAAATGGCGGTATGGGCAGTTTGTCATATCTTAGGATTTTACTTGATAAACCTTTATGCATGGCAAGAGCATGGCATAGGGAACCGCAGCCTGTATAGGGCACTTCCATCTTTTCCAAGATCGCCGGTACATATGCCTGAGCTTTGCCAGGTACAGAAAACCAGTTGAATACCATCTCTGGTTTGGTTCTCCGAACCTTCGCGATCAAGTTACCTCGACCATCTATGGATACCACCTTGTGACCAGCACGCTGGAATGCCTTCCGTACACGCGCCAGAGTGGGGAATATGACTTTGCGACGTGAACCGTATATCAAATCTTCAGTTGCACGCATACGTTTTGGATGGAAAACTATCGCGATTTTCATGATTAGCTAATCACCTTCGTAATTCCGTACACTCAATGGTATTTTCGAGTACTAAGTTCATAATTTTTTCTTAAGGGCCACAATTTCATCAAATCTTTTTCGTACTTTAAAGCTTATCTTATCCTTGGCCTTACAGCAATCAATCAGGCTTTCTTGGTTTGAGAGAGATCTCTTGATTGGAATTTCCGGAAAGTAAGTTGATAAAAGATACAGAACATCCGGATTCGACAGGCATACATCGTCAGCCGCGATGTGAAACACTTCGAATCCTTGTAGATTTGATGCTAGAGAGTTCATGATAGCTTGAACAGCATCTTCTACGTGCACCCATGCCCATAAAGATTTTCGTCGAATAGATGGATCTCTGGTGTCATTTAAATACTTTTGCTCATCCCCTGGACAAAATATGTTCGAAAATCGGAGGGCTACGATGTTCATATCACATCCCACTGAGTAGAATTGACACATTTCTTCTCCAAGAGTTTTACTAATTCCATACGGATCTTGTGGCTTTAAGGGGTGTTTTTCATCTATCGGCAAGTATTCTGGTTCTATGTCGTTCTGGCTCTGGGCTATTCCGAGTACAGCATCACTACTAGAAAATATCAACTTTTTCACTCCTTGATTGTGACCTGCTTCAAGGATAGAGAATGTGCCTACCACATTTGTTTCCATGACATTTATCGGTAGATGGTTGTATCGGGACCGCAGCGCAGCCAGGTGTATCACAGCATCTGCACCATTAAATGTCTTAATCAATTTGTCCATATTAGTGACTTCTCCCATTATAAAATGAGCATGACTCTGTTTAGGAGGTTGTTTATCATAGAGTAGGACTTCATGTTTATTAGTGAGCTTTGGGAGTAAATATTGGGCCAATTTGCCGCTACTCCCCGTGACAACTATTTTCAACCGTCTCACCTCCTCATTTCTTCAGGGAGAAATACTTCGTGATTTTTAAGCGAAGGATGCTAATTATTTTATTTTCAGCACTTAGATTTTTATATAACTTATATCAAATGAACGCATCGAGGTCAAACGTGAACTTTATCAACAAAATCCCTCCATTCATTTTGTTGAAGTTTTGATTATAATAAAACTTTCATAAGTATGGTTTTTTTGGAGTGATAAAATGTTAAATTTTGACTATCTCATTCCGACAGAAATTTTTTTTGGCAAAGGAGAGATAAAAAAACTCGAAAAAAAGATTAAGAATTTTAATAGAATTTTGTTTGTCTGGGGTGGCGGGAGTATTAAGAGAATTGGAGTCTATGAAAAGATAGTTGACGCACTAAAAGATAAGACATATTTCGAATTATCTGGAATAAAGCCTAATCCAAGACTCTCTAGTGTAAAAAAAGGTATAGCAATATGCAGGAAAAACGATATTGATTTTATCTTAGCTGTTGGAGGAGGAAGTGTTATAGATTGTTCTAAAGCCATTGCCGCTGGAGTCTATTATCAAGGTGATGTATGGGATTTGTTTATGAAAAGAGCAGTAGTAGCGAAAACTCTCCCCATTGGAACTGTCTTAACTCTGGCAGCAACAGGTTCTGAAATGAATGCAAGTTCGGTAATCAGTAACGAAGAGACAAAACAAAAATTGCCCATAACATCAAACCATTTAAGGCCGAAATTTTCAATACTTGATCCCACTTACACTCTGTCCGTTCCCCGAATACACACGGCTGCAGGGATTGTTGATATTATGGGTCATGTCCTTGAACAGTATTTTGATAACACAAAAGGAGCTTATCTTCAGGACCGATTGGCTGAAGGAATCTTAAAGACATGTATAAAGTATGGACCTATCGTTCTTAAAAATCCTGATGATTATGAAGCGAGAGCAAACATTATGTGGGCGGGAAGTCTCGCTTTAAACGGCCTTTTACTCTCAGGTAAACAGGGAGACTTTGCGACACACAAAATTTCACATGCAGTTAGTGCTACGTATGATCTAACGCATGGTACTAGTCTAGCAATATTGTTTCCAAACTGGATGCAATATGTAATGAAAGAAAATGTAGATCAATTTGTAGAATACGCTGAGAATGTTTGGAATATACCTCATACTGGAGACAAAACGGATATAGCCATTTTAGGGATAGATAAAACAAGAGAATTCTTTTGCTTATTAGAGATGCCAAAAAAATTTTCTGAGCTAAATATCAGTGATGAAAAATTTGAAGAGATTGCAACTCAAGCCGTATACTTTGGTGAAATCGGTAATTTCAAAAAACTAAAAAAAGATGATATTTTAAGAATCTTGACATTATCAGCTTAATTCATGTGTAAACAATGTCCATAATTCTTATATATTAATTTTTCTCCTCCAGTATTTTCAATTTCCTTCGCCGAAGGCATTGAATCCGAACCTTTAGGCGAGGGGTCAATCTTAGAACTATTTTTAGCTCTTTTATTTTTTCTCTTCTTTATATTTATTAAAGTAACGATAGTAAAAATGCTATCCCTTGATTCTTCAATTTGTTCATTATTCTTCCTAAATCCTCCAACATTTCATTTTTCTCGGATTCTGGAATTTCCTCATGATTTTTTACTTTAAAAATCGCTTCCTTTATTTCTTCTATATCTTCGGTTATGTCTTTCCACTTTCTTGTTTTCATTTAATTTTCCTCTTCTTTCCTCAGTCGGCTTTGAAGCTCCTGTGTTTTAAAGCTCTTCTCCAAAAAAAAGGAGGACTCATCGTCAGGGAACTTCTCCCTCAGGATTTTCCGAGTCTTCCTTTAAAGAACTCATGCCAGCTTAAAGCTGGCTGGATTTGCGTTTACGGATATTTAACCGTAAAACACTTGGAATCGCTGGTTTTAACTTTGGGGGACTTTTCTGATTCCAGAGTTAGCAGATTGCCCTTCAGGCATCCGCTACTTTTCAAAAAATTTGCCGACACTATGCATTATTTTCAATGATATGAGCTCTTTAGGTAGGTTTTTCTCAAAATCAAGATTCAAACTTTCTTTTATGTTCTTTACTTCAATCTATGTCGGCATCTTTTCCCCTTCGGGCGAGCAAATCTGACGACCTTTTCTTTAAAAAAAATTGTCATCGCGAGCAAAGCGTGGCGATCTCATAGTGTATCGCTAACTCCACGAGATTGCCACGCTTTGCTTGCAATGACATCCAAAAAAGGCGGCCTAATGACTTAGCGCGTAGGACTATCCCCCTTCTTGAAGAAAAAGCAACCTATCCCTTTTCAAGCATGAGCAATATGGTATAATTTGAAAGTCTTGAATCAAAGAGACCAGGAGGAAAGATGAAAAAAAATCTTGTTATAATCGTTTCTCTGATTATCTTCATATCTGGATGCGCCCCCCACTTTCATCTAGATTTCATGGGTAAAGATAAGCTCGAGGAAGTTATCCTCATTAAAAGCCCGGCAAAAGAAAAGATCCTCATCCTTGATGTTTCGGGCATTATCAGCACTTCGCTCAATCAAGGTCTATTCCAAAGAGAAAGTGATATTCTGTCCAAAGTCTACTACAGACTGGAGAAAGCGTCTGAGGACGAAACAGTCAAGGCTGTCATCCTTCGTCTGGATACTCCAGGGGGAGAAGTCACGGCCAGCGATATTATTTACAACGAAATTCTGAAATTCAGAGAAAAGACGGATGTGCCCGTAGTGGGATTGATGATGGGAGTGGCGGCTTCAGGAGGTTACTACATCGCCTCTGCCTGCGATTTCATCATCGCTCATCCTTCCACCATCACAGGCAGCATCGGAGTCATCTCGATCTTTCCCAACTTGGAGGAGCTTTTTTCTAAAATCGGGATAAGAGTGAATGTTATTAAATCCGGAGAGATGAAAGATTCTGGAAGCGCTTTCCGGGATATGACGGAAAAGGAGAAAGGAGTCTTCCAAGACGTTGTCAACGAACTTTACGAGAAGTTCCTGGATGTCGTCCATCAAAAAAGGAAAGATTCTCTCTCGCTCGAAGAGCTGAAGAAGATGGCGGATGGACGGATCTACACAGCGAGTCAAGCGTATGACCTCAGGCTGATTGATGAGATAGGCTATTTTGACACAGCTCTGAAAAAAGCTCTCTCGTTATCTGCCTTGAGAGAAGCGAATGTGATCGCGTACACCTATTACCCCTCGAGAAAAACGAATATCTATGCCACTAACCTCGAGACACCGCCCCTCTTTGAGAGTAAAAGCGTGGAAGATTTGTTTCGTTCCTTGAAGAGCGGGTTTTATTATCTCTGGCTCCCCCAGATTTCTCGATAGGAAAAAGGCAACGAAAAAGGGGTTCTTTGTACAGGCTCAGTAATTCGGTTTAAGATGATGGTTTTTGACGATTATATTTTAAGATTCTATTTATTTGTACCTCAATAATCTATAGACAAATTATATAAAATTATTTAATACCCGGTCGCTCTTTTTAACTGCCATCAAACTATTTTAAGGGGTTTAGTTTTTTAATCACTTCTGAGCTGACCCAATAGATATCATTATGGCAGTTATAAAAAAGGTATTTCCCATCAGGGGAAAGTAAGGGACATTGGTTAATTCCCGGCATATTGATTTCTTTGCCGAGATTGATGGCTTTTGTCCAAGATCCATCCTCTTCCCGGAATATAATATAGAGGTCTACTAAGGCATGATTCCCTGGCCTTTCTGAGTCGTAGATAATAAAGCTTTCATCCGGAGCAACACAAGGATGGGCATCGAAATACCGGGAATCGGTCTCAGATTCTATCAGTTCCGGTTCTGTGTATTTTCCCTCAATTAATTTATATCGGCTGAGCTTACCGCCCCGGCTGATATCAGTGGTGTAAAGAGTGCCGTTGTCGCTGAGGGTTGCAAACATTCCCGGCACCAGATAAGTAGGCTGGCCCCACTCATTTCCTGATTTCTCTATTACCCCAATGCCGCGCAGTATACTGCCGTCTGGTTGCGGCAGACGGACATTAAGGTACATCTTGCCATTTTTTGGCCAAATATATACCTCAACTCCAGAAATGTTTGTTTTTACAGGAGCATCCCACCCTTTTTCTGTGAGTTTACTAACCATGATCCCTGTCCCATCTCGCTGGAAATATATTTCCTTGCCATCTGCAGAAAAAGTGCAGCTGAGTTCTATGGCTCCGTAGGAAGAAACTATGCCTGGGGCAAATTTCTG
>CAYFVQ010000013.1:0-24447 GCA_964346585.1 uncultured Eubacteriales bacterium | reverse complement strand
CCAAACTTCTCCTCCCCCTCCTTATCCTCATTTTTGAGTTTGGAGCCTATTTTCTCTTCTTTAAAGGCAGGAATTCTCTCTTTCTCATTACTCTTCAGTTTTTGATTATCATTCTGGCCCTTTTTGTCTCTTTTTTTCCAAAGCTCATAAAAAGAAAGGAAGTCATGCTTTCGGCTTTTCTTCTCCCCATGCTATTCATCTACGCTTCTCTTCATCTTTCCATGTCCAGCCGGAATAATTCTCTTCTCCAGAATTCTCTCCAGAACATCATAAAATCTCAGGAACCCTGGGGTTTCTTTATTCTCAATCAATCCTTTCCAGAGATCGATAAAAGGGAAGAATCCATCATCTCTTTCCTGCAGAGCTCTGAGCCATCTGATTTTGCGCAGTCTCTATGGGAGAGGACTCTTCCGGCAAAATTCAACTGGTATTCAAGCTTGGAAATTATCGATCCTGATGGAATTATCTATCCTGATGGGGAGTTTCTTTCCCGGTTCTCTCTGAATGTTCCAGAACTCTACAGCGCTGATTTCGAACTCCCCATCAGCCGGGAATGGTCTATCTCCTATCTAAACATCCCAATAATGGGTGAAGAAAGAGATTTTCTGCTTGGTTACAAGGACTGGTTTGCAGAAGAAAAACACCTGGGACGGACGATTCTCTACCTTTCGATCGATTATGACATGCTTCCTTTCCTCTATTCAGCGAATCCCTACTTTGAGCTCTTGAGAGTCACTTCCATTCCTTCCCTCAACCAGTTTGACTTAGGGTTTGCTATATTCGATTCAGAAGGTCGGTTGATATTCAATCCCAACAATATCTCCTCTGGCATTCCGCCGGCAGTGCTGGAGAAAATCGACTCTCAAGACTCTCTCTGGTCAGTTTTTATTGACAAGAGGAAAAAATTTCGCTCTTTTTATTTCAAGAAAGATTATAGAATTTATTCTCTTTTTATCCCGAAAAAAAACTTCTTTAATTTCTCCACAGAATTCATGAGGCTTTTCTTTTTCTACCTCGCTATATCTCTCTTATTCTTCATTCTCTTCACAGTTGTCACGGGAAAGAGGATCAAGAATCCTCTCTGGTCGTTTTCGAACAGGGTCTATATATCCTTTGTGGCCATAGCGCTCATCCCACTTCTTCTTTTCACTTTTTTAACCAGAAACTTCTTCGCTCAAATCTTCACCCAACAATTCACGGAAAAAGCAGAAATCCATGCCAATTTTGTCCGCCGGGTGATGGAAGACTTCATGATTACTCAACAAGAAGAAATGGTTTCCCTGGTCACGCCTCCAGAAACTGTTGTCCTGGAAATCAGCTCCATTATTTCCAGCGATGTGAATCTCTATCAAGACGGCCGGATCACTTCTTCCAGCCGTCGGGAGTTCTTTGACTCCGGATTGATTCCAGATTTGATCGATGGAGAAATCTATTACAAGATTCAGTATGAAAACAATCCGTATTACACCCAAACCCAGAAAATTGGAGGTTACTCTTTCCACACGCTAACCACTTCTTACTCGCTCGGAGACACTCTTCTCCTCATCTCACTCCCTTTTCCTTTAGAACAACAAGAGATATCTAAGGCGACGGAAGATTTGATTGAATTTTTATTTTTCATTTCTGTCTTTTTCATCGCTGTCGTCCTCGTATTCGCTCGAGGAATCGGGCATATGATCGTGACTCCCATAAGAAAACTCCTTATGGGGACAAAAGAGGTGAGCTCAGGAAATCTCGAGATATCCATCCCCCATAAACCCCAGGATGAGATGAAAACTCTCATCGACGGATTCAACACGATGATCAAAAACCTGAAGAAACACCAGCAGGAACTGACTGACATGGGAAAAAAGGTCGCATGGGCAGAAATGGCAAGGAAAGTGGCCCACGAAATCAAGAACCCTCTTACTCCCATCCAGCTCTCAGCTGAACATTTGCTCAGAGTCTATAAGGATAAAAAGAAAAATTTTGAAAAGGCTCTCCAAGAGTCGGCTTCTTATATCATCACAGAGGTCGAAAATCTGAGAAAAATTGCCCAAGAATTCTTGGAGACATCAAAAGAAATCGTCCTTCAAAAAGAGCCTTTCGATTTGAAGAAACTCGTTCAAGAAACAGTTACGCCCTATAAGAATATGATCTCTGAGAGAATTAAATTCAAAGAAGAGTATGCAGGTCGAGATTTTCAGATAGTGGGAGATAGAAGCCGGGTAATGATCGCCTTGAGAAACATTTTTATCAATGCAATCGAAGCCATCCAGGGGAAGGGTGAGATCGAGATCATTGTTTCTGAGGAAAAAAACAGAATCAGACTGGAGATTAAAGATACAGGCATTGGAATCGGAAAAGAGATGCTGGATAGAATCTTTGAACCCAATTTCTCAACAAAAGACATGGGAACAGGATTGGGACTCCCCATTTCAAAAAAGATCATCGAAGAGCATGGAGGTTCGATCCACGCATCGAGCAGGGAGAAAGAGGGAACTCAGATTTTTATCGACCTTCCTAAGTGAAAAAGGGGAAAGGCTATTTTTTAAGAAGAGGGATAGTCCCTTTTTTTTAAGCATAAGGACTGAAAGGGACAGTCCCCAAAAAAGTAACTTATTGTACGTGCTCAGTAATTTGGCAACATTTTTTGGGTGTCATTGCGAGCGAAGCGTGGCAATCTCATTGAGAGAAATTATATTATTACTGGAATGAAGATATCTTTTTTAGGAGATCGCCACGCTTCGCTCGCAATGACACTTTTACCCTAAGTATTTTTAACAAAAGTGTTAATTAATTACTGAGCATAAAGACCCATCCTCTTTTTTCCATGGTATTTTTCTATCTTTTGTGGAAAAATGATATCCTTCTTGAGTCTAAAAGAATAGAAAATCAGAGCTGAGTTGATTAAGCGGAAGATCAAGACTCACACTTAGGTTTTTGAGGGAGATTGAGGATGTCAAATATTCTGGTCACGTACTTCAGTTTAACGGGAAACACGAAAAAAGTGGCTGAAGCCATTCACAGCGTTCTGGAGGGAGATAAAACGATAAAGCCCATTGACGAAGTTCAAGAATTGGACGACTACACTCTTGTATTCATCGGTTTTCCCGTCCACTCTCACAGTGTTCCCTTCAAGGTTGTCAGCCTGCTCAAAAGAATCCCCGAAGAAAAAAAAATCGCTTTTTTTTCCACTCACGGTGCTATCACTGGAAGCCATCTCTCTCAGGAGGCTCTTGAAAATGCAGCTGTCACAGCCTCGAAAGCCAAAATCCTGGGTACTTTTTCCTGCAGAGGAAGAGTTTCCTCGAAAGCTCTTGAAGTTTTAAGCAAATCTCCAGAGCACACGCTATGGGCAGAAATGGCAGCCTCTGCTCAAACTCATCCTGATGAGGCCGACCTGGAAGACGCCAGGACCTTCGCCAGAAGGATAGAGACTCTCAGTACTCAGTAAAAGGATTTTCCCCGAGTGGAGTTCACTGGTCTTTAATTCTTCACAACAAATTTAAAAATCAAATAAAGCAGAAGGCTCAGGATAAGACTGGCCAGCAAACAGGTCATAAGCGGGAAATGGAAAGTGAAGTTCCCTTTTTGGATAACGATATCCCCTGGCAATTTACCGATCCATTTTAACTTTCCGGACAATTTCAGAATGATGCCGAAGATAACCATCAGGATTCCCGTTATGATTAAGACATTCCCCAATGTCTTCAGCATTCTTCCCCTGATTTCAGGTTGGCTTTTTTTTCTCTTTTAACTCTATCAGCACGCCGTTGAAATGATGGGGATGGATAAAAGCGATAAGGCTTCCCTCGGCTCCCTTCTGCGGTTTGTCGTGAACAAACTGAATTCTTTTGTCCTTCAGCTTATTGACAGCATCCTCGACATCCTGCACCTCGAAGCAAAAGTGGTGGATCCCCTCCCCTCTTTCTTTCAAGAATTTTTCAAGGGGAGATCCTTCTCCACAGGGAGTCACCAGCTCAATGGATGGCCCGTCTTCGACCTCCAGATGAGCCAATTTTACACCTCTTTCTTGTATCTCTTCGATTCCTCTGGCGCTCAGATTAAGCGATTCAGTCCAGAGCGTCAGACTTTCCTCAAGATCATTCACTGCGATTCCTATATGGTCGATTTTCATCTTCTTTTTCTCCTCCCGAAAGAGAGAACACATTTACCTAAAAAGAAACTTCTTCAAACCTGTCATCTGCTGTTCTTTAACCTCTCGACGATTTTATCGGCAACCGTGTAAGGGTCAATTTCCCTCCTGTGAATTTTTTCGATGAAGTCGTCGAACTCGGAAGTTTTAATGTCTTGAGTCACAGAGTGATAAATTTTTTCACTGATAATATCCATCAGCATCCAGGGGATGAGCCTTTTCTTCCGGGAATCCCTCAATTCCTGGTCTCTCTCCCTGACCAATTTATCGATCTCTTTGACGAGCTTGTCTACTCCTTTTCCTTCTGTAGCCACAGTCTTGATCACAGGAGGAGGAGTCTTTCCGATTAAACCCAGGTCCAGCATGGCTTTGAGTTGTTTTTCTGTTCTGTCGGCCAGAGGTGAATCCGCCTTATTCAGGATGAAAATGTCGGCGATTTCCATGATTCCGGCTTTAAATACCTGAATTTCATCCCCAGCTCCTGGGATAAGAATCACGAGAATAATATCCGCCAGCTTCACTACCTCCACTTCATCCTGTCCCACTCCGACTGTTTCAACCAGGATGAAGTCTTTTCCGGCGGCTTCAAGAACCGAGATGGCCTCTCCGGTTGCCTTCGCTAAGCCGCCTAAATGCCCTCGTGTGGCCATGCTGCGGATAAATATTTCAGGATCCACACTGTGCTGCATCATCCTGATCCGGTCCCCCAAAATCGCTCCGCCGGTGAAAGGACTGGAAGGGTCCACTGCCACAATTCCTATTTTTTTCTCATTTTTCCGGAGGATACCCGCCATCTGGTCAACGAGTGTACTTTTGCCAGAGCCCGGTGAGCCGGTGATACCGATAATGACTGATTCACCAGTATGTGCGAAGATTTTTTTCATCATTTCCTGAGCTGCACTCCGGTCATTTTCCACAAGAGAGATAGCCTGCGCAATGGCTCTGTGGTTTCCTTTGATGACTTCCTGGGCTAAATCAGACATTTCTCTCTTCTTCATTCTTGCCTTCTCTCCGGCGCTAAAAAGTTCCGTTCTCTCAGGAAAGAATTCTCTCTATTCTCTTTCTTCCGAGATGCATCACAGAGTATAAATCCAGATCATCAATTGAATTCAGTATTCAGAAAGGACTTTTTGAGCAATTATCCAGCGCTGGATCTCAGAAGTCCCTTCGCCGATGGTGGCTAATTTTGAATCCCGGTAGAATTTCTCCACCGGATATTCTTTTGTAAATCCATAGCCTCCAAAAATCTGTACGGCCATTGAGGAAGATTTTACAGCTAACTCACTGGCAAAGAGCTTCGCCATAGCAGATTCTTTCGGGACCTTTTTGCCCTGGTCCTCGATAAAAGCAGCTTTGTAGGTCAAGAGCCGCGCGGCTTCCAATTCGGTAAAACCATCGGCCAGCATCCATTGAATAGCCTGAAAATTGGCGATGGGCTGGTCGAACTGAACTCTTTCTTTCGCATATTTCAAGCTCGACTCCAGAGCGCCTGCGGCAATTCCCAGAGAAAATCCAGCGATACTGACTCGTCCTCCATCTAATATGGCCATAGCCTGTTTGTATCCTTTTCCCTCTTCTCCCAGCATATTCTCAGCAGGAACTTTGACATCTTCAAGAATGAGTTCGGATGTATCGGCTGACCGAATGCCCAACTTATCTTCCTTCTTGCCCGGACTAAAGCCTTTCATTCCCTTTTCTAAGATAAAAGAGGAAATTCCTTTTCTCCCTTTCTTCGGGTCTGTCGCCGCCATCACCACATGAATTTCTGCCAGTGTCCCGTTAGTGATAAAACGCTTTGTCCCGTTGAGCACCCACTGATTTCCGTCTTTCACAGCCTTGGTTTTCAAGGAAGCTGCATCCGAACCCGCATCCGGCTCAGTGAGGCCCCATGCCCCTAGAGTCTGTCCTGAGGCCAAACGTGTCAGATAATTCTTTTTTTGCTCTTCATTCCCGAAGAGGTTAATGTGATTCGAACACAGAGAGTTATGAGCGGCCACGACCAGGCCGACAGAAGGATCCACCATGGAGATTTCCTCCAGAATGATCACATAATCCACATTCGAATAGCCGGCTCCTGAAAATTCCGATGGAATGATTATTCCCAGCAGCCCCATCTCTCCCAGTTTTTTTGTCAGCTCCTCTGGCCACTCCCCTTTTTCATCGCTCTCCTTGATGTAGGGCCGAATCTCTTTCTCGGCAAAATTCTTGATTGAATCCTTCAAAATCTCCTGTTCTTTGGTCAATAAAAAATCCATAATGGCTCCTCTTTAAGGATGCTAAATGATGATATTTATTATAGTTATGTATGACTCTACCTATTTTATTGATTGACTTATTTCTTTTTCATGTTACTTTTTAGCCTTTCAAGAATCAAGAAAAATTTGTATTGGGGACGTTCCCCAAAGTACCACCTTAGCCTACCTAGTTCATCTCCAATGCATTATCTTTTAAAAGACAGGTTAAAATAGTGGAATGATTGAGCTAAGGTGGTACTTTGGGGAACGTCCCCATCTTATTTGACACAACCATATAAATCGTCTAATTTAGAGAAGTAATGACATTTTTTAAGATTATCCTCTATGCCTTCCTCGCCTATATCGTCTACTGGCTCTACCGTTTTTTCAAAGCTATTAACAAAGGGAGCAAGACTCCTCGAGTCTCCAAACGCCAATCTGGCATAATGGTCAAAGATGAAATGTGTAATACCTATCTCCCCAAAGAAGATGCTCTCAAGGCAAACTATGCGGGAAAGGACTACTACTTTTGCTCGAATGAGTGTCGTCAGAAGTTTTTAGAGCAAAAAAAGCCTCATTAAAAAGGGGAATGTCCCCATTGTTCTGGATGAATCAGGAGTTTTTTTAGTTTAGAAGAAATCAGCGTGAGATATCCTGAAATCTTTGAATTCCCCTTTATAATCTTCCCAGTTGACTTCGACATTATCCACTCGAGCAAGAGACGGTCCCTGCTTCAGTTGGCCGATAAGATCTTCGAGACTTTCTTTTTCCCCCTCGGCCATTACTTCCACTCGTCCATCTTTTAAATTCCGCACCCAGCCTGTAACATGGAGAGCGGTCGCCCATTTTTGAGTCTGATCGCGGAAAAAAACTCCCTGAACCCATCCTGAGACGAAAATATGCGCCCTTCCCTTCATTTCGCTGGTCTTATCTTATCATATACTCCGAAAAAGAGTAAACCCCAGGGTCTGACCAATCTATTGACAATAAAAATTGAGTCTGATAGAAATTTTCATAGATTCTGCATTCGATAAGATTTCCCATGAAAAAAATTCTTCTCTCTGTGTCAGGATTTGACCCCACATCCGGGGCTGGTGCATCGCTCGACCTGAGAATCTTCCAGCATTTAGGTTTCCATGGAATGTCAATATTGACCTCTCTCACCGCACAAAACACTGAGAAAGTGAAAGAAGTTCATTGTCTTCCTCAAGAGTTCCTGAAGAGCCAGTATGAAGCTCTCCAGGAAGACATTTCCATCTCAGGAATCAAAGTTGGCATGGTAGGCTGCGGAGAAAACGTGCCCGTCATCAAGGAAATCTTAAGAGATAACCTGGCTGTCCCGAGAGTGGTGGATCCGGTCCTCAAATCCAGCTCAGGCACCTGGCTCATAGAACGAGAGGCCATTTCGACTTATATCTCAGACTTAAAAGGAAATGCATCTCTCCTAACACCGAACAGAGAAGAAGCCGGATTACTCTCAGGACTGAAGGTTCAAACCGAAGAAGAGATGAAAAAGGCAGCAGAAAAAATTTATTCTCTCAGTTCCATTCCCTGTCTCATCACAGGAGGGGATTCATCAAAAAAGAGTGCCAATCTTCTCTACGACGGGAAGAGTTTTCACATCTTTAAGACGGAAAAAATCAACAAAAAGGTCCATGGAACCGGATGTTGTCTCTCATCAAGTCTTCTGGCCTATCTGGTAAAGGGAAACTCGCTGGAAAAAGCATGTCATCTTGCCACTGAACTCACACACGAGGCAATTCAAAACGCTCTTCAAATCGGCCGGGGACAACACATCATATCTTTGAATGGGGTCAGACCTTAGTTTGAATGGGGTCAGACCTTAGTAACTTCAGTAATTTGTAGTCAATAGAATTATCCAAATCCTTCAGGGATATAAATTACTGAAGTTACTAAGGTCTGACCCCAATCACTTTTTTTCCGGCTTCGTTAACTTTAACGAGGAGGCTCTGGAGCAATACCGGACCGATAATCTGGTTGATGGCTATAAAAGCGAGAATCAGCGCTTTAAATTCACCTCCCCATTCCGGGAATGTCTCTTCGATAATAACGGCCATTCCCAAAGCCACTCCTGCCTGAGAGATAAATCCCTTCCAGCTCTGCTTTTGCACGCCTTTTTCTTCATTCGCCAATCTGGCTCCGAGGTAGGTCCCGGAGAACTTTAAAACGGCACGTAAGACAACAAAAACCAGGGCTAATACCCAGCTTCTGCCTAGAGCGTCTAAATCAAGAGAGGCGCCGGATATCGCGAAGAATACCACATAAATCGGGACAGAGACCTTCTCAATAGCTTGAATCAAGTTATCACCTCGAGAAGAAAAATTTTCCACCAGAAAACCAGCCACTAAACAAATCAGCAGAGGGTGATAACCGAGAGTGTGGGAAATCTGGTAGGTAAAAAAGGCGATTCCCAGGATAAAAATCGCTGTTTCTCTTTTTATAAACTTGAGGTAGAGTATGATTCCTCCACCTATGCCCGCACCGAGGAGCACAGAAATCCCGACCTCCTCCAAAATACCCACTAGAAATAAAGCATCAAAAGCCTGCCCGGGAAGAGTCATGGCTCTAGCAGCGGAGAGTGTAAAGGCAAAGAGACAGATGACTAAGAAATCCTTGACAACCGCTGTACTCAAGATAAGGTCTGTGTATTTTCCCTTGGCATTTGATTCAGTGATCACAGCGATTGTAGTCGAAGGAGAAGTCGCAGTCGCGAGGGTTCCCAGCAAGAGTGATAGGGCAAATCCTTGAACCAACGTTGCCTCAGAAAAAAAGGGAAAAATAGGCCGGCTGAGAAAACCAAAAACAACAAATCCAGCAATAATGATGACTGTCTGACAAAGAAGAATCGAAGTTATGGCCCGGCTATCCCGTTTGAGCTGAGCCAATCTCATTTCACCTCCAGCTGTTAACGCGATTAAGCTTAAAGCCAATCCATCGAGAAGCTGGAGGTTGTTGACATCTCCCACACTCAGGAATTTCATGACATAGGGACCGCAGAAAATCCCAGCGAGGATGAAGCCCGTGATCTGAGGAATTTTGAGACGGCGTATTTTTTTCCCGATCAAAAAAGCAAAGATCAATATAAACCCGACGGCAACTGTCGGGGAAAAGCCTGGATTGACAAAAGGAGCAAGGAGGGAGCTCTTCAGGAAAAACATGAGGAGGAAAATCACAATCAAGACAACAATATTCATTTTTCCGAATCGAGCCTGAGGATGGCACTCTTTAAAACCAAGGGACTCAAAAGTTCGCTCACCACTGTGGTTATCAATGCCACCGACACGAAAACATCCGTCAACGGAAACTGATAAATCAGTTTCCAGCTGATGATGAATGCAATTGCGATCCCACCAGAAGAGAGAAAACAGAAACCGAAGAGCGAAGGCAAGGGAAAAGAAAAACGAAGAATCTTCCCAAAAAAGCGCATGGGCAGAGTGCTTCCTATCATCCTCAAGACGAACAAAAAGATAACCAAAATCGCGATTTTATAATCAAAACTAAAATCCCAGAGTGCACCGATCAAAATAAGGAAAATGATGTAAAAGGGCTTCTCCGTCGAGAGGAGAAGCGGATATATCTTTTCCTGAATCCTGGTCAAATTGGAATAGGTCAGGCCCAATACCATACAGACAAAAAGAGAAGGAAGGTTAAAGTAGGCCGCCACTCCTGATGTAAAAAACACCAGTCCGAGGAGATAGACGAGCAAATCCTTTTCAGAAGTCTTTCTGAGAGTCAAAAAATGGAACACATATCCGATAATAAAAGGAAAAAGCAAAGAGGCAAGGAGAAGAATCAAACCTTTACGGATAACGTTATCCACGAAAAACGGAAAATGCCAAAAGGAAGAAACAAGGGCCATTCCGCCGACACCCCAGAATCCACTCACACTGACTAAAAAACGGGCTAAATGATAGTAATCTCCTTTGACCGGAATCAAAGGAGAGGCGTAATTCAAGAGTGAGGGAGAATTGAGACTGATGAAAAGCCCAAGACCCACTGCCATCCCATAAAGGAGAAAAACAGGCTGAGAGGGGTATAAAAACCTCAACAGGACGAAGAGCGAGATAGACACAAGAATAATCAAGAAGAGGGATTGAAGAAACGAAAGGCTGATGTATTTCTGAGGAAACTTCCGGATGTATTTGAGTTCGAGCTGAAAGCCGAAAAGGAATCCTATCCATCCCAGCCCGAGGCTGATAAGAGGATTCAGCCCTTCCAAAACCTCTGAGCTCAAAATATTCAATCCCTTTTCGCTCAGGGCTAGGCCCAAAAATACATAGACAAGACCTGAGAAGAAAAAATAACTCAAGGGGAGGAAAGCTTTTTTTCTTTTGAAAAAGAATCGAGACCCGAGAAAAGCGACAAGGACGAGAAGGCCAAGGGCGAAAATGGCTTTCATAAAACTAAAATTCAGGCATCAGGCCTTCAACCCGGTCCACAGGGACGGTGAATACAATTCCCGTTCCAGGCTGATTCAAATCTCCTAAGATTTTTTTGAGTAGGTTAATGACTGGTTCTTCCTTTTCGTCCTTTATGGTGGATAAAATCGTCTTGTTATGAGGCTTGGCGCCAGAAAACATGAACCTCAGGCCAAGGAAAATCGGAACGTCCTCGGAGAGGATATGCCCCATTCCCACACTGTCAACAACGGTTGCCCCGCTAATGCCTATTTCCAGAAAACCCTCCAGAACCTCTTCAAGTTTTTCAACTTTATTCAGGATCAATATTAAAAGTTTCATTAAATCTTTTCTTCTTCTTCCTTCAAAATGGACCAGACATCCTGGGAAGTCTCGGCTTTTTTGACGTTCTCCACAAAGTCGGTCTCCTTGACCATTCGACAGATATGAGCCAGCAATTTAAGCTGAAATCCAGGATTATCTTTATCTCCAAGAAGAAGGAGAACGATGTACGTCGGCATTTGATCCACGGCTTTAAAATCGATTCCTTCTTTGATTAGAGCTAAAGCCACGATCGGTTCCTTGATCTTCTTGATCAACGCATGAGGCACGGCTATCCCCTTTTCCAGACCAGTGCTGCCGAGCCCCTCTCTTTTCAAGAGCTCGTCAAGAATGACTTTTTCCCTTGAGATTAATCCCCTCTTTTTAAGAGCCGAAACAAACTTCTCGAGAACATGTCTTTTATCTCCTGGCTCTAAATCGAGGAAAATGTGATTTTCTTTTAAATATTCATGTACTTTCATTTTCGCCTCTGTTTTTCAAGCGTTATATTTTCAATCCTGTTCCAATCAGTCAGCATCTTATTTTCTCGATAAAGGCTTTAGCTTTAGGGTCCCGACTGAATTTTTCTCGATCGATTCAGGGTCAAAGAGCATCGGGTGATAGCTGCCTTCTAACCAGAGAGGAATCTGATTATCATAAAATCGGCTCAGAAAGCAACCGCTCTGGCCGGATGTGAGGACACAGATAGAATTTTCAAAACCGGACAAATCAATGATCTGCCTGTATGAGGACCCTGAAGATGTTCCAAATCCAGGGAAAGAGGCTCTTATTGTATACGCATGCCCGTCCATTGGATAAGGCCCTCGATTCAAGAATCCGAAAAAAGAGACATTGCCTAAGGCATGACGGTAGCGGATAGAGTGAATCTTCATCCAATCCCACTCGTCCGAAGATCCATAATTTTTTTCAAGCCATTCATAAGCCTTCTCAAGGCTGACTTTCACAATATCCTTCCTGTTTTCAACACCAGGAGTATTTGTGTTGTCAAACCAGGGAGAGAAAGGATCGGAAAGAATCCTGAGAATCCCGGCGTTCTTCCGCCTGAATGATGGATCAAAATCTTCAAAGCTCTCACCGATCTCATCCTTGAATACATCTTCATGGAAAAAATTCATGAATACTTCAAACAGAGCCGGCTCCCTTCCTGAAGACATCCTTAAATCCCAGCCCTTAATCTCACTCAGTACTTCATCGATGGTTTCATTGACTCCTTCTATTTCTTTGATAACAGGAAGAATTCGTTCTCCCTTCTTGGTATACACATCGTTTTGTATAATCTTAAAGGATTCGATATCGTGCTTCTCCCTCTGGAACAGGAGCTCCTTAATCCTCTCTGCCCGAAAAGGAGCATCCCAGTCAAAGCTCATATAGTGCGGAAAATCATCTGAAATGATTTTGTTATTGGCGGTGATGATAATCCCTTCTTCAGGATTGAAAATATTCGGCTTCTTGTCCTCATCGAGGTATCCGTTCCATTGGCCATCTTCTTTCCAACCAGGATAAGGATAGAGAGCGGCAATCGCGGATCTCAATGGAATTTTCCCGCTCAAATAATAACCGATATTCCCTTCTCTATCCGCATAGACAAAATTCTGCGATGGAACATCGAAAAGGGCCAAAGCGCCTGAAAACTCCTGCCAATTTTGGGCTCTGTTCAGGAGATAGAATGCCTCCATAGTCCTCCCTCCCTCATAAATCGTCCAGCTTAAAGAGAGAGGTTTTTGACTTTCGATAACGATTGGAGTGACTATTGGACCGCGTTCAGTCCAGAGGATTTCTATTTCTTCGGGTCTTTTTCTTCCTCTGATCTTGATTTCTTCTTTCTTTGCGAGCAGGGGCTTCCATTCATCGTTATCCAGGTACATATCTCCGGCATCGTTGAGTTCTTCTATATACAGGTCCTGGACATCGACTGCGGAATTTGTCACTCCCCAAGCAATGGATTCGTTGTGTCCGATTATGACAAACGGAACACCTGGAAGTGAAACACCGATAACATCCAATCCAGGACAGTTCAGATGAATTTCATACCAAATGGGGGGGAGACTGATATCCAGATGAGGGTCGTTGGCTAGGAGAGGCTTTCCAGATTCACTTCGATTCCCTGAAATAACCCAATTGTTACTCCCCTGGAAAGAAGGAAATGGAAACCTGCTTGAGAGAGATACGCCCTCAACCTCAGATGGAGGAGAAGGAATGCCTTCTTCTAAAATCTGAAGAGCCGTTTCGGCACCAAACTTCTCCACTAGTTTTCCTCTGACGGCCTCACTCCGGTAGTCCGGGCAGAGAAGAAAGGCCATGACTTCTTTGATGATAAGAGAATCCAGAGGCGTCCAGGGCTGGGGACGATAGCGCAAAACTAGAAACTCAAACGGCCAGTTCATTTGGCGGGAATCCATCCAGGAATTGATGCCATCGCTGTAAGCGAATATCAGTTCTTTCATTTCAGGTGAGAGTTTCTCAAAATCCTGCAACGCGGCCTCCCTGAGACCCAGATTCCTCATGAACTTATCTCTCTCCAGGGCCGCTTTCCCTGAAATCTCAGAAAGTCTGCCAAAACCAGTTCTCCGGGTGAGTTCCATCTGCCACATCCGCTCATGCGCAGGCATGAAGCCAAAGGCGAAAAAAAGATCTCTTTCGTTCTGGGCGAATATATGGGGAACTCCCCATTTATCGATGACTATCCTCACTTCTTCATCCATGCCATCGAGCAAGACTCTCCCTTTCATCTTGGGGGCGGAATGAAAGACTTGAATCAAGATAAAAAGAACGAAACCCAACAGAAGAGAGAGAACAGAAATTATGGAGATCTTAAATTTTTTTTTCATCAAGAATCAGAAAGAGACCGTGAGTTTTCCTCAGATTTAAGGATTTCATCCGCTTTATTCAAAAACTCATCCGAAAAACCGATACCTTGCCTTTCTGCCGCCGACAAATTCAGGTGGATTCTCACTTTGCTCATGGATTGAATGGGGATATCCGCAGGGCTCTCGCCGTTTTTGACCCGAATGGCTATTTCTCCTGTGGTGTATCCCATTTCAGAAAAGTCCCAGCCCAGGGCTGCACAGGCTCCAAGGCGCGTGGAGAGAAGAAAACCGCCAAAAAGAGGAACGGAATTTTCCCCGGCCACGTTTCCCACGTCCTGGAAGGATTCATTGATCGTGTTGTCTGATATTTGATAGATGGCATCAATTTTTTTGTTGATTAAAACCTGCGCTGAATGCAAAACCTGGCTCTTGTTCGCGATGGGGACATCCACGATCTCCAAGCCTACTTTTCTCCCTTCTTCCCGAGCCAGTTCCAGATAAAATTCTGAATTGATCTCTGCAGGCGTCCATAAAGTTCCCAATCTTTTTGCGCCTGGAATGGTTTCCTTGATGAACAGTAGACTCTCTCGTATAGGGCCTCTTGAAGCCACTCCTGTGACCGTTCTCATGTGGTCTTGGGCAGATCTCCCCGCACCAGCCAGATAAGGATTGGCCACAGATGAGAATATGATCGGAATTTCATGTTCATGCGTCGCAATCAGAGCGGCTTGAAGACATGGAGTGGAAAGCGCAACGATCATGTCCACTTCCATTTCAACGAATTCCTGAGCGATCCTCTGGACTTCAGGGGTACTGCCGTTTCCGTTCCTGATTTCGAGTTGGATGTTTATACCATCCTGGAAACCGTGATCCCATAGAGCCTGAATCACTCCCTTGCGGACTTCATTCAGATGAGGAGCATCATTAAACTGAAATATGCCGATAGTGAACAGATCTTCCTGATTTTTTTTGCCGCAAAAGAAAAGCGATAGAGAGAGGAGAAGAAGAGCAGCTAATTTTTTCATGGATTTGTGCCTACTTTGACCTAATCATGTTAATCCAAAAGTATATCTTGAGCAATTTAATTTAGCAAGCTTCGATAGTCTTGGTGAACTGAAGACAAGCCCCTTTTTTGGAGCCTATCCCCTTTTTTCTTTGAGTCTGACTCCATTTTCTTTTTTTGGTAAAATAGAGTTCGATGGCCCTTTATTATACAGGCACGGCAGGCTGGAGCTATAAAGACTGGGAAGGCATCGTCTACCCGGAGAAAAAACCACAGGGATTCCATCCACTCCTCCTGCTGGCTCAGTACATCAATATCGTCGAAATCAACAGCACCTTTTACCGGCCACCTGCAATCCAAATGTCACTTTCCTGGATCAAAAGAGTCGGAGATTATCCTGAGTTTCTTTTCTCAGTCAAGCTTCATCAAGTCTTCACGCACAAAAGGAAAGATTTCACACAAAAGGATATAGATGATTTCAAGTTTGGTATTGAACCGCTCCGCGTCAAAAATAGGCTCGCGGCTATCCTGATTCAATTTCCCTGGTCATTCATCCACACGGCCGCACACATTGATTATTTGGTCAATCTATTCAAATCATTCGCGGATTTTCCACTGGCCCTGGAAGTGAGACATTCGTCCTGGGACACACCGAATTTCTATGCACTTTTAACTGAACACAGTGTTTGTTTCTGCAACATCGACCAGCCGATATTCCGCAATTCGATCAAGCCCAGCTCCATCAGCACCAATCCTGAATTTTCCTACGTCAGACTTCACGGCCGCAATTACACGAACTGGTTTAAAAAAGATGCTGGCCGGGATGAACGGTACAACTATCTCTACTCCAAAGAGGAGCTCGAAGACTGGATAAAAAGAATAAAGGAACTGGGAAATCAAAGTAAAAAAGTCTTAGTCATCACCAATAACCATTACAGAGGACAGGCCCTGGCCAACGCTCTCCAGATCAAAAATATGATCACGAAAGAAAAACTGGATATTCCCTTTCCTCTGCTCAAACAATATCCTGTCCTGAAAGAAATCGTTGAAAAAATCAGGAGTGGACAGCTCGACCTGTTTGAAGAAGAGAAAGAAGAAGAAAAAAAAGAAAAAGAAGGCTAATTAATGCCAGGCCAAAGGTTTTGAACATGCACTGGTGGGAAAACAATTTTTTAAAAACAAAAAAAGGGAAACTCTATCTTGGAGAAGAAGAAGCCTCACGAATGGCCGAAAAATACGGAACACCTCTTTTTATCTACAGCCAAAATCAGATTCTGACAAATCTTTACACTCTGCGCCAAGACTTCGAAAAATACACACCCCTGCAAATAAGAATCTACTATGCGATGAAAGCCAATCCACACAGCGATATTTTAAAAGTTCTCAATGATGAGGAAGTATGGATCGATGCCGTTTCTCCAGGGGAAATCGACAAAGCGCTGAAGGCAGGTTTTTCAGAAGAAAAAATATTTTTCACAGGAACGAGCGTGAGTTCTGACGATCTCCAGGAGGTCTTCCGGATGAAAAATCTGATCGTCAACATTGACGCAGCAGAACAGCTGGACCTTATGATAGAAATCAAAGATAAACTGTTTAAGCATAAAAAGTTTAAAGTGGCTGTGAGATGGAATCCAGGTATCGGCAGAGGATTTGACTCCAAAGCTATTACAGCAGGAGAAAAATCATATGATGGCATACCCATTAAATTCGGTATCGAAGAAAAGAAGGTTATAGCCATATTTTCCAAGGCACTTCGCTTTGGTTTCGTTCCCATCGGACTTCATCAACATCTCGGGTCTGGTTGGACCAGGCAGGATTATAAAGCTGTTAAAAAAGCGGTCGATAAAATGATCTCCAAGGCTTCCGAGATACAAAGTCAAGGCTTCGAACTTGAGTTTTTAGATTTTGGAGGTGGATTTGCGCCCCGATATTCCGAACAACAGGATGATTTTCCTGTCCATGACTATGTGCAATACATTTGCCAGGAAATAAAAAAATCCGGATTAAAGATAAAAGCCATAGCCGTGGAACCAGGAAAATTCCTGGTGGGAAACGCCGGGATTTTACTGGTTAGAGTGGAGTACCTAAAAAAAAGCTACACTAACACGTTTGCTTGTGTGAATGCAGGAACGTTCAACACCGTCCCCCGGCCAGCCATTTATTCTGAGGCTCGTCATCATATCATCAACTGTTCTCACGTGAGTTCTGGCAAGATGGAGGAAGTGACTATCGCCGGAAACCTCTGTGAAGCCGGAGATATTTTCGGAAAAGAAATCAGGATGCCCTTACCACAGAGAGGTGATATTCTAGCTGTTTTGAATGCCGGCGCTTATTGTAGCAGCATGGCATCAAATTTCAACCTGAGAGATATTCCGAAAGAAATTCTCCTCTAATCTATCCTCAAATCCGGATATATCTGGAAAGGATAGAACCTCCGCCTTTCTTTCGCCAAGGAGAGAATTCTCTGTCAAGCCCGCTAAACTAGGAAGGCTCTTCAGAGTTATATTCGGGGCTTTTCCCTAAGATGTCTTTAAGGGCGTGTTCTGCCTCAGGATAGAGAAATCGATATCCGGCCTCGAGAAGATGTTTGGGAGCCACTTTCTGACTCACTAAAAGCATCTCTTCTGCCATCTCGCCCAGAATAGCGCGAAGCAAAAAACCAGGAGTGGGAAACCAGGACGGCCGTCTCATAATCTTCCCGAGGAGTCGAGCCAAATCTTTCTGGAGGAGAGGATGGGGTGCGCTTAGGTTGAAAATGCCTTTCAAATCCTCCCTTTTCAAAAGAAAGAGGATGGCATTCACTTCATCTTCGATATGAATCCAGGAAAACCATTGTCGACCGCTCCCCAATGGCCCGCCAGCAAAAAGGCGAAAGGGCTTCAGAAGTTGGATAAGGGCCCCCCCTTCTGCGCCAAGCACCACACCAGAACGGATGACAACTCGTCGCACACCAAAAGACTCCACTTCTTGTGTTGACTCCTCCCACTCCATGGCGACAGCGGCAAGAAAGTCTTTTCCGGGAGATGAAGATTCATCAATCGAGTCATTACCGCAGGAGCCGTAAAATCCAACAGCTGAAGCTTGAACGACGACTCGGGGCTTCACACTGGCCGATTCGACCGCCTCAACCACGGCTTTTCCCGCATCCAGTCGGCTCTGGAGGATGGCTTGTTTTCTGTTGGAGGTCCAGCGTCCGGAACCAATATTCTCTCCCGCCAGATTAACGATAGCGTGGGCACCTTCCGCATATTCCCGCCACTCACTGGCATTTGCACCATCCCACTTTGCAACTGAGAACTTGGGACCGAAGAGCCGTTGCCCTTTCTCGGGATTACGAGAAAGAGCCACAACCTGATAACCTTCCCTCTCCAGTCGAAAGCAGAGGGCTTTCCCTATAAATCCAGTTGCGCCGGTGACTATGACTTTGTCCATTTCATCTCACCTAAAAACAAAAGCCCATCCTTTTGACAGGTTTCAGCATCATCTGAATCAGAGAGATCCTCTATTCTTATTATTCCTTGAAACGGTTGATAAAGGCAAATTTGTTGAAATTCAACCGAGCCGGTCTCTCTTTTTCCAGCTCGACCTGCTTTTCTGAAAGAATCGAGCTGATCTCTTCAGAATGTTCTCCCACAATAATCAGGGTGATGACCTGATATTCTTCTGGGATCCCAAGGATCTCTTTCGTCTTTTTCGGACTGTAACCCGCAATGGGATGAGCCACAAGGCCCAATTCGGTCGCCCTCAGAATCAGAAACCCCGCTCCAAGACCGCAATCAAATTGGTGATATTCTCTGTCTCTGATGATGCAATCATCCTCTTTTTTGCTGAAGACAGCGATGATCAGAGATGCTGAATACGCCCATTTGTTTCCCTCTGAAAGAGCCTCCCTCATGCTCTTCAAAACTTCTGTATCTTGGACAAAAATAAACCGCCAGGGTTGACTATTGAAGCAGGAAGGCGCCAGCCGGGCAGACTCGGCCAGGTCCTTGATCAAATCCTCTGTGATTTCCACAGGTTCTAAGGAGCGATACGCCCTTCTTTTATTTATGGTTTGGATAACATCCATCTTTCCTCTTCTCCATTTTATTTTTTTGACTCGAGGAGAAGGTTCAATTTTTCCACCCTCTCCATATCTCTCAAAGACAGGGGGGTTTTATCCTGACCGTACACTCCCACATTCTCTTCAAAAGTTACTTTATCAGGATTCCTATAAAATATCCCCAGGGGGAATCTTTCTTTCTCGACTGCCCTCTGGAACGCACTCATCCGGTCAGTGGGATCATGGGAATCTTCCAGATAATAGGTATGGTCTTTAAACCAGCTGTGTGTATTCACTTTGTTAAAGGAAACACAAGGATGAAAGATATCCACAAGAGCGAATCCTTTGTGGTTTACAGCGTCTTTAATGATCTCCTTTGTCTTCTCGACATCTCCCGCATATGCCCGGGCCACGAAGGAGGCATCCAAGGAAACAGCCATTGCAATCGGATTAAAGGGCTCAAGGAAAACACCCTTGACCTGTACAGGAGTCTTAAAACCCAGTTGACTAGTGGGAGAAGCTTGCCCCTTTGTCAACCCATACACCATATTGTTGTGGACGATAGTGGTGATATCGGGATTTCTCCGGATAGCATGAATAAAATGGTTTCCTCCCTCCCCATACATGTCTCCGTCACCACTTTCCGCAATGACCGTTAGGTCTGGATTAACGGCTTTAATAGCTGTGGCTGGGGGAATAGCTCTTCCATGAAGTCCGTTAAAAAAATTGGTTTTGAAATAATGGGGAATCTTGGCTGCCTGTCCAATTCCGGAAACGAGGACGAGCTCCTGAGGCTCTATCCCGAGTTCAGCAAAAACAATCTTCAGTGTTTTGAGAATACTATAATTCCCGCAGCCCGGACACCAGGCGATATCTATTGCGCCCATATCATAGACCTGAGTATTCATTTCTCATCTCCTCATTGGATATATTTTTGAATTTCATCAACAATCTCTTCTGTAGAAAAAGCCAGCCCATTATACTTCAGGATTTTTGTCTTGATATCTATCCCGGTAAAAAGCTTTATCAGCCTCCCGAACTGAGATGTCGCATTATTTTCAACAATGATAATCCTCTTGGCCTTCTGGAGATATTTTTGACTTTCTTCATGGAGAGGATAGATCTGTTTAAAATGCAGGAATGAAATATCTTTCCTATCCAGTATTTTAAGCGATTCTTTGATGACTCCATAGGTTGAGCCCCAGCCAACGATTAAAATTTTGTATTCTCGATTCCCTGAGAGCTCTGGAGGAAGCACTTCTTCTTTAATAGATTCCAGCTTCCTCAGCCTTTTCTCCACCATTTTCCCTCGCAATTCCAAGTCTTCAGTAATATGGGCTTCCTGGTCGTGTTCATCACTGTCCACACCCACGAGCCCTTCACCAAACCCGGGAATCGCACGGGGAGAAATTCCATTCTCTGCCAATTCATACCGTCTGTATTCTTTTTTGCTTTTAACAATGTGTTTTTCGACTCTCATTCCTTTGAGATTAAAAATTGGAACATTTGCGTATGAATCCATGAAATATTGGTCTGTGAGAATAAACACGGGAATTTGATATTTATCCGCAAGGTTAAAGGCTCTCTGAGTGAGAGAAAAAGCATCCTCAAGTTTGCCGGGTGCGAATATGATGCGCGGAAACTCTCCATGACCCGAATAGAGGGCAAGTTCCAAGTCTGCTTGTTCGGTCCGGGTGGGCAATCCCGTTGCCGGGCCCGGCCTTTGAGCGAGATGGATGACGACTGGAAGCTCAAGCATCCCAGAAAGGCTCACTCCTTCCGTCATGAGGGCAAAGCCACCTCCAGAAGTAGTCACCATAGCGCGTGCTCCCCCGTATGAGGCTCCCAGAGCCATGTTGATGGCGCTTATCTCATCCTCTGCCTGTTCCACAATGATCTCAAACTCATTCATCTGCTGAGAAAGAAAAACCATCACTCCTGTGGAGGGAGACATAGGATAGGAAGAAAGAAAATTACATCCTCCGGCTAACGCACCCAGGCCTACAGCCTCTGCTCCGTTGAGAAGTACATCCTCCCCGACCGCGCTTTCTCTCCACGACTTCACATCGGTCCTTTCCGAATCCAGAAGTCTCTTTCCGATCTCCCACCCTTTTTGTATGGCCTCAAGATTTTTCTTGATGATGTCCTCGCCCTTTGTTGCAAAATATTTCTTTACGAAACCTGTGAAGATGCTTTGTTCGACCTGGAACAAGCCTAAAACTATCCCCGCTGCAACGATATTCGCATAAATCTTTCCACCAATATCAGATGCTATTTGGGAGATTGGAATAGGAATACACTGACCCTCGTCTAACTGACAATCTTTAGAAACTATCTCCTCATCACCCAAGATAAAAGACTGAGAGGATATCCTTTTCTCGACATGTTTCAAGGCTCCCTCATGAAAAGGAATCAAAATGTCAATCCTGTCTATGAAAGCAGAAACTCGGTTTGAAGCCACACGGATTTCAGTCGAGTTATTCCCCCCTCTGACTCTGGACATGTATTCTTTCGTGGCAAACACGTGAAACCCGGAAAGCTTCAAAAGCCGCACAAGAATCTTTTCCACGGTTTGAATTCCCTGTCCCGCCTGTCCACACAAAACGATAGAGACATCTTTTTTGTCTAAAGCGATGGGGCTTTCCATTTGATCCTCCCGAATTCTGTGATAAGCTTCTGTTTAAAGATTAGATTTTATTATTCCAATAGTGGGGCAAGAATTCAAGAGATAATTCTTAGATAAAATATCACTTTAATAGCCATTATGATCTAGACTAAAAACTCGTTTCCTCCAACACAGAGCAAGAGATAGATTTATCTCATACCCGAGAAATCAAAGGAACCTCAAAGAACAATTTTCTTCTTTGAATGAATTCTTGGAACTATCCTCGCTGCTGGTGCGTATTATGTGTTGAATTCCGTATCAATTTCGAGGAGAATGGAATTCTATAGATAAACTTAATAGAAATATCAAGAGTCTAATTGAATGAACAAACAAAACCAAAAAGGAGTCCACATGAAAAAACTTAAATCAATCCTAACCGTGTCTGCTTTCCTGCTGGTTCTTTTCACCGGAGCTATCTTGAGTCAAGAGGCCAATATAAGCGGCACATGGGTTGGAGAAACGGAAGTCCCTGACGAGATAGAGCCGGATAAGGTGACGCTCATCCTTGAAAAAACGAATGGGGAATACAAGGGAAAAGTGACTGATGCATTCGGATTCGCAATGGAGGCTGAACTCAACGATGTCGAGTTTAAGGATAATCAGTTGACAGCCAATTTCCTCATTTTTACCGGAGAAGAGTACATGAAGGTTTATTTCACTCTGACAGTTGAAGGGGATACGATGAAAGGCCGCTGGGAATCAGAGGCCGGAGACTCAGCAAACATAGAGTTGCACAGGCAAAAATAAGAATTTCAGCCTTAATCATTCAATTTCTTCTGGAAACAACACATTCGGATTATCCTGACCAAAGCCAGAGTCATTCACGACACATATCCATGGGAGCCTGGATATGTATAGAGGTACTTATTCTCATCTCAGACTCTCTTTGTGAATCTTAGAATAACTGGCTCTACTTGATTTTTATGCTGCCAAGGATGGCTGTGCCTTTAACGAAAAGAGTCGATTTACTTTCTGCGGCGGAATCGGATTTGTGTTTATCTTCGACTTCTCCAAGAAAGGCACTGCTATCGACCACAACTTCCAACTCCCTCGGAACCCAGATCTCGATTCCGCCAAGAATGGCCGTCAACTCCAGTGTGGCTTGATTTCCTGCCAGTGAAGCCTGAGAAAAGTCTAACTCAATACTTCCCAGGAGAACCGAGGCTTTCCCGCCCTTAAATTCCTTTGATTCAATACGCCGCTTGGATTCGGATAAAACCGTGAATACATCCAGGTCTTTCTCTTTTATCTCTGGCACCTCTTGTCCAGAAGGTCTAAACCGAGGCCGGAAAATAATCCACAATCCAGCAGCGATAACCAGCAGCGGCCAGAAATACAGCCACATTCTTCCTGTTATCACATCCAGATTGTTGAGCAGAAAAAAACCCCAACTGCGATGAGGACAAGCCCAAATCCCCAGTTGCGAGACTCATGAACAACTAAATGCCATAAGCCAATAAAAATGAGAATCACAGGCCAGTAGGTGAAAAACACTTCCCAAAAATCCAGCTTGTCCAGGTTCCCGAGCAAAAACAAAACTCCAATCAGGATAATCAATAATCCTGCAAATATCCGGCCTTGATAATCCCTCATGCCACTCATTTCATTCCCTCCTTAACTAGCATGAATTATTCATAAAATACGCCGACACTATATATTATTATCTTGGACATAAGCTCTGTAAGTAGGCATATCTCGAAATCAAGATTCAAACTTTCCTTCAGGATGAATATCAGCCATTATATGAAAATCCTGGAAGAAATTCTAATCATCTTTTTCCCAGCATCTCTCTGCTCCAAATGCCCGACGTTCCCAGTTTAGGAAATATCCTGTTAGCGAAAAAATTAGAGCTCTATGCCCGATGTTCCTGACTCCCCCAACACATTTCAATAGGGTTTGAGAAAAGAGCAGTTGAAGACTTTCGGCCTCCCTCCGCCATCCCGCCTGACTTCCCCTCTCAGGTAGCAGGCCGGTGGAGAGCCAAAAGTGAGACATTTTGTCTCTCCCACTCCCTCCAGGAGGCCGGTCTCATCCTCAAAAAGAAAAAAATACCTCCGGCCACGCCTCACCGCCTTCTGGCGGGCATCCACTACCCTGACTACTAGCTCCACTTCCTGCCCCGCGCAATCGGCCAAATCCTTTATCCGCAGAGAGGGCCTTTTTCCCTCGAAGAGAGAAAGGGAATCTCCCGCAGGGTCGAAGCCGAGCGAGTCGATGAGCATCCTTTCCTTCTGTTTCGGGTCAATGTCCGAGACTTCCTCCACATCCTCCAGCCCTTGAAAATAGCGAAGGACCTGCCGTGTCCTCCTGGGCTCAAGAGAGTCGAAAACCCCTGATTTGATGAGAGAGAGAAGTTCAGTCTTTGTCAGAGTTACCCGGCAGAGGAAGTCTTCCACAGAAAGATACTTCCCGTCCTCTCTCCCCTCAACGACCTTCTCTGCTGTTTTGAGAGCCAGCCCCTTGATGGATGTCAAACCGACCCGAATGCTCCTCCCTTCCACTGTGAACTGGTAGTCACTCTGGTTGACATCTGGTCCCAGAATCCGGATCCCCCTTCTCTTGGCCTCCTCGATGTACTCTGCCAGGCCATAGTAACCGCCTCCAGCATTGAGAACAGATGCAAGATAGGGAACCGTGTGATGAGCCTTCAAGTAGACAGCCTGGTAAGCCATGCTGGCATAGGAAGCGCTGTGGGCCTTGTTGAAGGAGTAGGATGAAAACTCCTCCATGACCTTCCACAGCTTTTTGACCTCGCCCGGCGAGTACCCTCTCTCCCCGGCTTCTCGGAAAAACCGGCC
>CAYFVQ010000012.1:0-40702 GCA_964346585.1 uncultured Eubacteriales bacterium | reverse complement strand
CTTGGCTCCCGCATCGACCACTCCTGCCTTAGCCAAAACGGCGAGTTTCTTCGGAGTCTCTGTCAGTGAGCTTTTCGCCACCTGGAGCGAATGCGAGAGGAGGTCAGCAAAATCCCTTTTTTCCTTCCTTTTTTGATAAACGGCGTCTGCCCAATCTTTCATCACCGTGAGCATGGTTCCCTCGACAGGAGAAACAATCGCTTTATAAGCATACTTCACGGCTTCTTTAACTGATTCACCGAACTGGCTGGTTGAAATCCTTTTCACATCTTTGATCTTCTCACTGATCCCATACAGAAATTGGGCAAAAATTAGCCCTGAATTTCCGCGGGCTCCGGAAAGAGCTGAATCCACAATAGACTGCATGGTGGCTTCAGCTGAACGGCTGAGCACGGCTCCCTCAGCGATCGACCGCATAGTGGAGGCCATGTTCGTCCCTGTATCAGAATCAGGCACAGGAAAGACATTGATCTTGTTCAGATAATTCTTGTCTTTGATGACAGCATTGCCACCAACCAGAAAGGCGTAGTACAGCCTGTCTCCATCAAGATATTTGATCTGCACAGCTAACCTTTAAACATAAATCTTCTTCAAAACCTTATAGATTATATAAGATTTTTTTAAAAAAAAATACAGAAATTACTTGACAAATCCACAAATTGTATTATATTATTAGTACAATCTAAACGAAGCGAGGCTGCAATGTTCCGCACTAATATCGATTTCAGCTCACCCCTGCCTATATACCGGCAACTCATTTATATGATAAAACTGGAGATACTCTCTGGACGACTCAACGATGGTGACCAGCTGCCACCGATTAGAGAGCTGGCCAAGATCCTCAAACTCAATCCTAACACTGTCGCAAAGGCGTACTACACTTTGGACGAGGAAGGGTTTATCGAAAGCAAAAGAGGCAGCGGCAATTGGGTGAATTATAAAAAAGCCAACCTGGACAGCCTCCGGAAAGGGATGATCGAGGATGAATTCAAAAGTTTTTTGGAAAGAGTCTTTTCATTAGGAGCCTCAATAGAAGATATCAAAAAACTAATAAAGAGGTACTCAGACAATGACTGAAAAAATTGTAGAAGTCGAGAATCTCAATGTCAGCATAGGACGAAAAACCGTCCTGGATAATATTCACATACAGTTTCAAAAAGGGGAATCTGTCGTCATCGCCGGAAAAAACGGCGCGGGAAAAACCACCTTTCTCAAATGCCTGGCGAACGTCATCCTGCCGGACCAAGGCCGTATCGTATTCAGTGATAAGGTCTCTCCAGAAAAAATGGGCTACATCTCTGATCAGCTCAGTCTTTTTGAAAATTATACGGTCAGGAAAGGCATCGACTTTCATTCCGCTGTTTATCAGATTCAAGATTTTGACTTGATGTTGATCAACGAACTTAAACTGAACCTGAACCAAAAAATCAAAAGCCTGTCCGCAGGAGAGAGGACTCTCTATCATCTGTGTTTGATTCTTGCTCAGAAGCCAGAGATCCTGTTTATCGATGAGATCATCCACGTAATCGATCCCTACCTGAGGGAAAAATTCCTGGAGGCTGTGATCGATCTGATCGACCGCTGCCAGACAACTGTTGTCATGGTCAACCACACCTTTTCAGAGATTGAAAAAATTCCGGATAGAGTTCTTGTCATGGAAAAAGGGCAGTTTATCTTGGATGAAAAAACCGAATATCTGGGAGAGAAACTCAAAAAAATCGTCGCCAAGGAAGAAATACCTGAGGAGGTCCCCTGCATTTTTAAGAGAGAGGCATCGTATCTTAAAGAATACTTCATCTATCCTTTTGATGAAAAGATCAGAAAAAAATACCCCAATGACTATAAAGATATCAATCTCAACGAAATCATCAAGGCATTCATCGGAGGCCAGTATGCTAAAGAAAGAAATCAGTGACGTTTTAAAACAGACAATTATCTTCATAGTCTACCTATTCGCTCTGCCCACCTTTCTTGTGTTCACGAACATCATAGTTCCTGAACACAATCCCTACTTCAGCGTCTTTTTTCCTATCTTCCAGTTCAGCCTGCTCTTCGGAGCCTTTTTCATGGGTGCGTCTCTATTCTCGGTCGAACGAGGCCAACGGGGAATGGAATATCTGTTGTCTCTCCCCTACTCACGGTATCAGGTAGTCGGAATGAAGATTCTCCCCCGGCTCACGTCTGTTCTGTTTTTTTATGCTGTGTTTGTGATTCTGTACACGAGCGGCGGAGAAGACCTTGTTGCACTCCCTTTCCTTTCTTTTACATTCCTCTATTTCTCTCTGTACTTGATTTCTCTCGCCCTCTCTGCCAGCTCTGAAAATTTCATTATTCTGTTTGTGTCATCTTTGTTTTCACTTTTCATTTATCTGAACCTGCTCCCCCTTGTTTTTTTGCTCGTTGCTCTGTCAAGAAACGTTCCTTTTAACTCTCTAGACCTTCGATTATTTTTTACAGAAAACTGGGATCCGGAAATCAGTGTGTTGGGTATCTTTTCAGCGTTTATTCTGCTGCTGCCGCTATTAATATCTTTTGGACTATCTGTAAAAAAACTGGACATTCGCCCAGCTAAGGTCTATAACAAGCGCTTTTTTAAACTGTTGGCTCCGATCTTCATTGGAGGTTTAATCCTCTCTTTCCTTTTTGCCAACTGGTCGATAATCACCGGATATTCATACTTCCATCTCACAGAGGACCACAAACTGATCGAATCCAATCCCTATTCCGGGATCAAAATCTACGATGGAAGCAAGGTGCATAAAATTAAAGGAGATTTTGGATCTTATTGGCCTTCCCCCTTTCACGAAGAAAATGAATATGTTTATGACAGTATTTCGAACAAGATCATCAGGATGAACATGTCCGATTACACGGTTGAAGTCTTGTATGAAGCGCCTCCGGAGAAATACTTTCGTTGGTCAATGTGGATACATGAGCAAACATTCGCTTTTCTGGAATACAATAGAAATGCCTGGGATAAAGACAAAAAATATATCCCTGATAAAAAATTAATCCTCCTCGACAAATATTCAAGGAATGTCATAAAGATATCTCTCGATGATAAACCTCGGCTGAAAAATCATTACAACCTCACAATTTTTGGAGCGGATAGAGCTGACGGCCAACGATTCTGGTGGTTCACCACCTGGCCCTACAAAGAAGAAAGACATATTTTCAAATTATGGGAGGACGGGAAGGTTGAGCATATCGGTAAAACCCAGAAATGGCCTTTTTTCATAAACGGGATGCTTATCACCTACGCGGAAAACGATGTTATCATCAACCAGGAAAAAGAAGGAAAGTACGTGCCCATCCGGAGGATTCCGAATCCTGAAGGTTATCATTTCGGACTCTCTTATTATTTCAGGACAAAGCTGGATGACATCCCGACTAATGAGCTATATGGGACAAAAAGAATCACTCTGGAAGACCAGAGAATAGGTACATCATTTGCCATATTGGACCTTGAGAATTTCAAGATCGAAGGAATCGGAAAAGCGAAAGGGAGGTTAGATTATTATTACCCAGATGATTTGTACTTTATCGAGTCAGATCCTGTAGAACCAGAGATCAGAGTCTATAAGTATATGGATGGCCAAGTAAAACTTTTCAAAACCTTTGAAGATTTTGACTACAAAAAGCCGGAAAATCGTCCTTTTTGGTGCAAAAGCGGAATCATTCTAAGAAGAGGCAAAAAAGTCAAAGTCTATGCTTATCCTGACCTCAAAGAAATTAAATTCAAAAAACTATAGGATTGGAGAGGAATCTAGAAACCGATCACCGCAAAAGTTCGTTAACCCTGTTCGAACAGAAAGAACAGCAACTAAAAAAAATCTCATCTCATTGGAAAGAAAGAAGAGGAAAAAACTTCCTACTTTATCAGCTCGTACCGGTAATTCCCCCCTTGAAGATGAAGCAGGCTGTACTGTGTGATCAGCCCCGGGGGAATAAGATCAGGGCCGGTGACTTCGCAGAGAGTGTACCGGATTCCGTTGATTGTTATTCCTCCTCCGACCGACGGAATCGCGACTCCGACAAATAAATGTTTCGGGATTTTTATCAAAAGGAAAGAGTACTTTTTAAAACTTGTCCATAGAGAGGCAAACGTGACTCCTTTTGAATCGCAATCTCCAAAATTATTCACCAGGACCTTCGGCGGCACCCAGAATTCCAGGATGATTTTATCTTCTTCTTTCAGAGGAGGAATACCGTATCGTATCTCCTGTATAAAAGCGAGCATCAAGGCCAGGAATTGATGAAGAGACTTCTTTCCAGCCTCGCTTCTCATGGCCTCCACAACCTGCTTAATTCTTGGGCGGTTGTTGAGAACGATCAGACGATAATTCACATTCATTCGATCACCGCTGAATTTAAAACCTTTCTTTTCTAAATACTCTTTTCTCTTTTTTTCCTGTTCTTTCTCGATTCTCTGCAGATAGATTTCTTTCTCTTGATTAATCACGTCTGTAATCCTGGCGAATTCAACCTTGGCTTCTTGAGAGATTGAGGGAGGAGCGGAGAGTTTAAGGCTAAAATCTTTGAGACTGACATTATCCATCGAGATATACCGGCTGTATTCACTCGCTAAAATCTGCTCGGTAGTGAATCTCGTCAGATGGCTCATCATCTCATCTCTCATTACCTGAATACTTTTTTCCAGATAAATCCTGAGTTCTTCAGGGTTGTATCCAAATTCATCTTCTGCCTCAGCGAGTTGTTGTTTGGATAGAGAAAAATTCATAGAATGAGTTTTTCCCTTAAAGTCTTTCCAGCCGTAAGTCAGCTCAAATGCATCCACCGTTTCATTTTTTTCAAAAGAATTTGTGACTGGAACCGATTCGTTGGTTTGATCCAACCTATAAATTTCGGCACGCTCGAAAGCATGAAGACTGTTTTCATCACTCAGATAGGCCAGGAGCAGAAGACTGACAATCAGGAAAAAGGCAAAAAGTATCGATGAAAGAGGAGTCTTCATGGAATAGTACTATTCAAAAGGAATCGAACCGACTTCTGGAAAAGGAATCAAAGCGCGTGTCAAGCCGGCAACGCCAGTGCTGATCAAAAAAGAAATAGCGATAATAAAAATGGCCATAAACAATGCGACGGCTATGTTGTTTTCTTTGATTTCCTGGAAATGGTCAATCCGAGGGGTTAATTTATTAAACAGCCAAAAGCTGAACAGAATGCAGGCTAAGGCCAGGATCCCAGCGAGGAAAACATATCCCACACTGAAGCCAAGCATCGTTAAAAAATGGGAAAAACCTTTTTCTTCTCCGAGGACAAATATCTGGATGACTGCCATCACCGGGTAAATGGCTTGCTTAACCACTATCGCTTCTCCCAGCAGGACACTGCCTAGAAGGAGGCCGACCGATGCATTCTTTTCTCTGAGTTGACGCTCTTCATCCAGACGGCGAGTGAAAACAAGAAAGAGACGGTAGCTTCCGAAAATCAGTATAAAACTTATAAATATTGAGACGAAAAATTCAAGTAAGCCGAAAATAATTTGTTGGCCGCTCATTCTTTTCCCTCACACTCCGAATTTTTATGTCTTTCTTGTCTGACTATCAAAGGCGTATACAACTCAAGTATGTTATACACTCAAGTGAAAAGGAAGACAACATTTTTTCGGTGAATATATCTTCATTTCACTCTAAGAGATGGCCACGCTTCGCTCGCAATGACAACGAATAAGCGCTGCTTAATTACAGAACGCTTACACCCTAATTACAGAGCGCTTACACCTCTCCTTATTTATCTTCCGAAACGCGGATTGACGACATTGCTGTACACAGAGCCGAAAGTATAGCTGAACCCTACGGATGCGTAATAATCGAAATCCGTGGCCAGCTCAGACCGGCGCAGCAAAACCTCATCCAGTGACCTATCTCCTTTGCGCAGAGAAAGCTGGTCGTGAATCGCTGAAAATCCTCCCCCCATGTTTAAAGATAATCCCTTTACCAGACGCAAAGACAGGTGGCCGTATAATTCCAATCTGTTCAAACTGAAATCATGAAAATAATGAGATCCTTCTATTGTCGCGCTCGCATTTCCCCACGGCTCTTTAACTTCAAAAGTGACTGAAAGAGATTCTCCCCACAAGCCCTCTTTGGTCTTATCATAGATTGTTTCTTCCCTGTAGCGGACGTAATCATAGTCAAGTCTGTAAACAAAACGGAGCTGCCGTCTCGTCGATTGTGAATAGGGAAACAGATTGTATTCAATCGCTGGACTTGGACTTAAAGAAAGATCAATGTTGTTGTATGTCGCCGAAGAAATTGTAAACCAGGCCCCCACAGACCAGTGCTCGCTCAGGCTCCACACATACGTGCTGTAAATATTTTTTCTGTCTGAATAGCTGGAAATGGTATCGTCTCCATATGTGAAATTGCTCTCGTTGAAATTTCCAGAGACACTCATTCTAAATTTCGATTCAGGCGTGATTCGGTTAGCCGAGAAGCTGCCCCGCAGCGAGACAGAGTTCCTTTGCTTTTCTCCACTCATAGAACCGCCAAAACTCATATGGAAAACCCAGAAATTCCACTTATCTTCCACTGCGGTTGGCTTGACCTCACCTTCGAACCGCACATTCATGAGATCCGCTATCGGAGTCTTATTGAGGAACGGGACAAGCCCCAATTTCATCACACGCACCATTCCTCTCCGGACATCATCTCTTGTGTCGGCCCGGGTTGACACATACTTCAATGTATCTTGAATGCCCTCAAAATTTCTCTGCCCTAAAAAAGCCATCGTGTATTCCTCACCGCCGGCTCCGGTCCTCTGCGTAGTAACGAGCAGGTGGATATCCGCCTCTTTTCTATCCCGCACAAAATTAACAAAAGGGATTTCAGTCCGGATGTAGTCACGGTCGCAGCGTCGACAATCCAAAAATATCTTTGGAGCATCTTTCTTTAATTCATCTATAACAGATTGTCCATCCTGCGGATAAGAAAGTGATGTGAGGACAAGGATGAAAGCTACGAGGAGAGCCACCTGTTTCTTCATTTGCTAATATCTCCTTTGTGTATAAACAACATTCATAAGTCATTTTCATTTAAAAAGATACACTAATACCACATCCCTGCAGACAAATCAAAAATTTCAAAAAAAATATAAATATCAAGAAAAATGGAAGGTGGAGACCTGCCCTCATTTAGTGTTGAAGGCTTTCTTTCATGGTGGACCAGTTATTAATCTTGAACCTTTGAATGATGATTCCGCCTGTTATTTCTTCAGAATGAATATGATAGATGAATCCATTTCTAATGAGGTCGGGAGAGACAGGAAGATTCGTGCTGTAGAGGTAATAGCCATCTCTGCTGAAAATGTCAAATTCGAACGTGTCGCTCTTTTCCAGGACTGATTTCACTCTTTCAACATAGATCCTCCCTCTGTTGTCAGTCAAGACCTTGTTGAAAAAAGGCCGGTGAGGAGGGAACTGAATGGCATCTCTCACGACATCCTTGGGCCACTTCTTCTCAAAATCAGAATTCTTTTCATAAATCTCATCTTTCTCTTTTTGAGAAATCGAAGAACGGGGGGCATCTGTTGTGATGAGCATCTCGGATTCGCCATTTTCATCAATCAGATGCAGTCTGTAATTCGATGAGTGCGCATAGAGCAAAGTTTTCTCATCGATGGCGATAAAACTCAATTGAGGGACGTACTCATGGCCAATAAAAAACGTAACACCTCGCCCTCCTTCACTCCTCACAGCGACTTTGGGGGGAGGAAAGTCAGCGACAATCTTTTCCAACTTCCCGTTCTTGCTCAGCTTGATTATGCTCCTTGTTCTTCCTTTTTCAGAAGGAAGCCGGCCGATTCCCCAAATATCCCTTTTTAAATCAACCGAAATATCATGTGTAAAGCTCTCAAGGGTGGTCTCTTGAATGAAGCTTCCGTTCTTTTTAAAAGCCTTTATTTTCATACCGTCATGAACATAAATGATGTTTTCAAAGCTCAAGAACATCCCATAAGGCGTATCCAATTCACCAGGCCCCTGTCCTCTTCTCCCGATTGTCTGAATATGATTTCCCTCGGAGTCAAACTTCTGGATTCTGTGATTTCCAGTATCGAGCACATAAATGTTGCCTTCGCTATCCACACCGATATCCTCAACGCGGTAAAACATATACGCTTCGTCTCCCTCACTCCCCAAGCTCAAATCTTTATCCAGTTCAAGATGGAAATCACCGTACAGAGGTTCTTCTGGATTCTTGACGACTTTTATTCCATCTCTGTACTCAATGGTTCCTTTCCATTCAGAGGTTCCTTCCGGAGACCGAGAGGAACAAACCCACATAAACGAAATCAGAACCAGGAAAAGAAATATAGTCTTTTTTTTCATCTTTCTCCTTTATGGATTTAGGACAGAGTACACCCTCTTTTTTTCAATTGGGGTCAATCCGCTGAGCCCCGAACCGGCGGGAAAGTGACTAAATCTTCTTGTTAATCCAGTGAAAAGAAAGCGCTATTCCTCTTGAGACCGAGTGACGTTCTTGGCAACTGGGCCACGATCGCCATCTTCAACATCAAACTGCACTTCATCGCCTTCGGTGAGAGTCTTGAAGCCAGGCATGCTTATGGAGGAAAAGTGTACGAAAATCTCTTGTCCGTCTTCCTGCGTGATGAAGCCGTATCCCTTTTTCTCGTTAAACCACTTAACAGTTCCTTTTGGCAAAGTTATGACCTCCTTAAAGATTTTTTCATTTGGTCCCAAGCCTCAGGTCTCGACTTTGACAAAAGGAAAAATCCTTGACGCAAAGCCGACCCTCAATAAAGCAGGGCCAATACTAGTATTAGAACTTATTTTATAAATGAAAAAGAAAATATATTCAAGTAAAGATTTTCAATTTTTTGTGACTGATTTTTTTCCGAAGTAGGCATCGTGAAAATCCTGCAACACGGAACGCAATGTCTCCACGTTATTCAGATCCGTCGTTTGCTTCGTCTTCATAGCCACCACGAGCATTTTATGAAGCAGAGATATTTTTAAAAGATAATCCTCCAAAGCGGCTGCATCATCTTCATTTACAGGTTTTATCCTTTGGGTTAAAAAATAATAAGTCACAATTTGTGCAAACTCATCAGCATGCTGCTCTTTGTTGAGAACCCAGCGCACGAGCTGATTGGCGTTCTGAGTCGGTTCCTTGGAAAGCTCGATAATTTGCTTCATGGATTTCTCGATTGTCTGAATATGCTCCTTCATCATAGTGAATCTCATTTCATCATTATATATCCCACACGGAATCTGACAGTGAGGGAAGGCTTGGGGATGACAAAAAAGACACACCAATGCGAAAAGACACAATGCAAATTTTCTTTTCATTTCATAGTCCTCCTTTTTTCATCTTTTTCTTTTCTTTTACACCAAACTTTGGTTATAATTCCAATCTAAAATTTTTATTCGGAATACGCTCTTGACTGAGCTCAATAAACATAGGGAAAAGAAGATCATAAAAGTCCCTCTCATGGACTTGGACAAAACCTCCTCCCCTTCCTATAATGGCAAGCGCACTTTCTTCTGTCGCTCGAGTCCTATCAAGGCAGATAGTATTATAAATGTTTATCAGGTCTATTAACTGATTTTTAATGAGTGCCAATAAATAGACTCTTAGATGATCTGAGGAGTACATCTTATGAGTAACTCTATGTCGGGTATCGAATTTATTGTGGGAATTCCTTCGTACATGGAAGCAGATACAATCTCGTTTGTCACCAAACAGGTTGACAGGGGACTCACAAAATATTTCACCAACCTTAACACCTTGATTGTAAACGTCGATAACAACAGCGAAGACAACACGAAGGGCGCTTTTCTCTCCACAAAGACCAAGACTCTAAAGCACTACATCTCCACGCCCAAAGGAGTGAAGGGCAAGGGGAATAACTTCTTGAACCTGTTCAAGTTTGCCAAAACACATACCAGAACACTAAAGGGAGGCGTAGTCGTAGATGCGGACCTTCGCTCTATCACTCCTGAATGGATAAAGTATTTAGGAGAACCCATCCTGAAAGGGTATGATTACGGATTACCTCTTTATTCCCGGCATCAGTTCGATGGGACGATCACCAATCACCTCTGTTATCCTCTGTTCTATGGTCTGTTGGGGGAAGACCTCCGCCAACCCATAGGTGGGGAGTTCAGTTTTTCATCCGCACTCATCAATCATTGGCTAAAACAGCATTGGAATTCTTCCGCTAAACAGTACGGCGTGGATGTTTTCATGACCCTCCATGCCATTTTCGGGAAATTCAAGGTATGCGAAGTCGGCCTCGGAGCTAAAATACATAAAGCCAGCGCGCCAAAGCTCGGTCCTATGTTCACTCAGGTGATCACGACTCTGTTTAATCTTCTCCTTTCTGAGGAATCATCTTGGATAGCGACTCCAGTGGTGAAGCCCAAAAGAAAGGCCCGCTTCGGACTCAAAGAACTCGGCTGGCCTCAGGAATTGAAGATCGACATGAGAGAGCTCAAAGATAAATTGAGGAACGAATACTTCCCGAGAGCCAAGCTCCTCAAGAGAATCTTAAGCGACTATGCCTATTCGAG
Source organism: uncultured Eubacteriales bacterium (assembly GCA_964346585.1). Taxonomy (GTDB): domain Bacteria; phylum Acidobacteriota; class Aminicenantia; order Aminicenantales; family Aminicenantaceae; genus SOIA01. The sequence continues at coordinate 30,147 of CAYFVQ010000012.1, read as the reverse complement.
CCTGGTTAGGATGTTCGAACATGACGTCTACAACATCGATATTCTGATGTGGACTCAGGTTGTCTATCAACTCCTCTTTTCTTACAGGAATGGCTCTCCAAAAACCAGAAAGGATATCGTTGAAGCGTTAAAACCTCTGTATTTCACGCGGTCGGTGACTTTCGATTATGAGACATGGCGGTACAGCCCCAAGTATGTGGAGGAAGCCATCCTCGCCCAGGCAAAGGCCTTCGCTTCTCAAAAACCTTATTATCTGGGCATGCGCATGAATGAAAAACACAGTAAGAAAGCCGGTTAGACAGCCTAACTCCTTTTAAAGACTCCGGATAAGCATTTCTGATTATCCTTCTATTCCAGAATGAGCCTATTGATCCCTTGAAGAGATTTGTTTTATTCGTGTCGAATTTTCACACCGCATAACAAGAAGAATGAGAATATGATGGAGCTCCTTCGTCTTTATTTGCATAAAAGCTTGATGGGAATGGCATATGTCCATTGAGCAATCAATCAATTATTCAAAAGGAGGTTCTACAATGAATCATTTCAAACAAAAAAGGAGCTTTCGAATTACAACTGTAGTTTTATCTTTATCCATCCTCATGGCATTTTTTTCCCCTCCCAAACTGTCTGCAGACATCTGCTCAAAAGCTTTCATCAAATGTGCGATCGATGCAGGAATCGCTACATTTGTCAGTTTGGTGGCAGGCTTTGCGGCTGGCAACTTCCCAGGTGCCCTCCTTGGCTTTGCCGCAGCAGGCGGGACTTCGCTCACTTTCTGTCTTGTTGGATACGACTTTTGTAAACGCTATTTCATATAAATCCAACATCACTTCACCTGAATTATTCATAAAATATGCCGACACTATACATTATTTTCAATGATATGAGCTCCTTAGGCAGGATTCTCTCAAAATCGAGATCCAAACTTTTTTTTATCCATTCATTCGCTCTATGTCGACATCTTTTACCCTTCGGGCGAGCCGATCTCACTGCATCTGCTTTGTTGCGGCCCAATCGCGGTGGATGACCACAGCTTCATGGGCCGATGCCTCGCATCTACAGCAACCTCGACTCGTGAATAATCCACGTTCAGTGAGAAATAGTTATGATAACAATTCCACAGTAAGGGAGAAAAAAATGAACTTTTTTAGAAAACAATCCAGAAAAATATCTTTTCTTTTAGGGCTTATCATTATTCTTTTTGTTGTTAATGGATTTTCTCAGGAACAGAAATTTGGAGACTGTGAAAAAGCTCTGGGAAAATGCATGTTAGATAGCATAAAGCAACTGCCCGACTTTGTTCGATTCGTCAATGGCGTCTCGTATTGTGCAGTTGGATATGTTTTCTGTTTAAAATATCTGGATGAATAATCTTTTATCCAATCCAAAGCACCTCGATAAAAGTCAACCCTGAGATGGCCGAGGATCTTTCGATAAAAGTTAGAATGTTGCACAGAAAACGAGTATTTCCTCTCTTTTTTCTCATCATGATCATCCTCATTTTTCTGTATACTGAGGGGGATAAGGACAATAACTGGCATCTTGAAGAGGTCCTCTCCATCGGGAGTATTGATGATGACGCTCTCTTTCAATGGGTGGGAGTCGCAGTTGACCACGAACAGAATATATACGTCACCGATACTCTTGATTATTCCTTGAAAAGATTCGATGCGAAAGGAAAATTAGTAAAGAAAACAGGACGAAAAGGACAGGGCCCTGGAGAATTCCTGGCCCCCCGATACATAGATATATCAGAGATATCCATCTATGTCAGTGACCAGTATACTCCCAAAATCCAGGTTTTCGATAAAAACTTGAACTACGCACACAGCGTCCCTATCCATATGCCTGTCTCAGACTTCAGCGTTCTTCCTGAAGAAGAGATTGCTGTAGCAACACTCTCAACATTGAAGTCCGGGCGAATTTATATCTTTAACTCGACAGGCAAAATCCAGCGCGAAATCCAGTACACGAACGAAAAACTCCCTCTTCTGATGGATATGGTGAATTTCGAACTCGACAGTCAAGGCAACCTGTTTCTTGTCTATAACTATCAGGACAAAATCGAAAAATTCAACCCGGAAGGAAAAAAACTATGGTCGAAAAAATTGCTGGGAGTCAAAAAAGTCAAAAAAGAAAAAATCGCCTCACTTATTGTCCCGTCCAAACTCATCTACAAAGACATTGCTTTAGATAGTTCAGGAAATATATTCATCCTTGGAGGCAGTTTTTCTAAAAACCCGAGTCGCGATGTCTACATCCTCAATCCTAAAGGTAAACTTTTGAATACCATCACTCTACCTGATACGAGCCACTGCATTTATATAGATGCCCAGGACTATCTTTATTCAAGAGCCAATGAGGGGGTGACTTTAAAAAAGTTCAAGATGAAGTACTAACTTAGGTTATTCATAAAATCTTTCGACTTGAAGAAAAAGGGGACAGTTTTATGTGCTCAGTAATTTGGTAACATTTTTTGGGTGTCATTGCGAGCGAAGCGTGGCAATCTCGTTGAGAGAAATTCTATTATTACTAGAATGAAGAATCTTTTTTATGAGATTGCCACGCTTCGCCCGCAATGACACTTTTACCCTCAGTATTTTTACCAAAAGTGTTACTTAATTCCTAAGCATAAAGAACAGTCCCCTTTTTTGGTAGATAGAATAAGGTATCGGCAGATTTTATGAAAAATTCATGCGACATGGATTACTCATAAATTTACTAAACTTTGGTCATTAGGAAAGTGGGAAAGGTTCACTGCTAATTAATTTGGAAATTTGTGGGACATCGTTGTAATGGAGTGCCCGAACCATTTTTATAATAACATCATTTTTTATGGCTCTGACTTTGCTCCTGTCACTTTTATCGATCTTGACCTGCCCGCCAGCGATCATATCATGACCTCCGGATGCTCCATGCTTGGGCATGATCCTTTTTATGATCTTTGAGGCGTCGACTTGAGTATTAGTGGTCCGGATGGAAACAAAGAGCGCATCTTTATATGTCCCCAGACAGAGAGACCAGGTCATCCCTCTCACGCGCAGAAGAAAGTCAGCCATCTGTGCCGCAAAATCAGGATAAGGCAGCTCTTCCAAAACAACTCCGATCAAATTCTTATAATAGAATGCATTGAGTAAAGCCCGGGAGAGATTAGAAACAAAATCCTTCGATAATTTAGGATACTGAGTTTTGGATAACTGGCTGAAGCTCAGACGAGAGAGGAGCTCGACATAAGCTTTCTTATCCGCTGGACTTCCTTCCCGGCCGAGGTTTTGAGTCTCACTGGAGATGGCGTAGCATAGAGCAGTGGCAATGTTAGTCGGAATGGGAATATCCAAGGAGATGAAATACTCATAGAGAATCGTGGAGCAGGCTCCATAGTCAGGACGGATATCACGGAAAGGGAGCTGGAACGTTTTCTTCCTTCTCGGGTGGTGATCGATAGCAGCGATGGGCACCACACCATTGGGCAGAGTGACGTTGCCGGTAAACGGTTGGCAATCTACCAGAATAAATTGATTCTTTTTGGGTGAAGATATTTTCCTTGTGAGGAACAAAGACACTTTCAGTATTTTAATGACTTCCTGGTTTTCTGCACGGCCAACCAATCCATCGTAGTGAATTTTTATGTTTTTAAAGCCCATTTTCTGGAGTAAAAACCGGAGGCTGGCCGCAGACGCAAGCGCGTCCGGGTCCGGATTATTATGGACCAATACAGAGATCGGCTTATTCTTTTTTATGACGTCGAATAAATCTTTCATTTTAATCATTCATAGTATATGACATCACGATTTAATTCAAGACAAGACCCCTTACTCATAAGGGTTGTTTGCGACACGAAACATGTAATCGGGATCGATGTAAGGCTCGTCGTTTCTGTGTCTTTCCATCAACGCTATTTTTTTCTTCAAGAGTTTGGGGAAATTCTCTCCATGAATGAATGGAGTTTCAGTTTCCGAGATGATCATCCATTCCAGGGGCGCTTCTTGCCACAACCGCAGAAGCTCGTCACAGTTCTGAATTTCTCTATCAATCATCTCATCCAGAAGCTTCCGGCAGTCTGCTTTCCTCGAATGATCCGGGGAATCCAGATATTCATGCACGGCATAGATCCATACAGCCGTGTTGCGCAATGTTTCATAATAACAGCCCAAAGCCTTGATCCTGTAATATTGATCTTCAAAAACCCGGAAGTCATGATTGTCGCCAACCTGAGAAAAAAGCTCCATTTTTTCCCTCAGTAGGCCAACCGCATTTTCCAAGGGCTCCCAGACATACTCATCAATCCTCGTAAATGTTTTTCGGGCATAGTCTTTTGAGATAAGCCTGAAAAGGACATCTCTAGCCAGGTCAATCCGGTTGGGATTATGGATGGAGGTGCACATGAATTTCTCATAGTACGCCCGTTCCCTTTCAGGTATTCGGTCGATATGGGGAACAAGCGGACGAACGAGTAGCCTTTGCCAAACAACCCCATAATGCGAATACAGAGGAAGTGGCATGAAATGGCGAATCGCCTGCTCAACCAAACGCCAGGCCTTCACTAAATCCACGGCATGTTCTTTTCCCGCATAAATCTCAGCGATTCGGAGAACTGTCTTATCAATTTCCAGATCAGGATTGAACTGGAATTCCCGGAAAACCTCCTGATTCACGGCAAAAGGAACCTTTTCTGGGGGCTGAATACCTCCCAAATGAGCCAGCGTTTGAACATCGAGCTTATGGGAAACACGAAGTTTTTCATGAGTCAACCAGGGGAAGGGAATCCCCAAAAGCGGCTCGTGGTTGGTGTGCGATCCGAAGGAATGGTAGAAGAAACTGTAACTCCCCCTGGATTCAAGCTCGGCCAGCGGCTCCTTCTCTTTATCCATCAGAGTGTGGTGGTATCCTGAACCTGAGATATTCACATCCGGATATTGAGGATGGGAATAATTGCTTTCCCACCCCGTGGCCAAAAGGGAGTTGACTTCCACATCTATCCGATCCCTCAGATTCGGCCAGAGGTATTGATGCTCCCCGTAAAAGGACTCCAACCGCGTCATCACTCGAAACCGCGGATTGATCCGGGATGCCGTGTCCCGAAGGAGAGTGAAAAAATCAATGATGTTTGCAGCAGCGGCCTTCGCGATTTCCTCATCATCCTTCCACTCCCGGATCAAGTAAGCCCCTCCATTTCTTCCCACATAAAGGGATTTTGTATGTTCAAACCCTGCTCCGCTGTCGTTGCTCCAGATGGTCATGAATTCAAGGGCCGGAACTTCCATCATGAGATTGGTGAGGAGCTCAGTGTAATGCATCCGAACGACTGGATGGGCAATGGAAAGATTAAAACGGGGCTTGAAGCTGCGGAAAGGATGATCCACCCGCGCTCCCCTTAGAGTTGGGTATCTCTGGAATAAAGTTTCAGGCACAGAACGAGGTTCAAAGCAAAGAAGTCCAGGAGCCAAACCATATTTATCAGCCAGACGGGCATTTTCTTTTAAAATAGTCAAGTTCGAACTCAAATATTCCTGAGGATAAATGCCCTGATTCAAACGGCTGGAAACGAACTGGTCAAGAGCAGGACAGTAGGTGTAAAAGTCAGGATAAAACTCTCCTTTCACACCTTTCTCTTTTGGCCTTGTCGTGGCTAAGGCGTTCACTTCGATATGAGTGAAGCCCAAGCGTGCATATTCACGAATGTATCGCTCGCGGTTGAAACCTCTGATGAGACGGGCATATTGCGTCAAAAATATATCGAACGTGGCTTTTTCGAAAGAAAAGCTCATTTCCTGGAGCCATGTTTTAAAGTGTGAAACATCCACAACCAGCCAATTCTCCAAAACATACGAAAACGCTGTGTACAAAAAGCAAGGTTTCGAACTCAGCAGCCAACAGCACTTATTCTCATCGATATCGAAAAAAACCCACTCTTTATCTGCAGGCAGTTTTTTTCCCTGACTCATAAATAACCCCAATAGTTCTTTATCTACCACAGCTACATAGAGTGTCCTTGCGTCAGACTTCATTTCAGATGGCTCTATCTGTTGGATGGCGGCATTTGACCCAATTGCATCCAGAACTTCTTGGGCCACGGTCATCTCAACGGTGTGCCCTTCTTTAGGAATCCGGATAGAGCGGATTTGCTGGAAAATCTCCCTGACTTTCATCATGACCTCCTCGATATGCCTTGCACCAGAATTGTACAGCGAAAAAAATGAAAGTGGCAACTCTTTTGGCGTCGTTCTCAATGTCTTTCTCAATCGAAACTATGAAAAATCAGCTCAGTGATCTTCATTATTGTGGTGGCTTTCTTTATTCTTGATCGAATGAAACTTCTCAGGTCGAAATAAATGCGGCAATGCTCACTGTTCCTGAATCATATTTTTTGCCTGGAGAGAATTGAGGTGAAATACAAAACCGGATATTTTTACGTTGCTAAGAACCGGACATTTTCATTTTGTCTTGACAAGCTGATTGCCTCCAACTTGACTTCGAGTTTTGGCTTTGTTATAAGCTAAAGGAGAAAAATTGGGTATCCGCACAAAAAAGAGTTTTTTTCCTCCCAAAGGAGAGATAGTCATGATATGGTGGATTCTGATATTAGCCGTTTTGTTCATCTTGTCCTACCTATCCCAGGTGGGCACTCTCTTTCTCTTGCAAATAAAGTTTCCATTCTTAACGTCTTCATTAATAAATGTACTGATTCTGGTCTGCATGGCGATGGTGCTTTTTAGGATCCTCGGGAGGACGAGAAAGGGAGAAAAAGAAAAACTCAAAAAAAGGATTCACGAACTCGAAGCCGAACTTAAAGCCCTTAAAGAGAAAGAGAGTTAGCTTAACATAGTCAGCCAGAACTCCGAATAAGCAGAAAATCAAAAGGCAAGGTCCTTGACTAATGGGTAGGTCTTTCCTAAGACGAAACAAAATGAATAAGGTATTTTATGCACTTTCCAAGACAATTTAGGAACAGAAGGAAGCTCTTATACGAAATGACAGAACATTTTTCCCGAGCCAAAAATGAGTAAACTTTCCGAACAAAAAGTCATAGACTTTCACATCCATATCGGGTTGAAAGAGCACTGGCATGAGGGGATTCATTCTTACCAGAAAGCCGCGCAATCAGAGTACTACGAGCGTTATGAAGAGATGATCGACCCTGAAAAATTCGCCGCTTATCTCAAAAGCCATCAAATCGAGAAAGCTGTGATTCTTCCTGAAATAAGCCCACTCGTGACTGGCATCGTCTCTAATGAATACGTTTTTGATTTCTGTAACGGCCAGGATATCTTCCTCCCCTTTTGCACCATCAATCCCTCTTTGGTCAAAAACCTGGCTCAAGAGTTTAAAAAGCACATCAAGGAAGGAGCCAGAGGAATAAAGCTCTATCCGTCGTACAACCATTTTTCCCCGAATGAAAGTAAAATATATCCAGTATATTCCTTGGCCGAAGAACATGGGCTGCCAGTACTGGTGCACACCGGCTCTTCTGTGTTCAAAGGCTCAAAGATAAAATATGCAGACCCAGTCCATCTGGATGATGTAGCCGCGGATTTCCCTGAACTCATCATTCTTATGGCCCACAGCGGCAGAGGACTCTGGTATGAGAAAGCTTTTTTTCTCTCCCGTCTTCACCAGAACCTCTATCTGGAAATCTCAGGCCTACCTCCGAAAAACCTTTTACATTACTTTCCTGATCTGGAAAAAAACATCGATAAGTGTGTTTATGGGTCGGACTGGCCTGGAGTAAAGACGATCGACTTCAACATTCAAGCCATTAAGGAACTCCCACTGGCAGAAACCTCAGTGAGAAAGATACTCTACGGAAACGCGGCCCGGATTTTAGGAATACAATGATAAAATTTTCTTTTTTTATCGAAATATATATAATATTCACACTCAAAACGCACTTTGATCACATCAAGGTTGACTGATTGGCCTTGATTATTCACGAGTCGAGGTTGCCGCAGATGCGAGGCACAGTGCAAGATGCTGTGGTCGCCCACCGCTTTTGCGCTGTAACGAAGTAGATGGGGTGAAATCGGTTCGCCCGAAGGGTGAAAAATGCCGACATACAATGATCATTCATCCTTCAGAGTTTTTTGGAATAAAGTGTCGGCAGATTTTATGAATAATTCAGGTTAGTAAAGAAATGGGAGAAGAAGATCGATTTTTCAGAAGACCAAAAGGATTCAATCTAGTCGAACTTCTTGTTGCGGTTGTCATCATTGCTCTCCTCGCCATGATAGTCATTCCCAGCGCTCGAGTTTCCATCAGCAGAGCCAGAATGAAAAGCACGATGAAAAACACCTCGGCTATCGCCAGGGCCATCCAAAATTACATTCTAGATAACGGACGCACACCGAATCAAAGTGGCACGTATGATTCGACTTCATCCTTATATTTGGCACTGTCTCCATTCTATATCAAAGTCCTTCCTACCAAAGACCAATGGGGGAATGGTTTTCGGATTTGGTGTAGTGCTGCGGCGGAGGGTGTCTATGGAATCACCGGACCAGGCGATGAAGACTTTCTGATCGCCTCTTTTGGGCAAGACCGCACTCAAGAGGGCGATTTCGCTTTCAACAAATTCCTCCCTGAAGAGGGATTTTATTTCCTCAGACAAATGTCGGATTTCAATAAAGATTTGGTGATGTGGAATGGCGCCTGGATCCGCCGTCCTTATGGCGTTGGGGACTAAGACTATTCATCTTCTTTCACTCTTCAATCCAGAGAAAAAAATACCTCTTGCATCATTTTCCTTTCCTGAGTAATCGAATAGCTTAATAAGCCTGTTTTATTCAATAAATTTTGGTAACACTTTTACTTATGACAGCGAATCTATAAGTGTCATTAAGGGTATTGTGTGGCAATCTTTTATGATGATGAAATGGCTCAGGAAATTCGGTCTGGTTCTTCCAGATCCATGGCCTTTTGAAGAAGTTCTTAAGGGATACTGTCTAATGCCCTGAATCCATCAGAACCTCTTCTCCCAGACTCCCCGCTCGTGGGAAAGGCCTATTAGTGGAGTTTTCAGGACGGAGGATTCGGATAGGCCGGGCACCTGCGGCTTGAGCGGCCTGGATGTCACCGTCTGAATCTCCATAAAATATTTGAATGTTGTTTTCCCGGATTGGCCTGATTTTAAGATTCTCCAGTACTTTAAAACCTGTGAATATGACCTTGTTCGGATTTTCCAACTCGAATATTCCTGTAAGAAGCTCCGTGACTGTCTCTGTCTCGGTCCCGGTCCTGGCGGTAATGAAATAAATGGAATCGCCTCTCTTCCTGTGGAACTCGATCAGATACCGTGCACAATCTTTAGGAATACTGAATCGGTCAAGCCCATTATTCATCTCCTTCCAGAATTCCTGATTGATCAAGTAAGCATCGCTTCCCGGCGAATACTTCTGTTGACCATAATAAAATCCTGGGCTCGAGAACAACACTGTATCATCGATATCAAATCCCACACTCATGACAGGCTCATTTTCAAGACTTTTTTCAATGTCTTTAAGAGTCACCCATCTAATGTTGCCGTTATTGGCGACAGGGCTGCAGCTCGTCAAGACTAAGCTGATGAGAATGATGACTAAAGTAAATCTTTTTGGCATGATTTCTTCTCCTTGTCTGAATTCACAGCTTCGGCCTCATGTTGCTATAACATAGAGAGACGCTGATGTCAAAAGCGGGGAAAAAGTGTTTTTCTTTGCATGACGCAAAAATTTTCATAAATTAGATAAATTGAAAAGAGGTTTGGGTCCTGACTCAACCAATATCAAACATTTCCGTGGCAAAGATTTGACTTAAATTCACATTACTCTTATTATTACAACAAAATAGAGGGCTGATTAAGGAATGCAGTGTCCGAGTTGTAACACCATTAATCCCGATGACAGCCAGTACTGCAGCAAGTGCGGGACCTCTCTAGGTGAAATCGATGATACTCTGACACACACCCCCTCTACTCCGCCTCTTCGGGAGGATACTCTTCATTTTTCTCCAGGAGAAAGTTTCGGTCCGCGCTACAAGATTATTGAAGAAGTCGGCCGCGGCGGAATGGGGCGAGTGTATAAAGCAGAAGACAAAGAACTGGGCATAACTGTAGCCCTTAAAATGATTCATCCCGAATACTCAGCAAGAACCCATATCATCAAGCGTTTCAAGAAAGAAACTCTGCTGGCCAGGTCTATCTCCCATGAAAATGTAATCCGGATCTACGACTTGGGAGAGGTGGATAAAATCAAGTTCATCTCTATGGATTATATCAAGGGGCAAAGTTTAAAGGAGCTGATTCTGACATCAGGCACCTTAACTGTGGAAACCGCCGTCAGCATCACAAAACAGATTTGCGAAGCCCTTTTAGTTGCGCATCAAAAGGGAGTGATTCATAGAGACCTCAAACCCCAAAACATCCTGGTCGATAGCAGCGGCAAAGTGTATGTCACAGATTTTGGCGTGGCTAAATCAGTTGAAGTCATGGAAGACAGCGCGCCAGGTATTATTATTGGAACCATCCAGTACATATCTCCCGAGCAAGCCAAGGGAGAAAAGACAGACCCACGCTCCGACCTGTATTCCCTCGGTATCATAATGTATGAGATGTTGACAGGAGAAAAACCCTTCAAGGCTGAAACGTCTACAGGGTATATCCAAAAGCATATCCACGAAAAGCCAAAGCTTCCCTCAAGAATCAACCCGAACATTCCACCCTACCTTGAAAAGATCATTCTCAAATGCCTGGAAAAAGACAAGAATGATCGGTATCAGGAAGCTCAGGATATAATCAACGATTTGAGAGAACAGCAAGTCGAAGCAAAGCCGCTTTTATCGCGTATTAAAATTTCCTCACTCATCCGAAAAAAGAAGTTAATTAGTGCAGGATATGTCGGCTTATTGATTATTCTCATTACAGCAATCGTGTTCCTCTGGACAACAAGGAAAACGCCACAAGTGCCTGTTCCACCAGACCTTCTTAAAAAGTCAGTGGCTGTGCTGTATTTTGAAAACAATACTGGAAATAAAGATTTTAATTATCTACGGAGGTCGCTCCAAGAACTCCTGATTGTAGACTTGGACCAGTCTAAATTTTTTACTGTCATCACCCATTTTCAATTAGTTCAGATCCTAAAAGACATGAAACTGCTCGAAGAAAGCCAATACTCCACAGAAACACTCAATAAAATTGTAGTAGAAAGAAACGTTGATGCTTTTATCTTGGGAAGCTTTTCTGGTTCAGACGATGAGTTATTAATCAGCGTCAATATCATAGAGGCTAAAACACATGACCTGATTGGCACTGAAATCGTCAAAAGCAAAGGAAATGGAAGTCTTTATGATGCCGTGGATGAGTTAACGAAGAAAATTAAATCCCAATTCAGACTGACAACGTTTGAAATCGCCAGTGATGACGATAAAAAAATTGGAGATATATCTACCCGCTCTCCAGAAGCTCTTAAATACTACATCGAAGGGGAAAAATTATACGAGGATGGAAAGTTTCAAGAGAGCATTGGTGTTTTAAAGAAAGCTTTGGATATCGATCCTGAATTTGCCATGGCTATTCTCAAAATAGCCGCAAATTATGGCTATTTAGGATTATTTAACGAAGAAAAAAAATATACTCAGAAGGTACTAACATTCATGCATCGGGTTTCAGATCGCGAGCGCTATATAATCCAAAGCTCTGCAACTAAATCTTTAAAAGAGAGAATCAAAAACTACAGAAAATTGTTAAAGCTCTATCCCGATGAGGAAGATGGATATTTAAATCTCGGCTCCATATATCGCTATCTTGAAGGATGGGATCAATCGATAGAATGGTGCAAGGGCGCTCTTAAAATCAATAGTAATTCCCAGCTTGCTTATAAAAACCTTGCTGTCGTCTACATGGCACAGGGCCTCTATGATGAAGCCAAAAATCTTTTACTTGAAAATAAATATTCCTTTTCCCTCCCAAGCTATCACCGATACATGGCCCATACACTTCTTTTTCAAGGCCAATCTGATCTTGCGCTCAAAGAAGTGAGAGATGTGCTCTCTATCGAGCCAGATAATTACTTCAATATAGAATTACTGGGCAATATACATCATCTCAGGGGAGAATTATTAGAGGCCAAGGAAGCTTATCTGAAGCTCATTGAAATGAATGAACCTTTATCTCAATCTCTTGGCCGATTCTGGTTGGCGCATTTGTATTTACTGAGGGGACAATTTACAAAATGCGAAGATGAAATAACTCAAGGAATTGCCCTGACCAGAGAGCATGGCCTCAAAGATAACGAAGTACTCTTCAGAATATTTCTAACTTACCTGAATCTGCGCAAGGGATTATTCAAAAAAGCTCTCAATTCCTCAAACAGTTCTATTGAAGCGGCTATTGAAGGTGGTTTCATAAATGAGCAAAAATTCGCCCTTCATCTTCAGGGGCTTTCTCATGTTGGGATGCACAAAATGAAAGAGGCGAAAAAATCGGCCCGGCAATTGAAAAGATTGATAAAAAAGACAGAAAACGAAAAACACAGTAGACATTATTATCACTTGGAAGGGATAATCGCCTTCAAACAAGGATTAACTTCGAAAGCAGTAGACTATTTAAAAAAAGCTGTAAATTTACTCCCTCATCAGCGGTACAAGATGGACCAGCAGGCATTTTATATTGATGCCCTCGTAGCTGCATACATGGAATTCGAAGACACTGAAAGCGTACTTCATTATTCAGAAAAAATTATGTCATTATCAACAGGACGGCTGCAATGGGGTGATATCTACGCAAAGAGTATCTATACTCAGGGAAAAATATACCAGAAAAGAGGCATGGTAGAAGAGGCTGTTATCATGTATGATAGGTTCCTCGAACTATGGAAGGATGCTGATTCAGGTATTCCGGAAGTGGAAGACGCAAAAATACAGCTTGATGCATTAGGAGCAGCTCTGCAAAAATAGATTTACTTCCTCTGTCTTTTCTATCTCTACTTACACGCTTCTAATTCTTTCCAGAAAAGCTTTTTTTCTTGTCTAATTACTTTCTTCATTCTGCATTTCCAGTCCGGTATTTGTCCGATAGCCGCAGTTGAAAGCGCGGCATCCATGGGGCATACAATACATGACTCAAGCTCATCACACAACATGCATAATTTTTCAGGTGTATGATAATAATCCATTCGCAATTTTGAATAATTCGAAAGGATTTTGGGATAAATCCTGCGGTAATCCTTAATGAAAGAGTCGAGATCACCAAAACAGTATTGATGATAATCCTGGTTGTTTTTATTTCGATTGAAGTAATCCCCTACCAGATAACATCCCCAGAGTTTCCCATCTGGCGCTAAATTCAGCCGGTCCTTTCCAGCGTTACAGCCATAAATTCCCTCAGGAAGTCTCCGAAAAGTAAGCACAGGGATACTTCCTTTTTCTCTGTAGGATGAGATGAGAAACATCCTCAAGGAGGCCAACTCCTTTCGCAATAGAGATAACGAGGATTTATCCCAGTGAGAAAGACTGGAAAACGCAAGATGAAGATTGGGAACACCTAGCTCAACGATAAATTGAATCGATTTGGCGAGGTATCCGACTGATTCCGGAGTAAACACACTGTTGGTCTGAAAATCAATATGCGGGCTGATTAATAATTTTTCAATAACTGAAACGACAGGCTTGAAGCTTCCTTTTTTCCTGAAAATCTCCTGAGCAAGCCCGTCAAAACTTACTAATATTGAAAACTTGTGTTTATTTAAGAACTGGAGAACGTCCTCATCAATGAGGCTTCCGTTTGTTGTGAAAGAGTAATGGAAGAATTTATTTTTACTCTCACTATTTTTTTCCAAATAGTCGACTGCATGCTTTATCTTATCAAAAGCGAGTAAAGGTTCTCCTCCGTAAAAACTGATATAGCAGTCCTTTGCAAAAAAGGGGAAAAAAAATTCTAGTGCTCTCTCAAGGGTTTCAATATCGCAGTATGTTCTTCCCTTTTTTTGATAGCAATAGGAGCAATTGAAATTGCACTCCTCCGTCACTGTGATTGAAAAACTGGAGAATTCCACCCTGAATTATACCACTTACAAAAAATATTAATTCTTGTTCGAGAAAAGCTGAGTCTTCTGAATGTTTTAAACTACTTCATCACCCTTACTGTGGAATTTCAGGATAAGTATCAGGAGGCCTACACTGCGCCATTGGCTCGGGGGGATAAGAGAACATGGCTTTCAAAATGTTTATATAGTGCGTTGTATTCCCCTGGTTTGCTTTTTGAAGAGATTCCTCTAACTTTTCAATCACCTTATGAACGTTTACAACTCTATCTTCCTTTACTTCCATTTTTCCCTCCTATCTTGAATTTTGCCTCTATAATATCAAAAATCGAATATGTATAGTCAAGTTATATTTTTCCTATCGAGTCAGGATCGAAACAGTGCTCCCTCTTTTCCGGAAGCAGGAAAAATCAGGAGAAAATCAGCCTCTTGGATTTTTATCGAATTACTAAAGAAAAATTGATAATTATTGATGTTTTAATTTTGTCTGACTGATGGAATTCCAGGCTTCAAACACTGCCAAAACATTCTCTGGTTTGGCTTCGAGGCCAAATTCGCACTGAGCGATGACTCCCCCATCCGCATACAAATGAGTCCATATCTCTTGAACGGCCTGTTCAATCTCCTCTCGAGACCCTTGGGACAGAAGCTGCTGGCGGTCAATCTCTCCCCAGAAAGTGATCTTCCTCCGAAACCGCTCACCTAATTCTTTTACGCCCATACAGAAGACCTGGCTGTTCAGGGCATCGATTCCGATTTCAATCAAATCGGGAATGATGTCAGTGATGTATCCATCCGAATGCATAAAGACGAACTTCCCGTGCTGGCGGGCAATTTCCTCATAATCCCGGTACATCGGCTTGAAGATCTGCCGGAAAATCTCTGGAGATGCGATGAGCGCTCGCTGTGTGCCCCAATCATCCATCAGGGCCACTCCATCCACATCTGTGCTGGCCCATGTTTCAACTTCCCTGCAGTAATGTTCATGAATTCGGTCTAAAAGCTTAAAGAGCTCGGCAGGCTGTTCGATGAGATCGACGAGCGCTTGCTCCATGGTCCGGATGAACTGCAACCGTTCAAAAGGACGAACAACAGTCCCGGAAAGCACAAACTTATCTGTGTTTTCACAAAAAGCATTCACTTCCTCCTGGTCAAGGCTGAGGACAG
Source organism: uncultured Eubacteriales bacterium (assembly GCA_964346585.1). Taxonomy (GTDB): domain Bacteria; phylum Acidobacteriota; class Aminicenantia; order Aminicenantales; family Aminicenantaceae; genus SOIA01. Next base: position 14,971 of record CAYFVQ010000012.1, on the reverse strand, counting down.
CATCAGGGGTTGTGAAATCATCTAGGTCCTTCCAGTCCTTAATGAGAGGTTGACGAACAATCCCGATCGTGCCGCTCTGGAGGTTGTTAAAAGTGCATCCCCACTCATCCACATAAATCCCAGGACTGTACCGGTCTCCTTTAATTCCCAACGGCTCTTTATAGACTGCCGGTGCATCAACTATATCATCCGGAAATTCTCTGCGAAGCCTCTCGACTGTATCTGAGTATTTTTCCTCAGCCCAGGGCAAAATCCAACACTGGCGGGGTATGCGTTCCGGGGATTCAAAGGCGAGTGTTCGGCGGACAAGCTCGCGGGAATCCATGGAAATCATTCCTCTCGCTTATCCGCTCGATCAGCCGGAGGAGTTCCACCCGGGAAAAAATGATAATCCCGCACATCCACTGGTATTCCGGCACGGGCCCAGGGAATGTTCCCTTCACTGGGAAGGATTCCTTTGGTGTAGCAGTCATAAAATCCTTCGGCCAGCCCTTCGACCCACCATCTTCCTTCACTTTCTTCCTTGTGAACCATTGATTCCGGAAACTCCACAATCTCCTGGAAGGACTCCTGAATGCCGTTCACACACAGAGTCTGGGAGCGCGCTGCTTCCGGGCCGCAAACCACAGGCTTGGGTTCCCGGACACACGCTACCGCATCAAACAGTTTCAGGAAATGATGGGCAGCTTCCGGGGAGCCGAAATGTTTTTCTTTCCTTTTGCGGTCGATGGCGATAATCTCCTCAGAAAACTCTCCATAGGTGATTGTGGCCTGCTCGAACTCGAAGGAAAATATGGGTCCCTGGTCTGGACGTGTCACATGGGACGCATAAAACAGAAGCTCTGTGCCTTCCTGTGTAAATGCGCGACAAGCAACGGTGTCGAAATTCTGGATGGGATAGGCTCTGTACAGTTCGGCTGTGACTGCTGTGGGTTGAGCGCTCGTATCCGCATGGTCGCCCAACACGTAGAACAGGTTGTGCAGAAAATGAGCCATCGCGTTGTTGGCTGGGCTGTCCAATACCCAACGGCCCTCTTCATCTTTTTTTCTCCCAAGCCAGGAGCTTTTTCCGTAATAATCCTCTGCTCTGGGCCAGAAACACAGGGATTTCAGCCGAACTGGTCTGCCGAACATTCCCTTGAGAATATCGCGTTTCAGGCATTGAATCGCTTTCGAATAGGACCACTGGTAGCCGATCATGACCCAGTGGTTTGACTCCTCCTTAACCTGGATCAACTGGTTCGCGTCCTGGATCGTGGCGCCGATGGGCTTCTCACACAACACATGGCTGTTGTGGCGGAGCGCCTCATAGCTCTGGGGAACATGGTGTTGAGTCGGAGACGAAATAACAACCAACTCAGCGGTCCGACTGCTGCCGTAGAACTCACTGAGAGAATCAAACACAGGAATGCCCTTTTCTTTGAGTTCGGGGAAGCGTTCAGACTTTTCCGGGAAAGGATCCACAGCGGCGCGAAGCTCGATCTCTCCGGGAGAAAATTCTTCCAGCAGAGTCATGAGATAATGGAGCCCCATTCCGCTGATTCCAACCATGACTACAGAGACCGGAGGAGGCTTTGGCCCTTCGTTATTCCTTTTCATTTTCTTTTTGAATGCCTTGTTTATGACCACTAATTAAGCAACTCTTTTAGAAATGACATTGAAGGAATAAGTGTCATTGCGAGTGAAGCGCGGCAATCTCTTTGTGAAAATGCATTTCTTTGTATGAGATTGCTTCACTCCACTCGCAATGACATCAAAAAAGTGTTACCTAATTACTGAGCACATTCATGCTCCCTTTTTTTCCAGGTTGGCCCTAAATGGCCTACATCTTTTTGATTATATCATGGACATCCAGTCACAGTCTTTTCTCCATCAAATCCACCTCAAAAATCTCCTTTGATTCAAGGTCCACGGCCATGGTTTTTATTTCAAAGCCTTGAAGCTTGACCTCAAAATTCAGGTGTAAACAAGGAATCGATACATCGGTTTTTCGCTCTCCGCCGGTGGGTTCGAACAGGCGGATGAGGAGCCAATTATTCTCCTCGGCCATTTTGATTGAAGTGAACTGGATTGCATCCCCACTCACCGATACTGAAGGCAGAATCTTTTTTCCTTTTCCCGGAGGAAACCAGGAGAGCGCCATCGGACTCTCATTCTTGATAAGCGCCTCACGGTCTACTTGAGAGAGCCGCTCTTGAGCCTCACCGCCATTGATCCAGAAACGGAATACCCTCTCGCCCTGGTCTATCCGCGGCTCGAACCGGTCTAGGGGGACAATCGGCTTTTTTCCATCCACTGGATGGGCCGCATAGGCTGCAGAACGCAGTAAGGAATGACGAAGCTCACCGTTTGAAAAGTCAAAGCCGTATGTACCGTTATTGATTATCGTCATGGCATATTTCTTATCTGAAGAGACAACTCCGACCCATTTCTGGGCAACAAGCTCTTCTTTTTCTCTGGTGAACTCCTCAACCCCGTAGGCCACTTGTCCCCTGCAGCTCCCTTTCTGGAATGAGGTCGGCAGAGAGAGTTTGAGCATACGGTCCTTCTCGGCCCAGAGCACGCGGACTTCCACTCCTAACTCACTGCCTTTTTTAGGAATCATATATCTCTGGCATATCGATGAATGATTGTACTTTAAGAGCACCTCGACGACTGTTCTCACAGGACCATCTTCGATGATACGGACAGGTTCGAGCTCTGATCCTGACACAGCGGCAAACCGGGCCGCTTCTTTCTTTGACATGAGATTAAAACGTCCCAGGACATTCCGGAATGAGCGAACCTTCATTCCCCAGGGGTCCGGATAATCTTCGATGACAAGGCAGCGGAAAGAATCAGGATGGAGAAAATCATTTCCGTCGACGCAATAGCTATCCACCCAGCCGGTTTTGTCATTGATGGAGAGCTCGATTTTATCTGATTTAAAAGCCAGTGGTGTTTCTTTCTTCTTATCTCTTTGTGTAATCGGCTTGACCTCTTTCACAAAGAAGGAGAAGCGATTCATCTGCGCAGGCTTGAGCTCGGCTTGGAAGACGACTCTTTTCCGCTGGTCAACAGATATATTGCTGCTCTCTTTCTCAAGTTGGTGAGGAACAGCTTTTCCACTGCTGTCTCTAACCTCAGGAAGCCAGAAGGTCTCTGGGTCAAAATTGGGCTCTTGAGGCTGGAATTCACAGGAAATCGTCTCATTCACTGGATAAGGATGAGGATTGTAGACAAAAATCGGAAATTCACCTTCTTCTGCTCTCTTTTCCCCTTTTGTCAAAGCAAAAAATGCCCGGGCCTTGAGACGGGATAGGATTTCCAGTGCGTGATCCATCCTTTGGAGCGCATAGGCTTCAACTTCGACAATTGAGGAGCCTGGAAGGATATCATGGAATTCACAGAACAAAAGGTCTTCCAGCGATTGGTGGAGTTCGTCCCGGGGATAATCCATTAATCCTTGTGATGAAGCATGGCTCACCATTTTCTCGGTCAAATAATACGTGTTTTCGAGAAGACGGTGCTTCTGTTTGATAAGCGCCATGGTGGTATAGCAGCCCACTGACCAGGGATTGAGGCTTTGAGCGTAGCGCGGAAGGTTATCCGCTTTTTGGCTTATGACCTCGAAATAGTTTTCTGGAATTCCGTGACGCACATCCCATCCAGATTTTTCCTTGTTGAGCTCCCGGAGCTGTTCAAGGTCCTCGCGTGAGGCTCCGCCACCATGATTGCCGACTCCCCAGAGCAGCATTCCCTGTTTCTGTTCTCGATTCTCCTTCATCCATTGTTCAACTCGCTGCCGGGCCTTTCCTCTGTCTGAATTGTAGTGATACCGTGCGCGGTGAGCGAGAATCTCCGACCCATCGTACCCGACCCAGACAAAGTCATCAGCGGGGAGTGTGATATGCTTCGCATCAGGCCGGCAGAAGAGGTAAGATGTGTACCCCGATTTTTTCAGTATCTGTACGAGTCCCCTGGTGTGTCCGAACGGGTCAAAGTTCATGGCCGTCCTGGGTTCCACGCCAAATTTTTCCTTGAAGTAAGATTTTCCCATAAGAATCTGCCGGACAAAAGACTCGCCGCTTGGCATGTTGCAATCGGGCTGGAGATACCAGCCGCCCAGGATATGCCATTTTTGCTTCTTCACCAACTGCTGGATCCGGGAAAAAAGCTCTGGCTCAAACATCTCGACCCATTTATACAGGACAGCTTCATTGTGGTTGAATACGAATTCATCGAATTCCCCGCAGAATTGAGCTGCGGTCCGAAAAGTCGAGAGAGTTTCGCCTACGCCCTCTTCCCATTCCCACAGCCAGACAGGATCGAGATGCGCATTACAGATGAGATACAAAGTCTTTAATGACATTTCCTCCTCCACTCTAAGAAATCGTTAAGGCAGAGAAACTTCCACCCAGAGGTCCTTTTTTGAGTAAAAAATGAGGGCTTCTTTATCTGAGGATTGGATGATGGCTGCGTTCGAGCGAAAACCGTGCGGCTTTCCCTTTGAAACCCTCTGTATATCAAGATTGACCCTTCCGTTTCGGAGAGGAAACAAAGCCCTGATTCTTTTTATGCCCGGAAGGAGTCTTGGCCTTATCCTGAGGTGATTCATCTCGGGTTGGATACCGATAATATGGTGGCAGAGCAAGATAAGCATCTCTGCCCATGTCCAGGGCGTTATCCCGACCTGAGGAAAGGGAGGAGATTGCCTGGGACCGTAGAATTCAAACCATGAGCCAGCCTTGGCTCCGGAAAGAGTATCCATCCATTTGAGCACGCGCCAGACTTTCTCCAGGTCTCCTGTCTCCATGTAAGCGCGGGCGATGAACAGAGATGGAAAAGGCCAGGGGCCGGGCGAGTCAGGTTCAGAGCTGGCATGATAGCGGCCGTATCCCCCGTCTTTCCAGGACTGATTCCAGAGTATCTCAAGATGTGCCATGGTTAAAGAAGCCAGTGGAGAATCTGGGGAAACAAACCCGAAGGCAATCGGTAAAGAAGCGGAAGCATCGGGATTGAGAAAGTGGTCTTCAGCGGAAGACAAAGGGGCCTCTTTTGGAAGACCGGCATCGGGCAAAGGATCCAGAGTTTCTTGAACAGAGCCATCGATTTTGCGGCGCTTGATGAAGCCGCGTCCGTCAACCAGACCGTACTGCGCATGGTCCAACATCGACTGCTTGATCCACTCAGCCCGCCTTTCCCAAAGATTGGCTGCGGCCTCATGTGAGACCAGGCGAGCCAGCTCTGCTGCAGAGGAAAGCCCGAGTGAGGTCCACAGTTGATGAGTCAGTTCCAGCCCTCTTTCCACACCATGGGCTCTGTGACGTTCCCAGTATTCCCTCTGGTTGGCGAGCAGACCCGAAGGTTGATGGCGAAAAACATCCTTCAAAGGAAACTCAGCCGTGGAAACGATCTTGTCCCAGTGCTGAGCCACAATATCATGGTCACCGGACCAAAGGACATAGTTCCTTAACGCATAGAGAAGCACGCCGTTCTGGTCCAATTCAACTTCATCCGGATCCCTTTTTTCACTAGAATCGATAGTATCCCCCTCATCTGTGACAAACTCTTGGAGTAAACGGTTAAGCATCCGGCAGGCAATCTCATGGTGTCCCGATAACGTCAACCCGATTGTCATCATAGCCTGATCTCGAACCCACTCCCGGTTGTACTGCCAGACGCTGCCGTCGACTTTTCCTCTGTTTGATATGACTACAGGCAGCTGGGTTCGACAGGAATTAAAATAATGATCCAGGAGGGGCAGGCCAAAAGAGACAGAGGTGACTTTCTCCCAGTATTGGAGTGTTTCTTCACTCGGTCCAGTCCTGTCAGCCCAGTCGACTGTGACCACATTGCTTGAACGGTCAAGCGTGTAGCGGAGAAAAACTGTTAATTCTTCCTGGGGGCCAAACGAAAGATCCTGCTCTGTGACCTTATCGAGGATTCCTGTTTGGATCAGAGCTTGAACTTCATTCTTTAGTAAATTTTTCATCCGAACTTCGCGGGCGAGTACGGGTTGGAATACATCCGGACAATAAAAAATCTCATTCACTTGAACTTCCCGGGTTTTCCACTCCACACAAACAGCAGGCACTGGATATTCGGATATCCATTCAGCCTGCAAAGATTTCCCTTTCGGAATATGCGCGGAAGCTCCCGACCTAATACGGATCATCGTGTTCTCGAGGCCGGAATGGGAATCCATAGTCAGGGAGTCTCTTTTTTTCCCTAAGCGCTCAGGGTCCATCACCAGAAGGCCTAAGGGGGTTCCCTCTCCTGCTGGGGCCACCTGAACAGCAGCCTGGATGAAGCCGTTACCAAGGAAAAAATAGGAAACGCCCCTTAGTCTCGTCCGGACATCAGGATGACCCCTGGTCGGATCATCGTCGTAGAAATGCTCCTGAATATCAATCATGGACAAACAGAGAAAACTTAACCCGGAATCCAGATTCTTTTTGCCACGATGAGCTCAGCCTCGGACGGGAGCTGCAGAGGAATATTTGATTTTGTGTAAAAAACCAGTCCTTTATATCCCGTTAAATACTCATGCTTCTTTTTCCGAAAGCCGCTGACCGCACAGACAACAGCAAGTTTATCAGCCTTTGAGAGGATGATCATAAAATCGTTCGCTTCCAGGCGCACAATGGCACCGGAAGCTCTGATGGCCTGGGCAATCGCCGCTGCTGCAACAACAGCCCCTGACGCTCCTGCAGCATAAGCCATATCGGTTCACCTCCACCTAGACAATCTTGGAATTCTAAATTGCGAATAATAACTTAAATTGTATTAAATTGGATGTCAAACGCAATTTAGCCCGATAGAAAATTTCAAAACAAACGCAAATCTTATTTTATGATAGCTAAGGCTAGATCTTCCGAAGCTGCTCCATCCATCCCTGAATAATCTTCCAAGCTCTTTAGGTTACGTTTAATCCACAAAAGATAGAAGATGTAACATGAAATTTAAGACTGGGCTTGGATGAAAGTCAAACTCAAGTAAAAGATTTGACAAATTGCCTTACATAATCCTATCATTGCCACGAGAAACCAAACTCAAGATTGACAATTCAAATGAGAAAAGGTGCTGACCACAATCCCAATTCGTTCAGTCTATGATAATGATCAATAAATATGAATCAGACCTTTGGCATGAAGCCAGTGTGAGGACCAGAATTTCTTAATGCAAAACTCCGAGAATAAAAAATGAGCATCACAGCCCATTATACCGAGCAGTACGTGTTGAAATATCACTTCCCTCAATTGAACTTCAGATGGTTGATCCTCGGTTCTGTTTTTCCTGATTTTTTCCTCATCGACCGCATTTTCATGTTCCTGATCGACATGAAAATGCACCGCGATTACCTATTCGGTCATTTCCATACCCTGATTGTTCCTCTCGCTTGTTCATTTCTCATCTGGTGGATATTCGGAAGGATGCCAGGACTCTGTTTTCTCATCGGGAGTTGGTTCCATGTTTTGACAGATGTATTCGACGAATTGGGAGTCAAGCTGCTCTGGCCTTTCACTAATGTAAAGTACTCTATCGGGATCTGGCCCTGGTCCGACACATCGATTCTCTATGACTGGTACAGATATTTCACCACACCTGCCTCGGCAATTGTTGAAATCGCATTCCTGGTTTGGGCTATTATTGTCGTCCGCAAGTCAGGGACAGGAACTTTCTGGCAAAAAGCCATTGCTCCTTGGAAATCGAGTCCCTGGAAGGAAAAACAGTGAAGTAAAAACAAGGATTCTTGCACCATTTCCAGACTCAATGAGCTTGATCCTTATCTTCTCTATTTGACTTTTATGGACGACTTTCTTATTATGTTCTTTAATTTAAAATACATACAATTTTCCTCACAAACTCCAATTTTAGATATTTTTTAAAAATGGGAGCGAGTAGAAGCACAGGGCATTTAAATGAAGACTCGAGCCATAATAATCGTTCTCGCCATAAAATTAATTAGTTTCTCTAATCTGTTTGCCGAGGAGAAAAAAAACTCTCTGAACAAAGAATCCTTTCCAAAGAAATACTCTCTTTTTGACAGTCAAAGATATTCATTGGTTCCGTATTCACCGGATAGCCTTCGCAACTCTATTAACATATTGTCTCCCGAGAGTGATACGACTTTCTTCATAAAAAACGATTATCAAAAAAGAGGAGAATTAATCGCTCCATTCAGGCTGAGAACAAATAATCCTGGAATCTTTTCGCTGAAAACACCATTGGAAAAGGAACTCACTCAGAAAAATAAAAAAAGATACTTCAAAGCCGCCATTGAAATAACATCACTCAACGTGACCATATGGCTTTTTAACAGATATGTCATAAAAGAAAAATGGGCCTACGTCTCTTGGGATTCCTGGCGGGATAACCTTAAATCCGGATTCACCTGGGATAAAGACACATACTGGACAAACCTTCTCGGCCACCCATATCATGGAGGCATCAATTACACCATTGCCAGAGCGAACAATTTGAACGTTCTGGAATCCACGCTTTTTACTTTGTTCGGGAGTGCCACTTGGGAGTTATTTCTCGAATCGAGAGGTGATAAAGATAATCCCCCCTCCAGAAACGATCTCATTACGAATACTCTTGGAGGTCTCGTTATAGGTGAGATCTTGTTCAAGGCAGCCAATCTGTTCATTGATGAAAGTGCAGTCGGGTTTGAAAGAGTCCTCCGCGAAACCATGGCCTTTGTTGTGAACCCGGGAAACATATTCAGAGTTGTCTCCGGCAATGCGTTTAGAATCGGAAGTCCGCCAGAGAAACATTATTTCAACCTAAAGTTTCCTTTTGGAGCCTACAAGACGCGTTCAGGCCAGCCCACTTTTCTAATGGCTTTAGGTCTGGAGTATAAAGATCACTTAAAGGGAGAGACTTCTACACTCCGTTCTTATGATTGGTTCTCCTTTAGTATAAGGCTCGGACTCCAGGATTATAAGCTCCTCGATACGGAAATACTCACGACGGGAATCCTCGCCGGGAAAAAAATCAAAGGAGGCTTTGCCGGGCTATTCGGCGTTTTTGATTACATGGACACTCAGACAAGCGAGATAATGTCTGCTCTCGGAGTTGGACCCGGCCTTGTCACAATCTCTGAAGCCGATTCTCGTTTTTATTTAAACAGTTCCGGGATTCTGTATTTAATATTCGGTGGCTCCAGCCCCTCGATCGAGTCCCCGGACGCCCATTTCGGGACGAAAATAGATGATCCGTATTACTTCGGGCCCGGATTGCTCGGCAGATTCAAGCTCGAGTTTGGAAAAAAAGGGCTGGGCAGTATCGATACAGGCTTCTCCCAGTATTGGGTTCACTCAATATACACCGACGTCAACGAATTCCTGGGAATACTGACGTTGAACCTCAACTGTGATATCTCAAAAAGATCGCAGCTCAGCGTGGGGTATGACTATTACTTGAGGCATGCCTCACTCGAGGATGAACGAGTCAAAAGCACAAAGCCCGCTGTCCGCGCTATGTATGTGCTTAAGTTCTAATCCCTCTATCTTGTCTTATCCTCTGGAGCGAAGCGATCTCCCTGCCGCTTCAATGCACCATTACACACACAACGTGCGAAGAATCCTTTCTTTTTCTCTCTAACAGACTTTCCTGAAGCGGAGATAAGAGAGATACCCGATAAGGATCACAAAATTTAGAGTTATCACAGACCAGGACATGAATCGGGTATACAGTTCTCTTCCCAATATATCGAAAAGGGAAAACGCAATGATAAAGAAGTCCGCAACAAGAACCGCTCTCCAGAATCTCGAAAACTCGAAAAAGTTATGGATGAGTATCATCACGCCCAATACAGAAACGAGAAGTGTGTAATCCCAGCCCAAAGGAGAGACGAGCGGAATAAGGATGAAAAGAATAGAACACTCCAGGACCGGCGCCCGTTCAACTCCCCGGCCTTTGAGAACCAGAGCCAACATCATGAAAGCCATGAGGATGACCACGGCTCCGGCTAGGACAAGAGCGAGGTTTCGCTCGCCCGTCCATTTCATAAACAGGGCCACAAAGGATATGTTGTCCTGGGATGTGAATAAACCCGGCGTTGAACGAGAAATAGTGGCGAACCATTCTTTAAGAACAGCTGTCTCTCCTTGAAAACCATAAAAAAGTGATGCGATAAAAAGAACCAGAGATAAAAAGCCCAGCCCGCATAACAGAGCTTTCCACTTTTTCTTGATAAGAAAATAGGGCAGGAAAATCAGAGAATGAGGTTTGAGCGAAAGGGCAAGCCCCCAGAGGACCCCCATGCATGTTTCACTCTGGGCAGACCCTATGTCTCTTTCAGAAATCAAAAACCAGACCATAAAAAGTAAGATCATCCCGACAACCGCATTGATCTGCCCCAGCTGGAGCTCTCTTAAAAAATACCTAACTAATATCAAAGGAGTGAACACGAGTAGATAGTATGGTTTCCCTTTTTTCAGAGGCAAGATCCTGTAAGAGATATAAACGAGTGAACAAATGCTAAAAACCACGAGAATATACCAGATAGCTTTCGCCACACTTAAGGGGAGGAATGATAGAGGGATATAAAAGAGCGCAGAACTGGGCAGGTATTTGAACATATAGTGCCCATCTTTTTTCTGGTAAAGATTCTCCCCCGCTCTTAACCTTTTTCCTGCGGTGTAATTCACTTCAAAATCTCTCATGTGCTCCTGGACTTTGAGGAGAAAAATTGAAATGAGGAGGATAAGGGCGATCAAGATGAATAAATACGTCTTTTTTCTTAAACGCATGACGCTCACAAGCAGCGTGTTGCTCTCAATCCTGGCTTAACTGAAAGGATTTTCGATTGTAAAAGGAGTATCATTGAGTGAAATCGAATCGAATCACGCAATGAACAACTTCACTTTCCTGTAGACTTCATCCACAGAGATGGCTTTGAGACATTTGTTGTCGTTACAGGGAGATTTCCTCTGGTTAAAAGCGGATATACAGGGACTGCAGCTGTAATTCGAGTAGAATACGAAACAATTATCTCCCAGCGGCCCGTAGAGCTTCGGAGTTTCAGGTCCAAAAAACGCAAAAGTCTTTATATTCGTCATTGCAGAAAAATGAACGGGTCCGCTGTCATTCGTGATCAAAATGTCGGCTATATCATAGAGACTGATTAACTCAGAAAAAGAGGTTCTTCCGACCAGATTGATGAATCTCATCGAACCTAAGGCTTGATGCAGGACATCCCCATATTTTTTTTCTGACTCAACGCCTGTGTTGATAATGTATACTCCATCATGCTTGAGGAGCTTCCTGGCCAATTCGATATAATTCCTTAGAGGCCATCTCCTCATAGGTACGATGTCACTCGCATTCGGATTGAAGAGAATGATCTTTTTAGCATGCACGATGTTTTTATTCTCTTCCTGGAGTTTCTTTATCATCTTCATTCTTGCCACTTCGGATAATCGAATTTTCGGAAGAGCGATGTCCTGGTCAACCACGGGTTTTTTTGTCAGAGGGAGTTCTTTTTGAGAGGAATGGACAGCATAGATCAGGTTGAGGAAGTTTTGAGCCATATGGATATGGGGATTGAATGCCACTCTATGTGTCAGAAAATTTCCTCTGTATAATCCCTCATTGCGATACCTGAAGTAGCCGACCCTGTTCTTTGCGCCGCTCATAAAACTGATTATGGCCGTGAGCCTGGCAAACAGCTCCATATCCACAGCCACACTTATCTTCTTCCATCTAAGCTTCCATGTGGCACTGATGGATGACAATAAAAAACTGAAGATATCGCGGCTGTTCACGGTCACGACATTCTCTTTGGGGATAATACCCAGAATATCCACAGCGTGCCGGTTCTCTTTGAATGTCAGGAAATGCAGTTCAGCCCCTGGAAATAACTCTTTTGTCTTCTTGAACAGAGAATAGGCAAGGACCATGCTGCCCATCTCAGACAATTCGATGAACAGGATTCTTTGAGGCTTTTTAATGATCTTGGGTGGATTGAATAATTTCCCGATGCCATGAATGATGGATAGAAAAAAACAAATCGGGATTCCCACTCTTCGGTCAATCGTTCTCATGAAATTGACGTTCATTTAGTTCATTACCTTTTCTCGAATAAGATTGGACTTCATTCAGCGATCCGAGTGACTCTCTTAGCGCTGCACGCGTCCGCTCGTCTCACCGCCAACCATTCGTTCCACTTCCTCGACGCTGACAAGGTTGAAATCTCCACAGATCGAGTGTTTCAGGCAGGCGGCCGCGACTCCAAAATCAAGAGCCTCCTGGTCGGTCTTCCCCTTCAGGTATTTATATATCAATCCAGCGGCAAAGGCATCCCCTGTTCCCACACGGTCCACTATCCAGACACGGTACTTCTGGCTCTTGATGAATTTGTTTCCGCTCAAAAGACAAGCTGACCAAATGTTTTCAGAAGCAGAGAGGCTCTCCCGGAGGGAGATGGCAACCTTTTTCAATCTGAACCGCTTAAGCAGTGTATTCGCCAGTTCCCGGTAATCCTCTACGTTCAGCTTTCCTGCAGCCACATCCGTTCTTTTCGGCCGAACACCGAACACGCGCGTAGGATCTTCCTCATTCCCGAAAAGAACGTCGACATACTCCATCAGACCTGTCATCACTTCCTTGGCTTTGTCTTCACTCCAGAGCATCTTCCGGTAGTTCAAATCTGCACTGACTGTGATTCCTCTCATTTTCGCCAACTCTAATGCCTGGCGCAGACTGGAAGCGACTGAATCCCCCAAGGCCGGGGTGATCCCGGTCCAGTGAAACCACTGGACATTATCCAGTATCCGCTCCCAATCCAGGTCAGAGGACTCTATCTCAGAAAACGCCGAATGCGCTCGGTCGTAGATGACCTTCGAAGGCCTGGGTCCAGAGCCATGTTCTAGATAATACACCCCGATTCTCTTCCCTTTTTGGAGGATGAACCGGGTGTCCACTCCGTGCATTCTCAATGTGCGGAGAGCATAATCACCCAGGTCATTCGGAGGAAGAGCTGTGACGAAGGACGTGTTGATTCCATGACGCGCCAGGGAAACAGCGACATTCGCTTCAGCCCCACCAAAATTCAAGTCGAAATTCCGCGCGCTCTGCAGCCGAATTCCAGGAGATGGGGAGAGACGAATCATCATCTCTCCGAAAGTAACCACTCTGGGGCCAAGAGGTTCCTCTTCCTTTTTTATCTTGACAATTTTTCGTACTTTGGGGAGAGGAGGCTTGAGCATATCTTTCCACTGCTGAACTTCCTGTTTCATTCGGTTCAGTTCACTGATGTACTTTGTCAGAGCCGAGGCACAAAATACTCCATCAGGATCTTTTTTGACAGCGTCCTTCAGAGTGCTCAAAGAGATTCCTCCGGTGTAGATAACTGTCAGATTCTTATACGGGCCCTTCCATGAATGGGAGAGGTCCATATTGGAAAGCTTCCCTGAGAAAGCAGGGAACAGTTTATAGATCCATTGATAGGGATATTTTTCCCGAAGTTCCTCAAGAGAACATCCGTAACCGTCTGCTTTCCGGACTAGCTGTTTTCCCACATCGGACAGCCCGCCTGGAACGCACATGACATCCTTTTCTACACACGCATCAACCACAGCGGGAATGTAATCAGCGGATACAATGCCTGCGGCCCCAGCCTGAATGGCTTCTTCGGCTTGCTCTCGAGTCATCACAGTTCCCGCTAACACACAAGCATCCGGGAATTTCTTCATTATCGCTTTGATTCCGTCAACCGCGTATTCCGAGCGCATGGCGACTTCAAGAACGACGTTAAACGGACGCAGCATCTCATACGCTTTCACACATTCTCTTTGGCTTTGAGGAGTCAAAAGGGCGATCAACTGGCTTTTCTGGATATTCCTGAAAGCCTTCTGCGACTTATTCATTTTTTATCCCGGCTCCATCTCACAGGTGTCGGATATTCATTCCGCCGCTGACTTCGATAACCAATCCAGTGGAATAGCCGAAGTCTCCTTTGGCCAGAGACGCAACCGCTTTTCCCACATCTTCTGGAAATCCCCAGCGCTTTTGCGGCACAAGGCCTTGGTCGATGAGTTTATCGTATTTTTCCTGGACAGGAGCAGTCATATCCGTTTGGATAATGCCCGGACGCACTTCATAGACATTGATACCGAATTCGCTCAGCCTGTCTGCAAATACGCGTGCTGCCTGGCTTAAAGCTGCCTTAGAAACGCAGTATTCTGCCCTCGAAGGGGAAGACACAGAAGCGGATATGGAAGAGATAAAGATAATGCAGGGTTTCAGTCCAGGATTTTTCTCAACCTGTTTCACCATTTGGGTCGCAATCTTTTGAGTCAAGAAAAACGGACCTCTGGCGTTGATGGACAGGAGTCTGTCATAGCTCTCAGGAGTCGTATCCAGCACATCCAATCTTTTCTCTGGCGCCACTCCGGCGTTGTTGACGAGCACATCAATTTTTCCGAATTTGTCTAGAACCTGTTTGAGGATTGTCTCATGGTCTTTGAGGGAGGAAACATCCCCTTGAAGCGGTAAAAAAATCGAACCCAGTTCCTCAACCCGTTCCTTGACTTCAAAAAGCCCCTTTTGTTTATTCTCGGGCTCAAAAACGATGTCCACTCCCACGATGTCAAATCCATTTTTGGCCAGTTCAACAGAAATCCCACGGCCAATCCCCTGGCCGGCTCCAGTCACAAGAGCAACAGATTTTTCTTTAGCCATCATGTCTCCAAATGGATCAAGTTGAATAATTAATTAAAAGCAATCCAAATCAAAGCTCCAATGTGCTGATAGGATAGCAAAATGGCAGCCTAAGGGCAAGATAGCGTAAGCATCTGAGAGAATATTCAGCAAAGTTAAAAGTTGGCGATTTTGGTCAATTTCTGCCACTTATATAGCATCAATTTGGTGTGGAGGGAGAGGCATAGTAAATTCATGAGAAAGCCTAAAACTTAGACGTAAAGTGCCTCACACTCTTTCTTTAGTACATTCCCTATGACTTCAATCATTAAAGGCGACT
>CAYFVQ010000011.1:0-12638 GCA_964346585.1 uncultured Eubacteriales bacterium | reverse complement strand
TTGATCTGAAGCTCTTCGTAGCTGGAAACATTCACATACGCCGGAGCGGCACCAAGAGCAGAATTGTCAGTGATGTTCGCTCCGTCAATGCTCCATGTGTTGTCATCTCCTTTGGAACCGTGACCGAAATAGGATGATTGTTGTCCGGCTTCGTTGCCTCCGATATCCTCTCTATCGATGAGCATCCCAGGAATCAGGGACATCAAGACCCAGGGATTCCTGGCCGTAGGAAGGTCCATGATCATCTCTTCGGTGATGCTGACACCCACACGGGCTCTTTTTGTATCGATAACAGGATTCTCGGCCACAACAGTGACTTCCTCTGTGAGAGCTGTCTGCTCCAGCGCGATGTCGAAAGTGACATCCTTTCCAAAGGTGACGGTGATGTTTTCCTGGACGTGAGTTTTGAATCCAGGGAGTTCGAGCCTCAGGACATAATCGTTAGCCACTGGCAGAGTCAAAAACCGGAAATTTCCTCTTTCCGATGTGACGGCTGTCATGGTGACGATTTTTGAGCCTGTCAATGTCACGCTGACACCAGGAAGGGCAGCGCCATCCACATCTTTGACAACTCCTTTAATCGCTCCAAATTCTTGCGCAGCGGCGAAGGTTCCCAGCAGAAAAAACAAAATTAACAATGGTGTGATTTTTTTCACTTTTTATTCCTCCTTTCCCATCCTAAAATGGGTTTTTTCACTCCGGAGTAAAATCATTTACTCCAAAACCATAATTGATTTCTCGGTTTTGTGTATTTCCTTCGATCACCTCCTTCTTAGTTGAATTAGACATTATAAATCATCTATACTCTATTATTCAAATAAAATATATAGATTTAATCAATTATAAATATCAACTTAAATTTTTGAGTTCGTATTATTCTTATCTCGCATCCCAGACATTCTCTTTTTTCAATTCGAACGACCAAAATGAAAAATCCCACACACTAATGACTGTTGGAATCCGGCCTGTGATCCAGTCAAATTCATCTTGGAGCCTGGAAGAAAAGTCTATCCGCATCATCAACAAATTCTTTTATCTCACCAATATTTTGCGTCAAGGCACTCATGCGATCAGGAAGAACAGTAATAATAAAACAATGATAACGATGATCATTATTTTCAGTTTACCCTCCTGTTAATGAAAAAAATAAACCCTCTTTTTGGAGCTAAATCTTCGTTCTATCCCCTTGTTCACTGTTCTTTCTATTGCTTCCGGATAATTGCCTCCTTTATGGAATTTTTGACTCAATGAATCGAGTTCTTCTGCGATATTCTTGGCTTTATTCTCCAATTCGTGCCGCAAGAATTGCTTCGTTGTGTATTGACTGAGTTCCGGCGATCTTTTCGTCTCAGAAAAGTGTGAGTCCTGGCGTTGATTTTTCCCAATCCATTCCCATACATTCAAGATGCCTAAATAAACGATCAGTTCATTGACTTTTTTATCCTGTACAATCTTAAGAAGGTTTTGCTGCTGTTCCATGAAGTCCCAGACTGCAATTCTTGAGTCAGCGAATTGATTTAGAGCGCGCTTTATAGTCTTAACCATTGTCTTTATTTTTCATTAAGCAAAAACCATGCCAATCCATTCACAGGGGAGAGGCTTTGGAATCTCTATTGAAATTCAAAAAGAAAATGAAGGGATTGGATTGGAATGTGGGATAAAAATAATCGTGGAATCGATGTTGTTAAGAAAATTTATTTTTCCTGAAACTGCCAGGTTCTCCCTGGAGATAATCCAATCTCAATCTTTTTTGCTCATTTTATTGTAACGTCTGCATTCAAGAGTTCATTGATACGAAAACCATGAACGCCATTCATTGGCTTCTCACAAAGGAAAAATATTGTTAAAAAAAATTGATTTCTTCTCTTCCATCGAGAATTAAACCCAGGCCAACAAAAAACGGATTTGTCTAATTTTTAGACATATAAAAGCTTGATGAAAGGGCTGGACATATGGAATCTACAGAAAATAAAAGAATTAAAAGAAAGCCAGCCTGGCATGTCTAATTTTCATACAAAATAGTGGTTGGGAGGTCTTTAAAAAGGCTATTTTTTGATTTTAAATTTTTCGATTTTGTTATCCAGAGTCTGTCGAGTGATTCCCAATATCTTGGCTGCCTCACTCTTATTCCATTCCGTTGATCTCAATACTCGAATGATGTGGTCTTCTTCTATCCGGTCGAGTGGCTCAAGCGGAGGAGGAATGATCTTTAATCCTTTTCGAATGCTATAAGGCAAATCTTCAGGCTGGATCACTTCTCCGTCTCCAAGAACAACCGCTCGTTCTATGTAGTTCTTAAGCTCTCTTACGTTTCCTGGCCAATCATATGCCAATAGCAACCGTTGGGCTTTCTGCGAGATCTTTTTGGCTTTGCCGGCCATAAAGTATTCGGCCAGCGGGATAATATCTTTCTTTCGTTCTCGAAGCGCTGGAAGTTTCAGTAAGACTACGTTTAAACGATAATAGAGGTCTTCGCGGAATCGACCTTCTTTAACGGCCTTTCCCAGGTCTTTGTTCGTGGCGGCAATAACCCGAACATCTACTTTTATACTCTTGGACCCGCCCACTCTCTGGAATTCCTGCTCCTCCAGAGTCCGGAGAACTTTAGCCTGTGTCTCCATGCTCATGTCACCAATCTCATCAAGGAATATTGAGCCGCTATGAGCCAGTTCAAACTTTCCCTGGCGAGTGTTCACGGCACTGGTAAAAGCTCCTTTTTCATGTCCGAAGAGCTCGCTTTCAATCAGTTCTTTGGGTATGGCCGCACAGTTGACAGCCACGAAGGGTCTGTCGTTTCGAGACGATTGCCCGTGAATCGCCTGGGCCACCAATTCCTTTCCCGTTCCTGTCTCACCCTGGATGAGCACTGTGATATCTGAAGGTGCGGCTTTTTTCATTGTCTGGAAGACTTTTTTCATACTTTTAGAATCACCCAGGATCTGGAATTTTGGCTTTAATGCACTGGCCAATCGGATATTTTCCTGGACCACTTGCCTATGCAGCCATGAATTCCTGAGTGCAGTCCCCGCCTGGTGACAGAGAGCAGTTAAAAACATCAAATCATCTTCTGAAAACTTTCCAGCCGACGCCCGGTTGTCAACATAGACGACTCCTATCACTTCTTTCTGGAAGAGCATGGGAGCGCACATAGCCGACCTGATGCTGTATTCCTTGACACTTTTGACATCCCTGAATTCTTGGTCCTTGAGAGCATTGACGGTCAGGACGGAAATTCCTTCTTTATGCACTTTATGCAATATTGTCCGGCTCACTTCCAGTCTCTCTGATTCTTGTTCGGTTGTATTATCTCTGACATACTCACATGCCAGTTCCCCCGTATCTTCATCGACAAGGGCGATAAAGCCTCTTTCTGCCTCGAATGTCCGGAAAGCCGAACTCATTATCTCTTCCAGTAATTTTTGTTGGTCTTCCAGATGAAGGAAAATCGATCGGCTGAATTCATAGAGGAGCATCAGCCTCTGGTGGTCCCTTTTGAGTGAAGAGAGATCCAATTCTTCAGAAGCGAAGACGTCTGTCCGTGTCGCGTCTAATGAGGCCACTTCCACAGCCTCTTGGGCCATATCTTCAGCCGCGAGAAATTCAACCCGGGTAGAGGGACGGGATTCTCCGCTTCTGAAGATGAGTACAGAATCACCCAATCTTATTCTATCCCCATCCTTCAATCTGTGGTGTGAAATAACTATCCCGTTGACAGAAGTGGGATGCTTGGCACCCAAGTCATGCACTTCAAAGCCTCCGTCTTTGAGGGCGACAATTTTCGCGTGCTCTCGAGAGACACTCTGATCAGTCAGGAATACATCATTGGAGGAACTTCTCCCAATCGTTGTGATTTCTTGAGTGATTGTGATGATCACTGGTTGAGCGTCTTTCTGTTGCAGCACTAAATGAGGCATGTGTTTAACTTCCCTTTAAATTTCTAGAAACACGGGTGAATCGCACGGTCTCGCTCATCTTTCCAGTCATCTTTCATGTTTTATTTTAACGGGATGGCCAATACGCTGATGAGTTCGCTGTTGTTTGGCTTTCCTTAATACATATTCTATCCTGAGTTCTGAATGCATACAAGTGAATTTCTGGCGAAATCCAAATCCCTATGGAATAAAAATCCGTATGAGTGAATAGAAGGGGATGAGTTGAGAGCGAAACGATTACGAACCCGATGAGTGGGAATGAAAATGGCGTTCTTCATAATGGGAAAAAAGAAAACGGAATTATACGGACTTGAAAGAAATTCAAATTAAAGTTAAAATGACAAATCTTATCAAATTAGTAAAATATGATTTCGCGATTAAATCAAGTGTGCACGAAATCGAGCGTGTGTACTAGCTCAATAATTCGGCAATGTTTTTATAATGTCATCTCGAACGGAGTGAAGCAATCTCATCAAAAGAAATCCATTTTTCTATAAGAGATTGCCACGCTCGCAATGACACTTTGGCCCTCAACATCATTGCCAAAAGAGTTGCCTAATTACTGAACATAAACAGCGCGTGAATTATGGGTAGAATTTTGTTGGCACGCAATTTGCATAGTTTAGTTTTGTATATTTTTATATCTATTCCTATATTTTAATTACTTGGGAGGAAGGAGAAGAATCTATGAAATGTCCTCATTGTGATTATGATAATCCCGATGAGTCCCGTTTTTGCAGTCAATGCGGGACAAAATTTGGGCCTCCCGAGGATATCTCGGAAATTCCGACCATGACTCGCCAGACCTCAACAGAAGACTTCATTCCTGGCTCAACCTTTGCCGGAAGATATCAGATCATCGAAGAGCTTGGGCAGGGAGGCATGGGAACTGTCTACAAAGCCCTCGATACAACAATAAACGAAAAAGTGGCGTTAAAGCTCATAAAGCCCGAAATCGCATCCAATAAACACACGATCGAACGTTTCCAGAATGAATTGAAGTATGCGCGGAAAGTATCCCATAAGAATGTCTGCCGCATGTACCACCTCAGCAAAGAAAATGACTCCCATTATATTGTCATGGAGTATATCCCCGGTGAAAATTTGAAGAGCATGATTCGCATGACAAAACAGTTGAGTATGAAAACCGCTATCAACATTGCCAAGCAGGTGTGCGAAGGCTTGGCTGAAGCTCATCGTTTAGGAGTGGTGCATCGTGATTTAAAGCCCTCAAACATCATGATAGATAAAATGGGAATTGCACGGATCATGGATTTCGGAATCGCTCGCTCTTTACAAACAGATGGAATGACAGGTCCTGGAGTGATGGTGGGCACTCCTGAGTACATGAGCCCAGAACAGGTCGAAGGAAAAAAGGCCGACCAGAGATCTGATATCTACTCGCTTGGAATCATACTCTACGAGATGGTGGCCGGAAAAGTTCCCTTTATGGGAGACACACCTATCAGCGTCGCCTTGAAACATAAGAACGAGATTCCTCAAAATCCAAAAAAAATCAATACTCAGATTCCTGACCCATTGAGTCATACAATCCTGAAATGCCTGGAGAAGAAAAGAGAAAAAAGGTTTCAGAGCATTGATGAACTCCTCACAGAGCTCAACGCCATCGACAAAAAGCTGCCCACCACAGAAAGCCGAATTCCAAGAAGAATACCTATTACTTCGCGGGAAATCACGATCAAGTTCAACATCAAAAAACTCATTCTTCCCGCATTTCTCGTGACGGCAATAATTGTATTAAGTTTCGCGGGATGGAAGTTTTTCTCGAAGGAAGCGGGAGCCGTTCCTCTTGAAGAAATGGTCAAAGTCGCTGTCATCACATTCGAGAACCAGACAGGCGATCCTAGCTTTGATTATCTCAAGGAAGCCATCCCGAATCTTCTCATCACAAGCCTCGAGCAGAACAGGTACATTCGCGTCACCACATGGGAGAGACTGCGCGACCTTCTCAAGCAAATGGGAAAAGATGACATGAAAGATATCGATAGGGACCTTGGCTTTGAGCTCTGCAATCATGAAGGTGTCGATGCCATTGTTCTGGGAAGTTTCGGGAAGGGAGAAGAGACTTTTACGACCAACGTAAATGTTCTGGATGTGACTACAAAGAACCTGATTAAAAGCACAAGCTCCAGAGGAACAGGAGTGGACAGCATCCTCAACAAGCAGATTGATGAATTGAGCAGAGAGATCTCCCATGGAATAGGCTTGTCCGAACGGAAAGCCGCTCCTCAAAAAGTCCAAATCGCAGAAGTGACGACGAGTAAAATGGAAGCCTATAACAATTTCCTGAGAGGACGGGAAGACTATGAAAAATTTTATTTCACTGAAGCCAAACAGTTTCTCGAAAAAGCCGTGGAGCAAGACCCCGAGTTTGCTTTAGCCCATTTTTATCTATCAAGAGTGTACGGAAATTTAGGCGATATTACGAAAAGAAACGAGGCGCTTGAAAAGTTCAAGAAATTCGGCAGCAAAGTCGCAGGAAAAGAAGGCCTTTACATAAAAGCCATAATGTCTGGAATGGATAAGAAAGATAAAGAGAGAAAGAAATATTTTGAGGCTCTCCAGGAGATCGCGAAAAAGTATCCTGAAGAAAAAAGGGTT
This sequence comes from uncultured Eubacteriales bacterium, assembly GCA_964346585.1. Taxonomy (GTDB): domain Bacteria; phylum Acidobacteriota; class Aminicenantia; order Aminicenantales; family Aminicenantaceae; genus SOIA01. The sequence goes on along the minus strand of CAYFVQ010000011.1, from coordinate 6,084 downwards.
CACTTCGACCTCGCTGTGTATTATTTAGGAAAAAGCATGCAGGATGAAGCAGAAGCCGAACTGAAAAAAGCGATCGAACTCGATCCCGAATACGGCTATGCCCTGAATCAGCTGGCTTATTTCTACAGCAGCAAGAACTATTTTGGGAAAGCCCTTGAATATTTCGAGAGATATGCCTCTGTATCTTCCGGAGATGCTAATCCGTTCGATTCTATGGGAGAGATGTATTTCCGTATGGGAAAGCTGGATAAATCCATCGAGAATTTCAAGAAAGCGCTGGAAGTCAAGTCGGATTTTGCTTCGTCGTGGAAAATATCCTATGTCTACGCTCTTAAAGAAGATTACGTCCGGGCTCTCGAGTGGATTGACCAATATATATCCACTGCTCCATCTGTTCCCTGGAAGTCTCTCGGACATCAATTGAAGGGATTTTATTTTTATATCCTGGGAGACCTTGACCAGGCCTTTAAAGAGATAGACAAATCTGAAGAGCTGGCGAAAAATGTCAACAATAATGGTCTGATAGATATCGCATACAGAGTGAAAATATGGATCTGTTACGAATGGGGAAAAATCGACCTCTTCCGAGAATACCAGACGAAACGGATGGAATTCAGGACCAAAAACAACCTCGGCGATGAAATCGAAAACATTATCATCTCCCATTTTTATAAGGGATTGGCGGACCTGAAAACCGGCCAGATAGAAGCGACAAAATCAAAGCTTTCTATCATTCAGTCCATTCTATCTGATATGGAGGAAGAAAAAGCGAAACGCATGAAGACATCCACATATGATTATCTCCGTAGTCTGGTACTGCTTGAGGAGGGCTCTGCAGATGAGGCCATTGCTCTCATCGAAAAAATGCCACCTCCCAAGGTATCGTTCGGTTCAATCGTTTCCTTCGTGAGGAGGAATCTCCCGTTTGATGATGATCTGTTTGCATTGGCATACTTGAAGAAGGGTGAGATGAATAAAGCCATCGCGGAGTACGAACGTATCACCTCTCTCAATTTAGATATAGGACTGGACAGACCGATCATCCATCCTTTGAGCTGTTACAGGCTGGCAAAACTCTATGAGGAGACAGGAGAGAAGGACAAGGCCATCGAACAGTACACCAAGGCCCTGCAAACATGGAAGACTTCAGACGAAGGGCTGCTTGAAGTGGAGGATGCCAAAGAAAGACTCGTGACTTTAATGGCCCAAACATCCAAGAAATTAAATAAGTAATTAGCCTGAATTATTCATAAAATATGCCGACACTATATAATACTTACAATGATATGAGCTATTTAGGTAGGTCTTTTTCAAAATCAAGATTCAAACTTTCTTTAACGTCTATACATTCTCTCTATGTCGGCATCTTTTACCCTTTGGGCGAGCCGATCTTACTGCATCTGCTTCGTTGCGGCCCAATCGCGGTGGACAACCACAGCTTCATGAGCCGACGCCTCGCATCTACAGCAACCTCGACTCGTGAATAATCCAGGTTAGTAAATATGGGACGTTCCCGAAAGGGATACCTTATCTCGATCGATTGGTTTTTGGAACGTCATCAAAAGATAGAGTTTCCCCGCAGGGAACGTCCACTATCTGAATTCCTTAATTTTTAAACCCAATCCCTCTGAAAACGTATTTTTTTACAACGGATATCATGAAAATCAATTTTCAGTTTGTGTTGATTTGACGCGATTCGTGTCCTGTGGTAGCTTTATTCTCAGAAGACCGTAAAAAGGAGAATCACCTTGGAAAATGTCAAACAGAGTTCTTCAAGTTCAACAAAAAAATGGCTTATCGGCTGCGGAATTGGCTGCGGCGCCATCGCTTTGATTGTGATTATCCTGATCATGGGTGGTTTCTTTTTTATCAGGAATATCGTCCAGGATTTTAGAAGCTCGGAAGAGCTGATGGACACCATGATCGAGGAGTTCGGGAGCATTGATGAATACTGCCCCTCTCCAAATGGAGCCATAGAGCCGGAACGGTTAGAGACCTTTCTTGCCGTAAGGGAAATCATGGGACCTGTTCGGGAAGAATTAGAACAATCACTGCGAATTCTCCAGGATAGTGACGATGAAGGATTGGGGGAAGAGGAACGCAGAAGTGTGTTTAAAAAAATCACGACGGGTTTCGGGCTGATATCCCAAATAGCTGACTTCCATAGAGCCCGAATTCAAGCGCTGTTGGACGCAGGAATGGGGATGGGCGAGTATTATTATTTTTATACTATATCCTATTATTCCTGGCTGAAAAAACCTATTCTGGATGGCCAAGATTTTCAAATTAGAGGTGATGATGAAGGGTACAGATTCAGCGATTGGGAAAGTGAAGAATCTGATGAGATGCGTCAGGATATGACACTCAGGTGGCTGCACAGGATAATTCTGCCCATGCTTCACAACCAGTATGAAAAGTTGACTGAGGGCGATGTTCCAGGAGCCCAAAGGCAATGGCAAAGAGCCCTGGAAGCTGAAATGGAGACCATGGAGTCCAACCGATACCGATTAGTCTGGGAGGATGGACTTCCTGAGGTAATAGTCAAATCTTTGGAACCTTTCAGGCAGAGGTTGGAAGCCAGCTACAGTCCACTGACGAATGGCATGGAGATTGCATTGGAAAGAAGGTAAGAAAAGTCAACACTATAAATTTAGAGCCTTGTAGCTAAAATCATGCGAATGACCAAAGGGAACGTGGCAATTTTATCCTCATGTCATTGCGAGCAAAGCGCGGCAATCTCATAAAATTACATTTAGGAGGAAAAGATAATGAGAAGACCAGATGAGCTCATACTCATAGCGGTATGGGAATTCATCACGGCTGCAGGTGCCCTTATAGGGATGAGCGCCATATTCATTTTTGCTTTTCCTGAAGTTAGACATCTCCACGGAATCGATAATGTGGGTGCTGTTTTCGGTCTGAGCATCTTAGTCATTTTCCTTTTCTTCACTGCCTGCTTGGCCGTGGTGGCAGCTATAGGCCTATTGGCCGGAAAAGAGTGGGGGAGAGTCTTGAGCATTGTCTATGCCACTTTCAGCCTGCTGAGAATTCCCTTTGGAACCATAATCGGCATTCTAGTGATTGTTTATCTAATCAAGCCTCAAATCCGGGAATATTTTGAATCTGCGAATAAAGAATCGGGATAAATGGACTGGCTCAAAACCATAATTTTCGCTTCTGGCTCCTGAATCTCATGGAAAAATAATAGAGAATAGTGTAAGATACAATCTTCATAGGATTTATCGTGAATCGGATAAAAAAACATGTCATTTTAGTGCTTGCCATATCATTCATCTGCTCTTTTTCTTATTCCACCAATGTCATTATCATCGCTGTCGACACGCTAAGAGCCGACCATCTGAGTTGTTATGGATATCCAAGAAATACCAGTCCCAACATTGACAGGTTCGCCGAAGATGGCGTTTTGTTCACCCACTGCTACACGCCTTCTCCTCTGACAACGCCTGCATTCGCCTCGATGTTGTCGTCTCTTCCTCCATACAAACACGGAGCCAAGCGAAACGGAATGTCTGTGTTCAACAGAACAAAGATATTACCCCAGTATCTCAAAAGACATGGATATTATTCAGGAGCATTTATCTCTAACTATCCACTTAGAAAAGACCTAACAAGTTTAAATCGTGGTTTTGATACCTACACCGAAGTCCTCGACAAAAAAAGATGGCTCAAAATGTTTCTCTCAGAGGGGGATGCCAAAGATGTCAGTGAAAAGGCCACGAGATGGCTGTACCAAAATTCTAAGAGAAAATTCTTTCTCTGGGTTCACTACACGTCACCTCATGAACCGTATGTTTATCACAAGGAATTTGATAAGAGTGACGAAGAGGTCGATCCTTCTTTCTATCCGGAAGGTAGCCACCTCAAGAAAATTCGAAAATACGACACCGAAATAGGCTATGATGACCATTACATCGGACAGTTAATCGAGAAGATAAAAAAATACGGGCTCTATGACGATTCTTTGATCATATTCATGGCGGATCATGGAGAAAGCTTCGGTGAGCATAATTACTTCACTCACGGTCGAAAATTATATAATTCCGGCCTTCATGTGCCTTTGATTGTGAAACTCCCCGGGAATAAAAATGCCGATGCTGTGGTCAAAAGGAATGTTTCCATTCTAGATATTGCGCCCACGATCCTATCTCAATTGGAAATTCCAATCCCGGAAGACATGGAAGGAGAGGACCTTTTCAATCCGACGAGTGAAGAAAGAGTGTTTTATTTTGAAGCGTATAAAGGTGTGGTGGATTCCAAGAGAGGCGGACTTTTTCACTTGAAAGTGAGTCCAATTCGATACGGAATGCTCAAAGACAATGTGAAACTCATCTATGATAATCATAAATATGAAGCCTACGATGTCGAAAAAGACTGGTTCGAGAGCCAGAATATTTACAAGAATCCGGACAGTCAAATGGCAGCCCTGACTCAAATGCTGAATCAATTTAGGGCCAATGTCGAAGAATTCATCGAATATAGCAAGAAGTATTTCAAACAAAGAGACAAACTCACAAAGGAAGAGATTGACAAGCTCAAATCTCTCGGCTACATAAAAAAATAAGCACTGCATTCTTTGAGACCATCAAGAGCCCCTGAATAAAAAATGTTTAGATACTTGAATACGTATGATTTTCCTCCCTACAGACCTCCAAACGAGGCTGACAGCGCACTCATCCGTGTCACAAGAGGCTGTCCCTGGAATAGATGTGCATTCTGTTTCATGTACAAATCCCTTCGATTTGAGGCCAAATCATTAGAAGAGGTCAAAAAGGATGTGAGCAAAGCCAGGCAGATTTATAAAGCCGCGGACTCCATATTCCTCGGTGACAGCGACAATCTCGTGCATAAGGATTTGCCTGCGATTGTGACCAATATTAAAGAGACATTCCCTGAGGTAAAACGGATAACCGCTTATGCCAGAGCCAAGACTATTCTGATGAGGAAGATGGAATTCTTGACAAAAAGTCGAAAAGCTGGACTTAACAGGCTCCATATTGGCCTTGAATCCGGAGATCCGTTAGTCCTTGATTGGTTGTGCAAAGGAGCTCATCCCGAGGAGATGATCAAGGCAGGCCAGAAGGCCAAAAAAGCTGGATTTGAAGTGTCCTTCTATGTGCTCAGTGGTGCGGGTGGCCGAAATCGGTGGAAGGAGCATGCCTTAAACAGCGCCAGAGTTCTCAATGAAGCCATGCCGGATTTTATACGGTTAAGAACATTAACTCTCAAGCAGGGGACTCCCTTAAAAGATAAACTGGAAAGAGGTGAATTTGAAATCACTCCTCCCTTGGAGCGGTTGAAAGAAGTGAGGCTCTTCATTGAAAACCTAACTGTTAAAAAGTGCTACTTGGCCAGCGACCATGTGACGAACTATCTCTGGGCAGGAGGAAGTGCTATTTACAGGGGAGTGGCAGGACATCTTCCTGCGAACAAGAAAAGAATGATGAAGATCCTGGATGAATCCATAGAGTTTATTGAATCGACTAAGAGTGAGGTTAAGGATTCGAATCGATTGTATGAAGAAGGATTCTTTACAGCGCTGTAGGACTTTCTTCTTCCTTTATAAAAATCAATATAAAAACTTTTTTCGCATCTCGATCAGAAACGAGCCTTTCATCTGGAACGACCTTATCGAGCTTATACCCTTTGCTGGCAAATGCGTTGAGGACAGAAGTTAATTCACGATCACTTCTCTCAATTTCTTCAAACTTCTGACTTAAATGCAGTGTTTTTGCCTGGTAGTCCATTTCCTTCTCCATCTATAACGTCATGGCGTATTCTATCACAGAATAGGGGTATTTTAAAGCGCAAAACCCTCACCAGGCCAGGAATCGGCTGTACACCCATTGGTCGAATAAAGAGAAGAAAGAAGGAAATCATAAAAAGGGGACTGTCATTTGTGATCTTCAATCAGTCAACTCTTTTGGAAATGACAGTGAAAGCAAAAGTGTCATTGCGGGCATAATACTCACAAAATGTTGGTATTTCTCTTTTGTTCATTTAAGTATTCAGAATATATATCATTATTAATAAAGAAAATACTTCGACTTGAAATGCATCTGAGAA
>CAYFVQ010000010.1:0-5688 GCA_964346585.1 uncultured Eubacteriales bacterium | reverse complement strand
ATGGTAAAGTTCCCCCTGAAACGTTCATTGACATCCTGCCCGCTGTCGAGGATCGGTTCGACCAACTCACTCTGACCATGCATTAATGCCAAAATAACCGGAGGTTCATCCTGCGCGTTCCTTATTCTGACGTCCGCTCCTTTGGAAATTAAAAATTTGGCAGTGTCAGTCTTTCTGAAGGCGAGAGCGGTGATCAAGGGAGTGTTTCCCTCGCTATCTTTGGCATTGATATCCGCGCCTTGGGATATCAGGAACTCGACAATCTCTAGCTTCCCGTTCTGAACAGCCAGATGGAGGGGCGTTAGCCCTTTGTCTGACTTCATGTGGATGAGTTCTTTGTTATTCGAGATAAGCGTCTTGACTCTGGCGACATCCCCCTTCTGGATGGCATTATGAAGGTCGTTGCCCAGGAGTACCACGGTAAAGAAGAGTAGAATAACGATGACCAGAATAATGATTGTTTTAGAATTCATCGAAGTTCCTCCTTCAATATGATTTTTGAAACAAACTCATTATTTCCAAAGGTAAATATAGTGCATTTCAAAGGGGAAAAAAGAGAGAATTGACGAAGCGGACGGAATAATTGATGAATTCCCTGATATTCTGTACGACTGATCCTTGAAAAGAAGTCGGATTTAGACTTTAATTCAAGACATGAGATCTCTTTTCTTGTAAAGTAAAAACCACACGATCTGGAAGGTCATGCCACACGCGATTCATTTATTTTTCAACACCTGGGGAAACCCAACGAATTATTTTAATAAACAATTGTAATATCTATTGCTCACTATAAATCAATTTTTTGCCGGTTTGATTATCCACGCAATGACTGTACCTGCCAGCGCCCAGGTTATGACATTGTTTATAGCAGAAATGATTGTATAATCCATTGGGTAATTATTGAATACTCTATTTGACAAGTCACTGAAAATTGCTAGAAAGACTCCAAATAGCAAAACAATAAAGACTCTCTGCCAATATGTGTACATTTTTTTTTCACTGATTATCGATAATATCCAGGCTGGTATCATCGGAGTCGTAAAAGCAATTAGGAGAGCAAGTACCAATTTTTCTAATCCAACTTCTTCTTCACCGACTTTCTGGTAGATTATTCCGAAAATTGGGCCACTTTCATGCCTGGCGTGATAAGCTGATTCTCCTTGAGCCAAACTGGGATAATAATAATAACCACTTTCAGAAATGTTTTCACTGACTACATTAAAAACCGTATCTTCATTCGGTATTTCCTTGATTGTCATATCACGGAAAGGGAGGACTCCATATGAGATAATGATCCATACAACCATGACAACTCCGCCGAATAAACCTGCAATGATAATTTTTCTGTTTTTCATTATTTTACTTCCATTAATTTAAATTGCGATTCATCATTTTTTGACTCACATAACACAAATACAATGGACAATAAAATTCCAACAAATATGGCTTTAGGTTTTATGGTTTTTCTTCTTTACTTCAATTCTTTTGGTTTAAGATTATCTATGATTTTTGAATCCACCCAGAAGATCTCCCAGTTACCATTTCTCGGACTTGAAAAAAAGAAATATTTCCCATCCGGCGAAACATACGGCTTAGCCTCGCTGGCACTAGAATTAACAATATCTCCTACATTTTTAACCTCAGTCCAAGTTCTGTCTTTTTTTCGAAAACTTATGTAAATATCATGGCTCCCATATGAATCTGGACGTTCGTTCGAGTTGAATAAGATATAACTCTCATCAGGGGCAATAAAAGGATTACCTTCATTGTATTCGCTGTTTACCAGATGACCAAGATTTTGCGGTTCTGAAAAAATGCCTTCCTTTAAGGTGGATAGATAAATATCTGTACCTCCTTTTCCTCCGTCTCTGTCTGAATAGAAATACAATGTTCCGTCCGATGTTACAGAAGGAGCCCTCTCATGATATTCAGAATTAATAATGGGTCCTAGATTGTAAGGTTCACTCCATACTCCTGTCGAAACAATATCGGATGCCCAGATGTCACTATTGTATATTGTCTCACCTTCTTTTTCATGTGATTCAACGATGACAAAAAATAGTTTCTTCCCGTCCGGAGATACAAATGGATACCTTATTTCATATTTTTCGATAAACTCAGGGATGTATGGTTTTGTCCACCGATTGTTTTCTTTCTTTATAAAAAATGTAGAAAATTGCCTGGGCGGAGTGATGAGAGTTATAAATAATGACCTCCCATCTGGGGAAAAAATTGGTGATTGCATATGTTCATAATTGCGTAGAATTTCCGGCTTAAACACAGAAGGGATTATGCCAGGGGGTTCCAGGCCAAGATAATCAATTTCAGGCTGTGATGTACATCCTATTGTGAACATTAGTAAAAACATTAAAAAAAAGAGAGCAGAATTATAATTAACATTTCTCATCGCAGCATTCTCCTTTTTTTGTTTTGGTGTTTCGAATACAGCGATTCCCAGACATGGAAATCCATCTCGCCTGGAGAAATAACATTCCCTGCCATCAAGCATAAAATATAGTGCATTTCAAAGGGGGAAAAAGAGAGAAATGACGAATTGGTTGGAATAATTGATGAATTCCCTGATTTACTGTACGAGTTACCCTTGAAAAGAAGCCGGATTTAGACTCTAATAAAGAGCATGAGATCTCTTTCGGGGAGAAGTTTCCTCAAAAAAATCTTGACCGTGCGAGTCGCCTACCACTTCGGCTTCTGGGCCTTCTTCTTTATTCTAATGCTCATAACGCCTGAAAAAGAAGGCGTGACGCTTTCGATGAAAGCCATGACCGGCTTGAGAATTGTTTTGCTCGGGCTTTTCCCGGTATATTTTCACTTCTTTGTCCTCGAAAAATTTTTCTACAGAAAAAAGTATGTGATTTATGCTGCTCTGTTCATCTCGACAATGGCTCTTTACATCTATCTGTTCACGTCATTCTCCCCATTTGTTTTTAACGGGAAAATTGACTATTACAGCAGCGCGGCTTTCATCTTTTTTATTGTCCTGATTGCCACTTCCCTCAGAGTCATTAAACGCAGTATCAACGAGCGGTTTCTTCTGCAGGAGATTAAAAGCAAACAGGTCCAGACTGAACTCGAATTGCTGAAAACGCAGATCAATCCGCATTTTCTGTTCAATACACTGAACAACCTGTACGGAATGGCCCGCAAACAGGAAAAAACCACGGCAGACGGGATCGCCAGATTATCCCATCTCATGCGCTACATGATCCATGACAGCCAGGTGGACAGGATCAGCCTGGATAAGGAGATCGACCAGATAAAAAGGCTTATCGAACTCCAGAAACTGCGTTTTTCCAAGGAGGATAAAATCGACATCGATTTTAAGATAGAAGGCCTAACAAAGACTGTCCTGATTCCTCCTATGCTCATGATTCCTTTCGTGGAGAATGCATTTAAGCATGGCATAAGCCTCAAAGCTCCTTCTTTTATCCATATCCGATTAAAAGCGGAGCCGGAGGTCCTTCAGCTCTCCATCAGGAATAGCTGCCATGATATTCCCAGCCAAAAGAACGAATTCAACTCAGGAATAGGATTGCAGAATGTCAAACGCAGGCTGGAACTCCTGTATCCGGATTCCCACGAACTGATTACTCGCAAAACCGGGGATATTTACGAGGTCAAGCTGGTTCTTGAGAGCAAGAAAAGGGAGTCCTCATGAAGTGCCTGGTCATAGACGATGAGCCAAAGGCTTTAGAGATACTCAGCGATTACATCGAGAAGGTCCCGGACCTGGAGTGTACCGGAACATTCCGGGACCCGTTGAAAGCCCTGAATCATATCCAGAGCCATCCCGTTGATTTGCTCTTATTGGACATCAACATGCCGGATCTCAGCGGGATTCAATTCCTGAATGCTCTTGAGCATCACCCTCTTGTCATATTTACGACAGCTTACTCTGAATATGCGCTGGATAGTTACGATTATGACGCGGTGGACTATCTGCTGAAGCCCATCGAGTTTGACAGGTTCCTCAAAGCTGTGAATAAAGCCTCTAGACGGTATAAGGAGAAAAAAAAGGAAAGAGTGCCTCTGAGAGGAGACACCATATTCATCAAAAGCGGTACGGATTACCACAAGCTCGACACACGCAACATTCTCTATATCAAAGGATCAGGCAATTACCTCACATTTGTAACGCTCAACAAGGAGATATTGACACTGCTCACGATGAAAGAGGCACTGGAACTTCTGCCGCCTCAATTCCACCGCATTCACAAATCGTATATCATCAATTTAGACCATGTGGAATTGATTGAGGCCGAGGAAGTGAAGGTCAAAGACCAACGGATTCCCATCGGGGATCACTATCGGGACAGTCTTTTTCGCGTCATTAAGAATAAAAAATTGAAAGACTGAACCGGCTTTGAGCTTCAGGCTCATTCGGCAATTTGATTAGTTGGAAAATTTTTCCGCGTAATGGCTTCTTTCAAGAAATCCTTTATAATCTGTAATCTTTAGAATTTCATCTATCGCTTTTTTCTTGTCTACTGCATTCTCGTAGTATGATTCAACGATCAGGGCGCCCATTATATAGCCAAGGTCTCTGGGCTGGCCCGGGTCTTTTGGCTTCGAAAACAGCCAGTCGCCGAATTCGCGGTTGTGCATCTCCCCCTTAAAACGTTTCCAAATATTCTTCTCGTCTTTCTTTAAATAATTATAGACTTCTTTTTTGCTGTATTCGCCAGAGATAAGATGAGTCAGATACTCAGCCACACCTTCGCGGATCGACACGGCGAGGAGGCTTTGCTTATCTTCGTAGATCGAATGGTATTCCTCTATTCCGATTGCCAGGAACTGCTGGACGTGGATCAGTTCGTGAATAATGGTCAGTTTCAGATCTGCAAGACGATCAGGAGAGGGAGACCGGGAAAAGGCGAGACGTATTCCGACCTCGGATGGTTCCGCGTGAAGTCCTCCGCTGATCCCGACTATATAGTATATGGGAATGAACACCGGTTTCGGGAAAATCTTTTTCATGTTCTGCAATGCCTTGCGTATGTTATCCTCCTGGGAAACGAGCAGGCTGGGAAGCTCGGGAAGAGTGAGATAGGACTTTCTGTATTTTTCGAACCTATCAACAAAATCCTTTAATTCGAATCCGACATCCTCCATGTAGTTTTTCAAGCCGGGAGAGGCTTTGTCCAGGTATTCTTTCTTCAAGGTTTCCGCCAGATCGGCTCCATCATTGATCATCTTGAATGCTTTTAAGAAATTATGCAGATCATCATAAATGAATTTTATTTCTTCAGGGTCGTAGACAGGTTCGATCCCCAACTGCGCCCGCACTGGCAGGGATACCAAGAGAAGGATTATTGTGGTGAAAATAATGCCTTGAGATAAGTGTCGCATTTATGGCCCTCCTTGAATTTGTGGAACAGCTCAAAACCTGGTGAAAAAACAGATGAAGAAGATTACCATAGACTGTCTCTGTATTTCAACTCCGAATTTCTTCAGTGTGCTTGGAGAATCATAATTGAATATTTCTAATATATGCTCATTAGATAATATGTTCTTAGGGGTGAAGTGTAGCCATTTCCTATTTTTGTCATTACGGGCATATTAGTCACAAAATGTTGGTGACAATATATGTATTTTTAATTAAATAAACAACATAGAGTTGATTTTTAGTGTGTTTATTGAAATGGTTCAATAAAGACAATAAAATGTGCT
>CAYFVQ010000009.1:0-3163 GCA_964346585.1 uncultured Eubacteriales bacterium | reverse complement strand
GTCATTTGCCCTGAAGGATCTGTCGACTCACAAACCCATGTTTTGCCTACAAAAGGTTTAAGGATGTCCAACTCTTTTCTGAGTGATACTTCATTCTGTCCAAGACAATAAGCGCTCATGAGAAGAGCAACAGAAATAATGAGATTTAGTTTTTTCATTTTGATTTCTCTACATGCCCTTTTCCATTCAATCGGAAAAAGCCTTTCTTATGATGAAAAACATAATAGGATTAGGATTATATTAAAGCAAATAACATGCCAATTTCATCTTCTTGGGGTTTTCTTACACTTATGAAACATACGTGTATCATTTATTAACAGCTAATGTCCGCAACTGAACAGAAATTAATATTCACCATATCAACTTTGTGAAAGAGAATAGCCAAGACTGCATTGCTTTATAATCCAGTTTTAACCTTCTGTTTTGCATGATAAAGCGGTTCCCAAGCAATTTTGGAATCAATACGTTACTATTTTCTTTGATTTTGACTATTTTTTTTGTGTCTTGATTAACATCTATCTTATTATATAATAACAACATAGGGTGATTTTAATAAGTGATTTTTATATTTAGTATGGGGAATATGGTTTTATTTGATGGTGGGTTTTTCATCAGTAATTTGACTGCTTGATAAGATTAAATGTCTTGTTGGAGGGGTTGTATTTAGTTAGTCGATATGAAGGGTGTTATGAAGAGTTTCTCCTGGCGAAAGAAATGATTATACAGGAATTTTGAGTGCAGAAGAATAGAGTGCTGCGTTTTTTTGATTCTTTGTTTTCCCCTTTTATTAGTACTACTTAAGTATTATACCATAAATTATCTTTAAATTTCAACATTTTTTTTCTAATTTCTAATAATTGCCTGTTTTGACCTAATTTTACGCATTTTTTGCATAAAATGATGCCTTTTTAGCTGTTTCTTCAAAGGAATGAAAATGCAGGCGTTTTTTTTCCAGGCTTTTTGACTATTCAGTGTAGATTTTTTAGAATGACTCCACAAAGGAGAGGATGGTAGAGAAGAAATCATCCCCTTGATCCAAAGGAGTATGGTCATGGATGAAGATAAAGAATTATTCAGAGAATATGGGTATAAATTCGTTGATTGGGTCGCTGATTACTTGAGTGAGCTGGAGAATTTTCCCGTTCGCTCTCAAGTTCAGCCAGGTGATATTCGGGGCAAGCTTCCTCTGGGACCTCCGAATCAAGCTGAGGCGATGGAAAGGATTTTCCATGACTTTGAAAAGATCATACTCCCCGGGATCACCCACTGGCAGCACCCATCCTGGTTTGCCTACTTTCCGGCAAACAACAGTCCCCCTTCCATCCTGGCAGAGTTGCTCACCGCCGGCATCGGCGCTCAATGCATGATCTGGCAGACTTCTCCTGCTGCGGCAGAGCTTGAGGAAGTTGTCCTGGAATGGCTGCGTCAAATGCTCGGACTTCCGGAAGGGATGGCAGGAGTTATTCAGGACACAGCGTCCACTGCAACTTTGGTTGCCCTTCTCACTGCCCGGGAAAAGGCAACGAATTTCGAGGCCAACCGGGAAGGATTGAAAAAATCCTTGGTGGTCTATGCCTCGGAAGAAACCCATTCCAGTATCGAGAAAGGAGTGAAAATAGCGGGTTACGGGAGAAAAAACCTGCGCTATATTCAGACAGATGAATCCTTTGCGCTGATCCCCTCCAAGCTGGAAGATGCAGTTAAAGAGGACAGGAAAAAAGGTCTTCAGCCGGCGTGTGTCGTTGCCACTCTTGGGACCACATCCTCTTCGGCAGTGGATCCATTAGCCCCGATCGGCAAGATTTGCCGCCGCCACGGCCTCTGGCTCCATGTCGACGCGGCTTATGCCGGGACAGCCGCTATTCTTCCAGAGAAGCGATGGATTATCGAAGGAGCCGAAAAAGTGGACTCTTTCGTTTTCAATCCTCATAAATGGATGCTGACAAACTTCGATTGCTCAGCCTATTTTGTCAAAGATCCCGGAGCGCTGATCCAAACATTTGAGATTCATCCGGAATATTTAAAAACAGGGATTGACGCGCAGGTGAAGAATTTCCGGGATTGGGGAATTCCACTGGGGAGACGATTCAGAGCGCTGAAGCTGTGGTTTGTCATTCGTTCTTATGGAGTGGAGGGCCTTCAAAAAATTGTGGGTAAGCATATCCGTCTGGCCCAGATGTTCAAGGGATGGGTGGAGGAAAACGACGCTTTCGAGCTCATGGCTCCAGTGGATTTCAGCCTTGTCTGTTTTCGATTGAATGATGGGCGGGGTGAAGAGGCTCTCAGCGATCTGAACAAACAGCTTCTGGAGAGCCTGAATCAAACAGGAAAGGTTTTTCTCACGCACACATCCTTGAGGGAAAAATATGTGCTCCGGATGGCCATTGCAGCACGAACCACTCAAGAGCGTCATGTCCGGGAAGCCTGGGAGCTGATCACGTCAAAGGCAGCGGAGATCCTGAAATGATTTTGCTTTATCCTATGCCTTTCATTGCTGGGATTAGACTCAATCTTGGAAGGATTGTATGTTTCTGGTTCTAATTGTTTGTCTTCCCATCCACTAAAACCTGTCCTTCGAAAAGGCCATTACTTTTATTGAAGGGAGCGGAGTGATGAAATTAAGAATAGACAGTCAGATTTTTAAGACCTTCCCCGAGTTAAACCTGGGATTAATTATTGCCAGGCAGATTGACAACTCGGGCTCAGCCGATGAGATTACTGAATTGGTCCGAAAAAGAGAAAAAGAAATTAGAGAAAATTTCAACACTGAAACCCTCTCCCAGGAACCCAAAATCGAATCCTGGAGAAAGGCCTATTCGGCCTTTGGCGCCAAACCGAAGAAGTACAAGAGCTCAGTGGAAAGTCTTTACCGCATGATTCTGAAAGGTATTGATTTGCGGCCTATCAATAAAATTGTCGATATTTATAATTACATATCTATAAAACACTTGGTTCCCGCGGGGGGAGATGACACGACGAAAGTGGATGGAGATATTGTTTTGCGGTTTGCCAGAGGAGATGAGCGATTTACGGCCCTCAATTCCGATGAAACAGAAACCGTAAAAGACGGAGAAGTCGTTTACGTGGATGACAAGGAAGTGCTGTGCCGCCGGTGGAACTGGCGGGAGTGTGATAAAACAAAAATGACTGAAGAAACCAAAGA
>CAYFVQ010000008.1:0-4589 GCA_964346585.1 uncultured Eubacteriales bacterium | reverse complement strand
TTTTGGATAATTTGTATTTTTCCTTCAGGATCAATGACAAAATAGGTGGGCAGCAACTCAACGTTATATAATTCAGCGATTTCATGACCATCAGGTATTTGTAAATACGTGTAATCCATGCGTTTTATATAATCCATCGGTTTCCCTATTCCAGGCTGAGGGAAACAATGAATTCCAACAACTGCAAAGGCACCATCTTTATATTCGTCATATAATTTTTGAATATTCGGCATTGATTTTTTACAGGGAGTACACCATAATGCCCAGAAATCGAGAAGGACTGTTTTACCCTGAAAGTCCTTTAACGAAATTAAATTACCATTCGAATCTTTAGCATTCCAATCAGGCGCCATATCTCCAACTGCAAGTTTTGATTCCGGCTCAACAGTATTGTCACTTTTCTTAGCCGATTCATACGGGATAATTTTAAATCCTGAAGGAATTTTTATGTTGAAATCACTTTTGGCTTCCGGTTCAATGAATAACTCCGAAATAATAGTTTGTACTCCGGATACTCTTTTATCAATGTAATTAACCGACTCATATTTTCTTGGCAGCCAATCGTTTTTACTGATGAACCATCTCCACTGTCTTGTTCTGTTTCTCAGGGTATCTTTTTTTTCAAAATAAAGAATATGACATAATTCACCTTCTACGGCGATTGATCCCTCATATTCGATCAAATCTGCTGCTAATTCACGCATGTATGGCTGGTTATCAATTAAAGGCCAAAGAATTAAAAAAGAAAAAGGTCGTCCAAGATGTCCGACTATTTCCGCCCAATCCTTGGCCGATAGACTATGGGGTGTAAAGTTTCTTTCAGTGATTGTTTTATTTTCATTATTGCGCCAACGAACGGAATTACCGTCAAATGCCGATTCAAAATACTTTGGTTTTTCATTGCCTGGAATAAATCCTTTGCCTTTAATTGATAATAGCCCTGGGATGGCTGGTGAAGGATGATCTCTCTTAATAGAAATTGTACCCTCATAATGAGGCCAGTTCGAGTTCGCTCCAATACCGGATGATTTCGCTTGATAAGAGATGTTTTCTAATGAAATTATTTTGGATTGTGATTTTATTAAGATATTTCTCGGATCAGAATCAAACTCAGCGTTTAAGACAACTGAAGTTTTTCCGAATATTGATAAGCTGGAGATTACGAACAATAAGATTATAATCATATTTACCCAAGACTTTTGTATCTGTTTTTTCAATCTACTCATTTAATACCCCTTATTTGAATTCATTGATGGTTTTGACTTGCTCCAGAGGTTTTTGAGGCTGAAAGTTTCACTTTGTAGGTGCTAAATTGAAGGGGAGTAGACCAGAGAGTGAGAACTATCAGCATTGAGGTATACCGCTTATTCATTTTTTTACTCATTAGGATACGAAATTCCACATTATTATTCTATAAAATTTATGTTCAAATCGTCCAAATTTCTGCATCTGGACGTTCCTCTTAAAAAAAATCTCTAAGCTATCTCTATTACAAAATAGATCCAGGGATGATGATAAGAAAAAAGCACGTTGTTTATTTACTTATTCTGAATTGTGTTATTTGTCCCTTCTTTTCCTCGAATGGATCTGAAATAGTCCGAGTTTATGCATGCGGACGACAATGAAAAGAAAGAACCTTACTTTAAAACTGTTGATCAAATCTGAGAATAGGGAGAATTCTTGTGAGAAGACATGAATTTTTTAAGTGGACGCTATGGGGGCGACGATGTGTCAGTATAAACCAAAAGCATTGAGTTCCATAAAATTGGCAAACAGTCTGGGTCTTGGGGAGCTCGATCTTCAGAAATTGAAAATTGAGATGAGAGCCGCTAGACTTTAGGTATGAATAGAAGATTTTTGTTTTTATCCTTTCTGCTGTTTTTTCTTCTCTTCCTCTTTACATTCAGTGGAGTCGAGATTTCAGCCTTATCCAGCTCGACTATCGCACTAATCAATGGGAATCTTATTGATGGCACCGGAGGCCCCCTCCTCTTCCAGGCTGTTGTTATCATTGAAAAGGGTCTGATTGCAGATTTCGGATACAAAAATAAAATTCGGATACCTGCAGATGCAACAATCATAGACTTAAAGGGATCAACTCTTCTTCCGGGTTTTATCAATGCCCATGTCCATCATGGCTACAGCAATTTTAATCTCAACGCCTGGGCCAAGAGTGGAGTTACAACTGTACGTGATTTGGGCGGCAATCCCCGGAATGATCTGTTCGCTTTTCGTGATGCGGCAATTAGAGATTCGCAAAATGCTCGATTGGTTGCTGCCGGGCCAATGGTAACCGTGCCCAAGGGATACCCTATGGTTCCTTGGGGAGCCCCAACAGGACTCCTTGTCCGCTCGCCTGATGATGCAAGGAATAAAGTTTCCCGACTTTTAGATGAAGGGGCCGATGTTATCAAAATTGCGCTGGAAGGCGGAAAAAGCTTTAATCGTAAAATTCCCAGGCTCTCCAACAAGGAGGCAGCGGCCATTGTGGCGGTTGCTCATCAACGGGGGACTGTCGTATCGGCTCATGTGCTGGTTTCCGGTGACCTTGAAAATGCCTTGAATGCAGGCGTGGATGATATCGCTCACATGGTGTGGGATGAGCTAAGTGATAGTCTTATCGAGAGAATGATCGATGAAGGTGTTTATTGGGTGCCAACACTGGAGCTGTGGTATGCGGTCAATCCAAGTTTGGGAAGAGCAGCATCGCAAAACTTGAGTCGATTTGTCAAAGCAGGCGGTAAGGTTGCCTTAGGCACCGATTTTGACGGCTACGACAGCGAATTTGACCCGGGGATGCCAATTCGAGAAATCAGGTGGATGCAGGCGGCTGGAATGACACCTATGCAGATCATCATTGCAGCAACAAAAAATGCCGCTTGTGTCTGTAATCTCGAAAATCAAATTGGAACTGTTGAAAAGGGAAAATCGGCCGATCTGCTCATAGTCAATGGCGATCCTCTTGCCGATATTAATGTTGTATTGAAAAAAAGAATGGTTATAAACCGGGGAAAGATAATTTACAGGAGGTGAGATCATGAATAAGAGGGTCATCGCTGCTCTTTTTTCTCTAATAATGGTTTGTTCTGTACTGGCTGCATTTGTTCCCCAAAAAATACATTTAAGATTTAAGCCAGAGGTAGGAAAGACTTATGCCTATTCCTATACCACTAATCTAGATAAGAGAACATTCGGGAAAACAACACATGAGAATCTCAAGGGGACCATTTCCATGGAAATTCTAGAGAGGCTTGAACGTGAATATCGTGTCAAAATTCAAATCAACCTTGAGTCTTCCAATATGAGCCCAATGGTTTTCAACCGCATGAAACAGCAGAACGCAGAACCCCGCTTTATCACCATCTCTGACGGTTATGTCTGGGAAACCCAGGGAGCCTACAATCTTTGCTTTCCTGACTATCAGGTTATTGTCGGCGATGAATGGACCGGCTCAGCATCTTTTCATATCGGAGATTTATCGACCTTAGAACATCCCGATGTCAAGGTCCAATACAAGATAATTAAAGAGGAACAGATAGATGGTGAGACATGTTTAACACTCATCTGCAAATCTGTTGAAAAAGAAATTGAAGTCCCCTTTCAATTGGGATCTCTTGGGCTAAAATGTGATGAGGGGGGCCGCATTATTGCCATTGATGAAAAAGCGGAGATTGGAGATGAGGTGCAGATAGGGGATTTGATAGTGGCCATCCATGGGCACAAAGCGGCAAATGCCAGAGCGAGGAGCGCTCTTTTCGAGCGTTATATTGAGACACTGGATGCTCTAGGCCAATCGGTTCCAATCACTATCTTAAGAGATAATAAAGAAATCACCGTATCCTTGAAAAAGCATCCTGTGACTATCGGCACCATGAAAGTTGAGGTTCAAGATTTTTTACGTACGGTTCTGTTCAGTTTAAACAAAGGCATCATCCTGTCGGATGTGTCGAAAGCGCTCTATTCGGTGACCTACGATTTCGCAGAGGAACTTCCTTTTGTCGACGATTATACGGGTAAAGAGCCGTTGAAAAGGCTGTCCAAAATGGAGATACCTCCCCGGATTTATGAATATGAATGGAACTTGATTCTCAATCCGATAGATTGATAATAGCACAGATTCTTGAATCCAACTAATGATCAAGTTTGCAACGATCAGAACAGCCTTGACTATAATGACTTCCTTTTTCATCACCAGCCTGGCTTTTGCCGGGGCTTCGCCTGTGCATCTTACGCAAATGTTAATGGTCACCAGAATTAGAGGATCATACGGCTAAATTGATCTTTTCCAGTTTAATCCGGTTAAGATTGCTTATGCCCACTCCTTTTTTAGCTGCTAATTCTATATGGTCTGTCGGCCTCCCAGTCTGCTCTAGAGGAGGGAGTCCTTTTTCCTTTCGCTTGGCATCAATTACCTGAAATCCTATGGTATCAAGAGCCACTGGGTCTGTTCCCAGCCATAGGGTTTTTGGTGTAAAGAATACTTTAGGGTTCCGGGGAACAGGTCCATTTTCATAACAGGCCTCAAGGCCGTCAATCATATGCAGGGCGACCTTCTTTTTAACCAGGGGATGTGTACAGAAATCTGAGAT
>CAYFVQ010000007.1:0-6363 GCA_964346585.1 uncultured Eubacteriales bacterium | reverse complement strand
AATAATAAACCGCATCCCGTGGGTTTAAAGAAACCGAACAACTGGGGATTCTATGATATGAGTGGAAATGTCCAGGAATTTACCAAGGATATTTATGGACTTTATAAACCGGGACCTGTCGTTGATCCCAAAGGAGCAACAAAACCCTGGGGAACGCTTGATTGCACGTTAAGAGGCGGCAGTTATGAACTCGCCAAAGAGCTTTTCGATTGCAGTTTCCGCCATGGAATTGAAAAAGATTCTAATAATCCGATGAACACGGTTGGATTTCGAGTGGTGAGGGAGATTGAATAGATCAAAGGGATTGCCCATTGTGGAGTTTCTCTCAGATATGGAATGGACGGAGAGTCCGCGACCTATCAAGGATTGAAATGCCTCGAACATTTATGCAGAAGAAAGGATAAAAAGCCCTTTAGGCGGATTGAGAATCTGGGGGAAGATTGAAAGGCAAGATGTCCTTTGTTGAGTTTGTAGAGTTATCCAGAATCAGAAGCCCTTACTCTGGACTTTAATGGAGGAATGGCCCAGAATAAGAAATAGGAGGCTCAATGATATGGTAGATTTTTTAAACAAAAAAAGAGCCATATCCATTGTCTATCAAAAAACAATCGAGAGATAAAATGAGTCAGATAAAAGAGCTGGGCTTTATTTTGTTTTTGGCAATTTCGGTTTTTTCCCATAATGTCACTACTGCAAATCCACCGCTTTGGGGGAGTTTAAGGCCGGGACTTTATAAGGTCGAATTCAAGTTATTAAGTGCGGTTGATTATTCCAGACCCTCCTTTGTAAAGTCCAGAAACAAGAGTAACTTACAAGCTGTACTGTGGACTATTTCCTCAATCGGCCAATGCCTACGACAGCCTGGCTGAAACTTATATGATGGATGGAAACAAGGAACTGGCGATTTTGAGTTATCAAAGATCATTGGAGTTGGATCCGGATTACAAAAATGCCGCAGAAAAACTAAAACAGCTTCGTCAGAAAAATATAGCCGAAGCCGCTATTTCAAAAGAAGGGGAAAGAATGAAAAAGCATGCAATCAAATTCATCCTGTTTCTTCTCATTATCCCACTGATGAATCATTGTGGTATCGAGAATAATAAGCCGTCAAAAATCGATTATTTCGGCCAGAAACCGCCAGGTCTGGTGCCAGAAGTATTTGCTCCTGGGATTATATCCACCTCCGGACTCAATGAACGGGACGCGAATTTCTCCTCGGATGGAAAAGAGTTTTATTTCACGCAGTGGCCTCGGGAGGGGGGCTGGGATGTCATGTGCATGAGACAGGAAAATGGGAAGTGGACAGAACTCCGAAGCGCTTCTTTTTCGGGAAACTACCAAGAAGCGGAAGCCTTTTTTACTCCAGATGAACAGCAGATGTTCTTCATTTCAAACCGCCCGAAAGAAGGAACTGGGAATCCGGAGGCTATGGAAATATGGTATGTGAAAAGGCAAGGAATGGGATGGGAGACCCCCCGAATTCTCGGTTCACCGTTCGAAGGGGGATTTTATACGACATTCACTAAAGATTGGGTGATGTATTATACAGCCGCGAATGCTGAAAATGCTGACTTGTACCGGTCAAAATATGTTAACGGAAAGTTCGAGAGTCCTGAGAGGTTGGGGGATAACGTAAACACCGCGAAAAACGAGTATAATTCGTTTATAGCTCCGGATGAAAGCTTTCTCATATTTACTTCCCACGGCTGGGGAGATAGTCTTGGAGAAGGCGATCTCTACATCTGCTTCCGTAGAGAGGACGGGACATGGACCAGAGCCAGGAATATGGGGCCTGGAGTCAATTCATCAGCCCTGGATTATTGCCCGAGCATCAGCCCGGACGGCAAGTACTTTTTCTTTTCCAGCCGCAGATCGGGCAACGAAGATATCTATTGGGTAGATGCAAAAATTATCGAAAATTTGAAGCCGGAAGAGATAAAGTAAATAAATCCATATTTCCCATATTAAATAAAAAAATTATTAAACAAAATCTCTCTAACTTGTTATTATATAACAAGATAGAGGTTGATCAGGGCACAAAAAATGAAACACACAATGGGTGAAAGATCAAATATTCGTTTTAACAGAAAATTCAAGCTCGAATTTCATGGCGCAAGATTGACATCTGACGGTGGCCTTCTTGCCTACCGGGAGCTAGATGAGGCATTGGGATTATTTAGTTCAGTATCTGATGTTATGAACGATAGACGGACCGGACGAAATATTCAGCGTAAAATTAAACATTGGTTACTTCGGACTCTGCTTGTGAAACTCATAAAGATCGGGGCAAAGGTTCTTAGACACAGCCGTTATGTTATTTTCCAGATGGCAGAGGTTGCCATAAGTAAGGAAGTATTTTCTGAGATACTATCCGGGATCAGTAGATAACGATGCCATTCACTACAATAAGTTGCTATCCAATACGATCAGATGGACAGCTATCTCTGATCGATATATTTTTAGAGAGAAGCAACGAATATCAAAGAAAATGGTTACATACTGAATCCTAAAATGCATTGAAAATGCTACATTATGCAAGACAACAGTCAAAGACTGGTTTGCACATCGACAAAATCCAGACTTTTCTCTATCGCGAGGTTAATATGGGGAATATTTATTTCTGTTCAAATAGATACACAAGGTGTTTGAGAATGGACATATCGTGCTGACAAAGCGTTCGCAAATCCCAGGAGGGAATATTAACACGTTTATTGCTGATTAAGATAGGGAATATGGGATTAATTAATAGCAAAGGAAATAGATCTGGAGCAGGAGCCCCCTCCTTTTCCGGAGTTCAAGGAGATGAAGGAAAAATTTAAACATGAATGTTTCATAAGTGTTAGAAAATCCCAAGAAGATGAAGTTGGTATGTTTATTGCTTATAGAAACAGGGAATGTGGGATAATATAAGGGTGCTTTTTTGGTGAAAACGCCAAAAGGTGTCCTGAGGACTAGATACAGGAGACAATAAAATTTGTAAAGGAGAAAAATTATGAAGAGTAGAGCAATTTATGTCGGATATAAACTAATTGGGGGATGCAGCGGGGGAGTAATAGACTTGGCCTAAAAAAAAGTATGGATTCAAAAACAATACTTTTTTCATGTTGTCTTTGTTTTTCTTTCAGAATATTTTTATGTACATAAAATGAGTTCAAATACTTGCTGAAAAGGCGGGAGAAGATGAAAAAAGCCATAAAATAAGAAATAACCAATTAAAACCATTGAGGAGGAATTAAGATGAAAAGAAGAGATTTTTTGGGAAAAACAGGATTTAATGCTGGAGACAAAGCACCGATGAGAATTCAAAGATCCCTTGCCTGGGTCAGCGGTTGTCCTATTCTTTTAGCTTTTCTTGGATGTTTGATTGTGACGGCTGGTTTTACAAGTGCTGCCTCCCCCGTCTGCCAGACCCCTTCTCACGAAGAAATTCTGGAAAAGATGATGGACATAGCGGGAGTCAAACCTGGGATGGTCATCGGAGAAGTCGGAGCCGGGGGAGGAGATTTGGCTTTTCGCCTGGCGGAAAGAGTCGGGGCGGACGGGATAATATATGCAAATGATATCCACAAAGGATCTCTTGATTACATTGATAAAAAACAGGTTCGAAATATCGAGACCGTACTCGGTGAAACTGATGATCCGGCTTTTCCTGTAAAGAATCTGGATATGGTGATCATGAAAAATGTTTTTCATGATCTTGAGAATCCGCTCAGCCTGCTGGAAAATTTGAAGAAATATCTAAAAGAAGGGGCTCCGTTTGTTTTGATCGAGGCACACCGCTCAAAAGAGGATAAAAAAACGGCTATGTCTTTTCATGATATGACAAAAGAACAGCTCTTGAGCGTTGTCAAAAAATCGAGTTTTGAAATTGAACAGCCGGAAGCGTTTTTGCCCTCCCGGTGGAGCATCTATACACTTAAAGTGGATGAAAAAAAGAAAAAGTCTGTCTGGGCGAATTGGCTGTCAGGATTTCATTCTGTGATGAAAAAAGTCAATGATTTGGAAAAAGACAAAAACATTTCGCTGGCAAAAAAGCGGATTGCCTGGGTAAGGGCATTAGATTCGTACAGAGATAACAATCCCGAGACGGAAGAGGACGAGCGTTTGAGAGAATACATGATCAAAAGGATCGAATCACTGAAGAAGCAGGAAGGACAATCAGGCCAGTCGCATAAAGGCGTTCCGGTAAACAACACATCCGGGGGCTTCGCCGGTATTCGACTCAGGGCAGAGTACAAAACAGTAGACGATGATAGAGATTATATAGAAATATTGGAGCGCCTGGGATTCGAGGCTGAATTCAGGGTGAGATCCGGAGATTTTCCCAATCAATTCGAACCGGAATCAATTGAAGGAGACGAAGTTGTCGTGGATAGGGCATCGGGATTGATGTGGCACCAATCCGGCTCAGAGGAGCCGCTGGATTTTTTTACCGCTCAGGAATGGACTGAGGATATAAATATTCAAAAATATGCCGGATATTCCGATTGGAGGCTCCCTACGGTAGAGGAACTCCTCTCTTTGATCGAGACGGACAAGATGAATGGAGACGCACGCATTGATCCGTTGTTTTCAAGCGTTCAGAGTGTCATATGGACTGGGGACGAATATTATCCCGGGCGCGCATGGGCTGTCAACTTCAGCCGGTTTACCGCCACACTCTGGTATATTCTCAAAATCAATGCGAGTTGGGTTCGGCCGGTCCGATCGTTGAGATAGATTAGAACTAAAAGACTATTTACTAAGTTAAGATGAGTCATCTTCAAAAACAGAAGAAGGAAAACTTCCATTCTTAAGAGCTTCTATTCTCAAATGAATATGTGAATCTGGAGATACATACAACATTCTTCTTTTCTTCAGGGGGAGATATTTATTGGGTGAGCACGAAAATTATTTATCGACTGAAAACTGAACAAAAAATACCTGGAAATCACTTTTAGGTGAGATAAAATAGCTGAGCCGTCACTTCCTTCAACACCATTAGGTTGGCCATTCAATTGATTGGAAGGCATGTATTTTTTCTCGATAATTCTGGAGGCTAGCATGTATTTTTCGAAAAATCTTTTAAAAATAATTTTAGCTTTATTTTCCATGGTGCTAATCGGGTGTCAATCGAGTCCAGACTTTGAGGCAAGAAGATCGGAGATATTAGACCTCCATAAAAAACTCATTGACGATCACTTGTAGAAAAATGTGGATTCACTCGTTCAGGATTTTTCTGAAGATTATGTGTTTGTTTCAAACGGAGAGATAAGCCATCCAACAAAGGAAGAATTACAATCGTCGTTCAGAATCTATCTTAATAGCACTGCCTTTACCGATTATAGAGATCTTAGTGAACCGATTATTGGGATATCTGAAGATGGTTCAGTTGCATGGACCATCGTGAAGGTAAAAGTCGCAGGCAGCCAGATTAGGGATGATGGATCTAAAAGGGATTTCGATGTGACGTATGCATGGATCACATTGTTCAAGCAACAGGGTGGCAAATGGAAACGATTGATAGAGGTGTCAACTGACAATCAGAAATCTGATGAGTGAAACTACAGGAATCTTATTAATTTTGCTGTTTTTTTTAAAGCCGGCCGCATCGCTTTTTTTCATGTCTATGGCAGTATGTCCGGTCGTGAAATACTCAGGCTTAAGGATAATTTAAGTTAGAGGAGAAAACAGATGAAAAGGAAGCTATCTAAATTCATTATTGCGTTGTTCATGACAGCTTTAACAATAATCGGGAATTTTGGAGAGGAAACGACTCCTGCCCAAAAAGAAACGAAAGAATCCTTTGGGTGTCAGATCACATCGGGCCGCAGCACTCGCCCCATACCTGTCAAACTAGTGGATAATGTTGTCTATCTCCCTGTCAGGATAGGCGGTTCGTATTCGTTTGATTTTGTCCTTGATACTGGAGCAGGCAATGTCTCGGCTATCGATGAAAATATTGCCAGGGCTCTTGAGCTTTCCCTGGGAAAAAAATTCCGATTGGGTGGAGCCGGAGAGAAACAGGTTGATATGTACTTGCTCAATAATCTGAAGTATGAGCTTCCGGGATTGAAATTCAATGCAGAAAATGCATTCGTGATTCCCTTCGGTGGGATGTATCCCCATTGGGGAAGAAGGCTTGAAGGGCTTGTCGGTGGAGATCTTATATCTTGTGCTGTGACGGAAATCGACTATGTCGAGAAAACAGTCTGTTTTCATGATCCAAAGACATTCCGGTACAAGGGAAGAGGCGAGACGATTCCCCTCGACCTGGAAGGCTTGGCGTTTGTGGAAGCAAAGATTTTTCTGATTGGAAAGAAAGACCCCATACATGCTCCTTTGATGCTGGATACCGGCCTGCGCATCACATCTTTTAACAGC
>CAYFVQ010000006.1:0-5456 GCA_964346585.1 uncultured Eubacteriales bacterium | reverse complement strand
AAGAACAAGAAATGGCAGGAGGAGATTCTTTATATCATCATCCTTATGCCGTTTCTTTTAAGATTATTCCGGTTGAAATAAGGAAACAGAGGAGAAATGATGTCTGTGCGCTGGCCCTTGATTCGAAAACACAGTTTTATCCTCCTGGGAGTGATTCTTATGGTTTTTGCAGGGATGAGTTTTTACAACAGCCGTCATCTCAAAGAGCCTGTTGTCCTCAGTCCAGGGGTCACTCAGGTTAAAAAACTCAGTGATTACTTTTCCGCTATCAAAGGAACCGTCAATGATTCGAATATCTACGTCCTGGAGGGGACAAAGCCTGGAGGAACTATCCTTATCCTAGGGGGGAGTCATCCAGAAGAGCCTGCCAGCCGCCTGACAACCTGGATCCTCACAGAGAATGCGATCGTTGACCAGGGAAGGCTATTCGTGATCAACTCGGCCAACCGAAGCGCCACCACAGTGACGCGGCTGGGGGGAGCGTATCCGCCGGATTTCACGATTCCCACACCCTGGGGAGAACAGAAATTCCGTATGGGAGACCGATGGTCCAATCCTCTCGACCAATGGCCGGATCCCGAAGTCTACATCCACTACCCGAGTCGACAGGAGCTAGCCTATGTGGATATCCGGAATCTGAACAGGACATGGCCTGGCCGAGCCAACGGCACACTGACCGAAAAAACATGTTATGCCCTGACCCAGCTCATTCACAAAGAAAAGGTGGATATCGTCATCGACCTCCATGAAGCAGAGTTGCAATATCCGGTGATCAGCACTATTGTTGCCCATCAAAAAGGGGAAGACCTGGCCGCCCTGACTTCTATGATGATATCTGGCTTGGAAGGATTCAATATCGGCATGGAGTATTCTCCTGAGGCGCTCCATGGTTTGTCTCACCGGGAAATCGGAGACCACACGCAAGCCATATCCCTCCTCCTCGAGGCTCCTGAGCCCTTCCTCGATGCAACCCGGGGAAGAACAGACAGAGCCCTTCTTCTCGAGGGAAAAGACGAATTCATCCTCAAAGCCGGAAAACACGGCCTTCTTTTCGAGAAAATGGATGAGAACGGATGGCCGATCGATGTTCGTGTCGGCCGCCACTGCTCGACACTTATTTATATCTTAGAACTCTGGACTGAGGAATATTCTGATAAAGCGGTGATTGCGAGAGAAATTCCTCGCTATGCGGAAGTGATAAAAAAAGGGACAGGCGCTTATCTCCACAATCCGGCAAAAGCTGACCCGAAAAAGGTCTACTACGAATAGAAAACAAAGCAGATTCGGTGAGATCGGCTCGCCCGAAGGGGAAAAGATGCTGACATAGAATTATTCGTCATCCTTCAGAGATTTTTTGCACAAGTGTCAGCAGATTTTATGAATAACCCAGGCTAGAAGCGATAGGAAATTCCTATCCCAAACAACGCAGAATCCATTTTAACATCACTAAACTGACCGGACTCTGGCCCGGTGACTGGGTCAGTATAACTCCATGTACCGTTCGTGCTCATGAAAAAATACTTCACCTCTAATATGAAAGCCAGGTTCCCTTTAAAATTATATTCTATGCCAGCCCCAAGATGATAACCCAGGGTACTCTTCACTGTCTCTTCTCTATCAAAACTCGTATCCCCTAAAGTGAAGCTGTTTAGATAATAGCCGATTCCTCCTGAAAAGTAAGCGGACGTATTGGACTGAAAAGGAAAGTATTTTTTAAGACTCAATTGAATAGGAATGATCCTCAAATCACCTCCGCTCAATCCATCAGGAAAATTGCCATCCACTCCCACATCAAATCCCTGGATACTCAACTCAAGAGTGAATTCTTCGACAGTTTTTACAGAAAAATGGGCGTTAAAGTAAGCTCCAGAGTTATAATAATCATCAGCAGGAAAAGACGCTCCTATGATCAGCCCGGCTCCAAATCTTCGAGGCTTTTCTTCAAGCTTTTTCTCCTGAATCCTGATTTTGGTCTGAGGCAATTCTTGGCCCACGACTTCAACAGCACTCTCATGGATATATCCAGGAAGAACAAACCCTTCGAGTTTGAGGGGAAGCCGAATGAGATACCATTCACCTTCCTTTCCTTCCACTTGAAGAATACGTCCTCTCTTAACGACAGCGATTATTTCTCCCTCCGTACTGGGCTGTTCACGGACATTGGCTCTTCGGACTTTAACCCTGATTTTCAACCCCTCAGTCTGGCTGAACCCGACAACAGACAAAAACAAGACCAGAGCCAAGAGCAAACACACTCTTTTTTTTAGAACGACTTGTATCACCCGCATTTGATTCTCCTTTATCAGTGCTTGAGATCCAGTAAGGACTCAGTACGTTCTTGTATTCTCCACAATTAATTTAGAACATGAATTTATAGCACAAAATCAAAGAGAAGGCTAGTCCTTCTGGAATGGTTGCGTGTGATAGATACTAGGGAAAATCCGGCAGACAATCTGCTATCTCAGTTTGTTGCGAAAAGTCAATATGAACACGATCAGCAACAAGTAGATAATCGACAGAACAAGAAACAGAGGCTGTTGCTCCCTGGCGCGCTGAAAAAGTCTCTCCTTTCCCGGTCTAGGGAAAGGGATGGGGTCCCATGAAAGTCCGTATCTTTCAACCAGGCCCCTGACAAAAAGAAGATGAATCACCGGGATCTCACGGGAGGCCATTTCGAAGATGACTCCCCGGTTCCCGAGAGGTGGAAGCTGCCTGACTCTGACAAGGCCTGGCTTTAACTCCAATACCTTTGCATCCGTTCCCATGTTTGCCCAGCTCCCTCCGATGTTGATGAAAGCTTTGATCTTCTTCCCACCGGCGCTCTTTTCATAGAGCTGCATCCTGTATTTCACATTCTCCCTGAGATCAGGCTCGTCAATAAACGGAAATCCACTTTTACTTATTTCTTCAAGGAGGAATGACCGCCCTTCAGGGCTCATATCCTCTCCATTGTCTTTTTCTCCTCCCAGAGAAAGGGCGATCGGCTGGAAATCAAAAACCCCTGATTTCAACAGACAATCCAACATATCCAGCCAGTGGAAATCCCTGATGTTGGCTCCCCATTGAGAGGCGCCGAGTGAATTGATCATGAGGGGATGGAGATCCATGGTTTTGGCAGCGGATAAGACGGCCACAATCAGGGCAGGAAAGGAACTCGAAGCTCCGACCGCCACTGTATCCCCCCTCTCAACACCTGCTTCTTGGAGTAAATAAACCACCAATCCCGCGAAGTTGGGATTAGTTGTCGTCCTTTTTGCTTCACGATTCCCGATAGTCGTCGTCAGAGGAGAAAATTCAACACCGATGAGTCCGGTCTGATTCGGATCACTCTCTGTATTGAGATGGAGGCCCCCCTCACTCTGGCATTCTCTCAACGCAGCTATGGCTTCTCCCATGATTTCTGAAGCCCGGAACATGTCTTCACTGATATTATCTCCCTTCCTGAACGGGATAAACCGCACCAACAAGAAAAAAAAGAGGCTGATAATAAAAAGGACTAGAATCGTGTTTCTATGGGTCCCGGCGTCCTGTTTCGGTAAGTTTCTTTTTTGTCTAAAAAATGCTATTTGCATCATTATTCATGTGGGGAGGATAAGTTTCATACTACACACATTTATCATTTCATTGTTCTCATGAGATTGCCACGTCGCTTCGCCTCGCAATGACATGTGGAATTCCTTCTCTCAGTCTTAAATAAAAATTCAAGATTTCCCTGTTTTCTCTTCAATGATGACCAACGCTTCTCCATCAGAACCATGCCAGAATCTTTACTAGAAAATAAGTAAAGATTGAGACAATAAACATCGAGGCCAGAGTGGGAACATATTTCTGTTTCTCCAGATTGTTAGCCAAAAGTCCGGGAATGAGCCATCCGATGGCTCTGAGACCTAAAGGATCAGAGAAAAAAACCGGTAAAAGAAGAAACCAGATTTGAGCCCAGAATGCTCCGAGGAGGACCAGCATCACAAACCTTCTTTTGCCAAAGAGAATCAAAAACCGCGATAAGAACATATAAGAATAAAGGCTCAAAAAGGCTATGAGAATCGTCGCCAGAACCCGTAGCGGCTGGTCAAGATAGAGAGCGATATAGGCGGGAACAATAATGCCGCCAGGATAAATATCCATGATCTCCACGTAGAGAACGGCGATGACCAATCCGATGAGAAGCGTCTCAAAAATCATAGGGCTTTCCTCTGTTCTCCCACTCCTCGATAAGCTCTCTTCCGGCACCTCCCATGTTTCCCATGCCCACGAGAACGGTCTCAGCTCCAACGCTCTTCGATATTTCTTCCAGAATACCCTTCGGAGGCCTCGATTTCAAAACAAATGTCTCCATTCCAGCCAATCGTTTCAATCTCTTTTTGAAAGCAGATGCATGCTCTCCGATCAGGAATATTTTTCGGAATTCTGGAAAAGTGTTTTCTCCTAATGATTTCAGCCATTGAATCGTTCTATCTCCCCTATCCCGTCTGAGGTTGAGAAGGCCTACTACATTTTTCTCTTTCAGGAAATCCTTTTTCACAAGCCTGGAGAGAACACGACGTGTGGAATCCGGGTCATTCGCTGCAAAGCCGTTAACGAGAATCCAGCGCTGCGAAGGCATTCCGACATCCACAGTCCACATTTTGAAGCTTCCAAAATCAGGTTGGACTTTCTTTAGGCCCCGGAGGACGATTTCTTTATCGATCTTCAAGTGCTCAGCCATAGCAAAAACAATACGAATATTTTCTTCGAACTCATGATGCAGCCTCTCCGCATATGACCCAGAATAGCCATGAAGAAAATTCCTGTCGACCTTTACGATTCGAGTGTTCAGCCCTTGGGCAGATTTCTCGAAAACAGAATAAAACTCTTCTTTGAGGACAAACACAATCCCATTCTCAGGAAATGAAGAGGCAAAGCAGCGGGCTATGTCCTGTCTTGTCGAGCCCATCTGAGCAATGTGATCGAGACGGACATTGGTTACAACTAGAATATGAGGATTGTGCATTTGGACAGACTCGAAAAAGCTACACTCAGGATGGATGCTCATCAACTCTGAAACCAGAGCATCGACCTTCAACTCTGCCCCAAATTTCAGGAGCCTTTTTCCTTCTAGGATGGAAGGAGAACCTCGGCGGTGAATTTCTCTCTCTTCCCCATCAGGAAAAATGATAACAGGTTTTGAACCGGTCGTTCTAGCCAATACGGTGAAACCGGCTTCCTTCAGACAAGCTGCAATAAGTCTGGCAACGCTTGATTTCCCCCTGGTTCCCGTGACACAGATTCTCAAAGGGATGGGCCGGACTTTCTTAATAATCCAGAGACGTTCCCACAGGAAGTAGAGTACAAGAAAGACAAGGCATCCCCCACTCAAGAGAAGTTCTTTAATAAGCTCTCTCCTTATTCTATTTTCTAAAAAAAAGCCCGGTGTACTCGCTCAGTAATTCAGTAACGTTTTTTAAAATGTCATTGCG
>CAYFVQ010000005.1:0-11769 GCA_964346585.1 uncultured Eubacteriales bacterium | reverse complement strand
AAATAGAGCGGAAGTTTACCCTTCTTTGCATTGAGAAGGTTGAAATTGTGATAGAGATAATCCGCATGAAAATGAAATGAAGATGGCGTAACAAATGACCAGGCAACCGCAGCATCTATCGCTGCTTTGTCGTCAAGCCATTTCTTTGCGCTGATTCCTGTTGGCTCTCCGAGGATGATCCCTAGCCCAAAGTCTTTCTCCTGAGAGCGTGCGATACCACTGAAAAGCACGATGGCTATTGCAAGTATCAAAACTCCCTTTTTCATTGTCTGGCCTCCTTAGATTGAATAGAAACATTCTTTTTTATGGATGAGTGGATTTTCTGTCTTTGTATCCTTAATTCTTTGAATAAGTTTATGGCAATGAAATTTGTGTGTCATAACTTTATACTCTAGGACAGATTTTCAATCTGTTTGTCGATCTGAAGAGTTTTATTTCTTGTGGCGAGAGATTGAATGATTGGAAGTGAAAATCAATCGTGATGTGCATGTTGAATTAAGAAAAAAATATCGATTGGATGGATGGACTCCCCGATTAATCCTTTTCCTTTGTCCAGGTTATCTCAGGCTGATTCTGGAATCGGATAATTCCACCGTTTTTTTGGCTGAAGAAAAAGGAAAATATGGACTCCTTTCCTTCTAAATTCACATAAGTCAGAGTGAACAAGGTTTCGTCTGTTTCAGGATCTTTCTTCGTTTTGATTTTTTTAATGGTGTTGGCGTTGACTTCTCCTCCAATAGTCCTGAAGATAATCTTTTCCGGAGTCAACTCGAAAAAAGTTTCCTTGTACTTAGAATCGGTGGTCTTCCAGGTTCCTACCATATCATCTGATATACTTGCTTTTTTCCCGCATCCGTGGGCAAGTACGATAAGGAGAATAGCGAGTCCAACAAATACCCTTTTTGGCTTCATTTTAATCCCTCCATAGCATTTGAAGTGCCAGAAGATATATGGTATCGAGTTTCAACTGACTCTCAATAATCATAAAACACTTTTCCAATAAATGAAATAGGCAAGCTTTTAAGCCAGTGACTCGCTGGTTTTTCTCTGTCTTGATTCCTTGGGGTATTCTGCATTTATCTGTTCAGAGACCTTTCAGTCTCCTTCACGAATTCATTAGCTTATTGAATATAATGATGATACAAATCCTTTTCTTCTTCAATACCCTTAAAGGGTGAATTAGGAGATGATTTTTCACTCCTTTTCTCACCCTTAGGGGTGAAAATATTTTAGGTGCTTATTACTGTCATGTAAATTTGACTCTTTAACTTCGACTTGTTACTCTGTTTTTAAATAATGAAAGAATAGACGAATATGAAGTGTCCAAAATGCCGCTCCGAAAATCCCGCTGACAGCAGTTTTTGCAGGAAGTGTGGATCGCCGCTTCTTTCCTCTGAAAAAATCGTTGATTCCCATACAAAAACGCTCGAGATGCCTTTTGGAGAACTCACCCGAGGAAGCACGTTCGCTGGAAGGTTCGAAGTTATGGAAGAACTAGGAAAAGGAGGCATGGGTGTTGTCTACAGAGTGTTCGATAAAAAAATAGACGAAGAAGTGGCTTTGAAACTTCTCAACCCCGAAGTTTCATCTGACCTTAAAACGATCGAGCGGTTCCGGAATGAATTGAAAATTGCCCGCAAGATATCCCACAAGAACGTCTGTCGGATGTATGACCTGAATGAAGAGAAAGGAACGCAGTACATCACCATGGAATACGTGTCTGGCGAGGATTTAAAGAACACGATCATCAGAGTGGGCCATTTAAGCATAGGGAAATCTATCTCTGTGGCCAAGCAGATATGCGAAGGACTGCTGGAAGCGCACCGCTTAGGAGTTGTTCACCGTGACCTCAAGCCCCAGAATATCATGGTCGATAAAGAGGGGAACGTGCGAATTATGGATTTCGGGATCGCCCGCTCACTGAAGAAGAAGGGATTAACAGGGACAGGGATAATCATCGGAACGCCGGAATACATGTCTCCTGAGCAGGCAGAGATGAAAGAAGTTGACCAGCGCACGGATGTTTATTCATTGGGAACGATCCTGTTTGAGATGGTGACCGGGAGAGTGCCTTTTGAGGGAGAAACCCCCTTAAGCGTGGCCATGAAGCACAAGAGCGAACTGCCTTCTGACCCGAGAGAACTGAATGCTCAGATCCCTGAGGCTCTCAGCCGTGTGATCTTGAAGTGCATGGAGAAGAAAAGGGAAAATAGGTTTCAGAGGGCCGAGGAACTCATTTCTGAACTCAAGAGGATAGAAAAGGAGCTGCCCACCACTGAGAGAATCATTCCCCTGAGGAAACCGATCACCCGAAGAGAAATAACTGTGAAATTTACTCCAAGGAAGTTGCTCATCCCTATCATTGCTGTTGTCTCCATAGTTATTCTCATCGTCGTCATCTGGCGTTTTCTTCCCAGGGGGAGAGTCACCCCTTTCCCTGAGGACAAGCCTTCACTGGCTGTCATGTATTTCGAGAACAATACCGGGGATAACAGATTCGACCATTGGAGAAAAGCGCTTTCAGATTTATTGATCGCTGATTTATCGCAATCCAAGTACTTAAAGGTGCTCAGCGGAGAGAGGCTGTTCAATATTCTCGAAGAGATGGGCCTTCAGTGGGCGGAGAGTTATTCCTCGAGAGTTCTTGAACAAGTCTCTGCCCGGGGCGGTGTGCAGTATGTCTTGGTGGGGAAGCTGGCCATGGCCGGGGAAACCCTGAGAATAAATGCCCTGCTCCAGGACGCTAATACTGGTGAGCTCATCGGTTCGGAAATGGTGGAGGGGGTCGGAGAAGAGAGCCTGTTCTCCATGGTGGATGAGTTGACAACGAAGATAAAGGAGAGTTTCCAGCTTTCTACGACGGAGATTGCCAGTGATATCGACAGGGAAGTGGAATCGATCACCACCAGCTCCACTGAAGCATACAGATACTATAGAGAGGGGATGGATTATCTTACGCAGGGAGACTCTCTCAAGTGCATCCCTCTCATGGAAACGGCAGTCGCTATCGACCCGGAGTTCGCCATGGCGTACAGGAACATGGCTGTTGCTTATGCCAACATTGGTTATCGGACAGAGGCGATGCAGCGCTACCAGAAAGCGTTTGAATTGAGCGATAAGGTCTCAGAGAGAGAACGCTATTATATTCATGGAAACTACTACTTTCAATCAGAAGCCACCTACGATAAAGCGCTCGAAACGTATGAAGAACTCCTGAAGCTTTATCCAGACGATTCTGCGGGCAATAACAATTTAGGGGCTTTGTATATGTTGTTAGAAGAATGGGATAGAGCCCTTCCGTTTTTTAGTCTAAATATCCGAAACAGAGATGAATCGGTTTTTACCTATGTGAATATTTCATCATGTTATGCTGCAAAAGGTTTATACGATAAGGCAAAGGAAATCCTTGAAACCTATTTGAGAGATATTTCTGATAACGTGAATATTCGTTTCAATTTGGCCAATTCTTATATCCATCAAGGAGAATATGATTCGGCACAAGCTGAGGGTGAAAAGGTTTTTACTCTTGACCCGAATCATTATCGCAGCTTTTTATTAAGGGGCGATATCTTTCAATACAGAGAGGATTTGGTCAATGCGGAAAAAGAATACCAGAAATTGCTGGAGATAGAGGAACCGGTCGCGCATCAACAGGGCATTAATAGGCTCAGTGCCTTATATCTGTTGCAGGGATTGTATGATAAAGCAAAGGAGCAGGCTCTTCTGGGGATTGAATTAGGCGAATTGCTCGGGGAACCGGATTGGAAATCCGGATTTCATCTGAATTTGGCTTATTTGTATCTCAGATCCAAAAATTTTGAGGAGGCTTTGCGAGAATGTGAAGTAGGATTAAATATTTCCTCTGAAGCCGGTATTTTGAGCAGACAAAGAGAAGCTGTTTATCTAAAAGGGCGAATTTTTCTCGAGATGGAATCGTTGGATGAAGCAATGGGTGCGGCCGATGCGCTTAAAGAACTTATAGATGGTGGTTTGCACGAGAAAGCAGAAAGGTACTACTTGAATCTGATAGGCATGATTGAGCTGAAAAGAAAAAATTTCCAAATGGCCATCCAGTATTTCAAACAGGCTGTGGCACTGCTTCCATCTCAATTGGATCCAGGATATGGGCAGGCACTTTTTATCGAACCTTTGGCTTTAGCCTATTTCGAGTCAGAAGATTTCGATGGGGCGCAAAAGGAGCATGAACGAATCGTTTCCTTGTCGACAGGGAGGCTTTTGTATGGTGACATATTCGCCAAGAGTCTATACATGCTGGGCAAGATTTACGAACAAAAAAGAATGCAAGATGAAGCTATAGAGCATTATGAGAAGTTTCTCAGCATATGGAGCGAAGCCGACCCGTCTATCACCGAAATTATCGATGCAAGGAAGCGACTCACCGCTCTCAAATCTCAGTAGTTTTCTCCAACCTTAGGACAATCCTTCAATTTTCCATGTTTTCACACGGGTGGACAGTCCTCTTTGGGCAGAGAATTGATTACTGGAGATATTTTGGATATGATTCATTTATCCTGGATTGTTCACGAGCGGAGATGGCAGAGATTTTGCGTATGCCTTCTCTGAACAAGAAGATTCAGGATTTACTCGCATTGTGTGAGCATCGATTCTGAAATGGCTCGACACCAGTTATTTTGACGTTGTAAAAGGAGGGGATACGATGAAACGATTGATCTTTCTTTGGGTTGCAATCCTTTTATTGGTTTTTTATTCATCTCATTTCTCATACGGACAAGAGGAAATCAAGATATGGAAAGAATTTGTCAGGCTGATGAAAGACAATAAAATCACTCTGGACCATATTCGTCCACACCGGTTTGTTACGAAAGAATCTCTGATGGAGGTTCTTGATACCTTTAGAAGAGGAGCCATATGGGAGGAATGGGAGGTTGAACCGGAAGTAGTCCGCTACAACAACATTGTGAATTTCTTGATTCCGATTAAAGGAAAATTTGGAGAGAGGATAGACTATTGTTTTACTTTCTTGATTGAGGATGGAAAGTGGCACCTCCGGCATATTGAATCCATTTTTATCCGCCTGGATAAGATACCTTCCCTCCCTGCCTCTGAATTCCCGGATATCTCAGAGAGTCAGAAGGCATGGGCCCGTCAAGAAATCTATTGGTCCAAGATAGTCTGGCTGTACAATGATCTATCCAAGAAGGAAGGGAAAGAATCTGCTTTGCGCATTGTCGGGGATGGAGCCGGGTATTTTATGGCTGCGAAAGCTTGGATTCCGTTTGTCCTGCCCTCGCGAGCTTTCATACTCTATGTCTGCTGGGAACAGGCCAATTTAAGAGGGAATGATGTCGTTCTTGAGAAACTGGAGGATAACGAGGCCGTTGTCAAGGTCAATCCGCTTTTTTTCCAGATTTACAGGGCGACTCATCTCAAACAACAGATTCCCTTCGAAGATTACCGTCAAATTTTCGAGACAATCTGGCAGGACAGAGCCAAGAATGCCGGATGGGATTTACAGATAGTTTACAGAGGAGTACAATCCTTCCTTCACTTTAAAAGGTAATAGATTTTTTTCTGGTAAATTTTTTATTAAGAAGATAAGGAGAGGAAAAAATGATAAAAATAAAGAAAATGATTGCTTGGGCAATTGTCCTTTCAATGGCTATTCTTGTCACGTGTAAAAAGAAAGAGGAGATAGAGGAGCTAACTCCAATGGAAGAGTTGGGAAAAAAGCTGTTTTTTGATGCCAACTTGTCCACTCCACCCGGACAGTCCTGTGCATCTTGTCATAGCCCTCTGGTCGGGTGGACAGGCCCTGATTCAGATGTGAACAATACCGTGTCCATCTATGAGGGGATAGTCCAGGGCCGCTTCGGGAACCGCAAGCCTCCCACAGCCGCTTATGCTGGAGACAGTCCTGTTTTGCATCGGGATGAGGAAGGGACGTTTGTTGGAGGTATGTTCTGGGACGGCAGAGCCGCGGGATTTGAATTGGGCGACCCGCTGGCCGAACAGGCAATGGGACCGTTCCTCAACCCTCTTGAAATGAACAATCCCGATAAAAAAACAGTCATCCTCAAGGTCCAGGATGCGGACTATGCAGACCTCTTTGAAGAGGTCTGGGGCCAAGGCTCTTTGGATGGGGAAGACATAGATGGAGCTTACGAACGGATTGCGCGGTCTATAGCGGCCTTCGAACGTACCTCGGAGGTTAATCCCTTCAGTTCCAAGTTCGATGATTTCTGGCGGAATGCCAAAGCGGCAGG
Organism: uncultured Eubacteriales bacterium; assembly: GCA_964346585.1. Taxonomy (GTDB): domain Bacteria; phylum Acidobacteriota; class Aminicenantia; order Aminicenantales; family Aminicenantaceae; genus SOIA01. The sequence continues at coordinate 5,524 of CAYFVQ010000005.1, read as the reverse complement.
TCTGGATGTGGAAGCAATCGATGAGTCCAACTGGCAAGATTACAAAAATCAGGGCCTGGACGATGATGAGGTAGAAGGCCTTATGCTATTCAACACCAAAGGCAAATGTGCGGAGTGTCATGTGATGGCATCGGTCAATGGCAAGCCTCCTCTGTTCACTGACTTCACATATGACAACCTCGGTGTGCCCAAGAATCCGGAAAATCCCTTTTATTCGATGTCTTCGGAGTGGAACAAGGATGGGAAGGAATGGATGGACAAGGGACTGGGTGAGTTCCTGGCAACAACGACAGAATTTGCCCAATATGCCGCTGAAAACATTGGCAAGCAAAAAGTTCCTACTTTGCGTAACGTAGATTTAAGACCTGACGAAGGTTTTGTCAAGGCCTTTGCCCATAACGGATTCTTCAAGACTCTCAAGGATATTACGCACTTTTACAACTCGAGAGATAAGGCTGAAGAAAACTGGCCTCCCCCTGAAATTAAGGAGAATGTCAACACGGAGGAGTTGGGCGATCTGGGCTTAACGCCGGAAGAAGAGGACCTGATCGTCAAGTTTATGAAAACTCTCTCTGACAGATAAGCCAATCAGAAAATCCAATCATTAGTGCACTTTTATTGAATCAGGTTTACTTCACTCTAAAGATGGTTTTTGTCTGAGATCTCTGTTTGGAGCTCGCTTCCTCTGCAATCATATCTATCGCGTACTCGCCAGGCTTCCATTCCGGCAATTGAATTTCGAGTAGAAGAATATCCGTTTTTTCTTCTCTTTCAGAAGTCAGGATGGAAAGGGGCAACTCAGTCGTTTTCCCTGATTCTTTCTCGACAAGATAAGCCTTAACATTGACCTCGGGCTTTTGGATATCCGCAACAGCACAGCGCACAACAGCCAGGAGTTTTGACACATCTTTGTCTATCTCATTGACAAGCGGGGAATGTTGGTTGGAAAGAAGAGGATAGATGTCGTTTATCGAGAGAGGTTCTTTTTTGCGATCTTTTATCAGCCGCAAGTAAGTTGACTCTCTCTCGGGAATGAGAAAGAGAGGGGGATACAACTTAATTCCAGTTCTAAATCGTTCAGGGATTTCAACCGAGGAAGACGCCACCGCGACTTTTCCTGTCTGAAGGTTTCTGATGATCGTTCGGCATTCATACTCTCCAGGAGGGAGAGAGAGAATGGCATAACTGTATACCCTCTCTTGAGAGAACGGGGAAAAATCGATATCTCCTCTGGAGGAAAAAACCACATTGTTTTCGTTATCTAATATAAAGTGGGCGTGCTCAGTTTTTCCGGTTATGATTTCTTCAATCTCGGCTAATGGGATTTCAGAGAGAAGGACACAATTGGTATCTTTTTTTTCAGAGCAAGGGAGAGCGATGTTGTTGAGAGGGTAGGGATCCTGGAGATAAGGATTTTCACTCAATGCCAGCTCGATGAGATGGACATCTCTCTCGAATTCGGACAGCTCAGTAAAAGGTTTTGGATTGAAGTATCCACTCTGAGCCTGGACCTCGCTTCCTTTGCGTTTGACATCGACTTTGATCTCATGAAATTTTCCGTCCCATGCCTCATCGATGTAATAGCCCAGGACATAATAGTTGCTGGTGACGTTTTGAATCTGCGTGGCTACTTTATCATAATAGTCAACGACGTGCAGATATTTCCCCCCGGAAATATCCGACAACATGCCAAGAGATTGGACGTGCCCAGGGCCAAGAGTGTTGACTGTGTACACAGGGCTGCTGGCTGTTGCCAATTCTTTACCCATATCTTCATAGTTCTCACGTATTGTTTGTTCTGGTGAAAACAAAAGAGAGTCCGGTATTCCCCCCGAGAAGAAGATGATGTTCTTGTATCCCGGGATATAACGGAGCATTTTAGCAAGATCCTTAATATTGTTAATAAAAATAGTCGTCCTCTCCATGATATCAGTGGGGGAACCGCTTCGAGCGAATTGTTGAGTTATCGAGCTTTCAGGTTGGGATTCGAAACGGGGAGTCCCTTCAACCATGCTGAATCCGCCTTCTGTTCCCGGCATTCCCTTCAACCTTTTGATGGCGCCTCTGACTTTTTCGTGATCAATCGTTAGATATTCATGAACGACCAATCCGGTCATGTGCGAGTAGGAAAAAACTCCCACTTCATCATCCGGCTGAACCTGAGAATCAATAAAGTGTAAAGCGGCATTCTTGGATTTAGTGACTCCACGCACGCTGTTTCTGTCGATATCCAGAAGAAGGATGAATTTTCGGTTCATCCGGGTTTGAATTTCCTGAGAGGGAGGAAGTTGTGTTTCTTCTATGACTTCTTCGACCTTTTTTTCGGGCGGGACAGGTTTTTTAGGCCAGGAAAGAAAATGTTTTTCAAAGTCAGTGATTTTTTGAAGCTTGCCGTTATCATACAGGATGAAATCGTCTTTGGTTAAATCTATGATCGGATTTCCTTCCTTGTCCGTCACGAACACCTGAACCAATTTCAGGACCACGGTCACTTCATACTGGAATGCTTTTTGGCTTTTTTGTGTTTGGGTCGATTCTGGTTTTAATTCATGGAGATTTGGCTGAATGGCAAGGGCGAGAAAAAGAATAAGAAAAAAGATTTTATTTTTCACTTCATTCCCTCCTGATTCATCTCTAACCTATTTACTGCAAAGGATGAATCTGTAGTTATAATAATCAACTATTCACATAATGCTGCTTATTACTCCTGCTGCCGATTGACAATCCAAAACTGACTTAATTCGCAAGATATCCAGCGCGGTGTGTGATCCTATAATTTTTATTTTTGACTTTGACTTCTATTTTTTTAAACTTGCCGTCCTTCTTGTAATCTTTAGGAGAATAATACAGAAGATAATAGTTTTCAGAGGCATCCGCGGCTTTTTTCAGCAGCGAGGCGACGTTTGTGGAACTCTCGGATAATCCTCCTGTGGCCTTTGCGATTTCGTTGAATGTGTTGAATATATCAATGGACATGTCTTGTAAGTCCCCTCCTGTCGGGCCCATGTTCTCGACATCCCCTTGAATCATCTGTGTCTTGGTGACGTATAAAAAATGCAGAGAAATCGAGGAATCGGAAAAGGCGTGCTTGATTTTTTTAACATCAAAAGACATAAAGCTTGCTATTTCGCTTTGCAGATCCAAATATTCCCGGGATTCAAACGGTATATTCGGGTAGGGAAGCAATTCTTTCTGGTAGAAAAAGAATGCGAATTTCTGACCTGTCATACTTTTGAGGAAATCGGCAAAATACCTGACATTTTTCTCTGGTACATATCTCAGGTTTTTCAATTCCCTTATCTTTTCCATCATCAAGAAGAGTTTTCTATTCCCTTCAAATTCAGAACGATAAAGACTTTCATAATCCCTGATAAGACTTTTGTATTCGCCACTTCCCAGATTGATATCTCTGCGGATGATTTCTTTTAATCGTTCGACAATTTTTTCAAGGGATAGGACAGCCAACGCTTCCTTCTTAAAATTATATGACTTCATCGGTGTGACGACTATCAAAGTGTCTCCGGGAGAGAGGACATGTTCAAAAAAATAATTCAGCGCCTCATCAATTTTTGGAAGATATTCCATTATCTCGAACAGCAGGATAAAGTGTCTCGAAACATCGGGAGTAAATTTTTTCCGCGCTTCATCTTTTTTCATCTCCGCTTCCTCTCTCTGGATATCTGTTTTTTTGACCAGATAGACCGCTTCGATCTGTTGGGGCTTTCCATCTTCGTAGATTATAAAATCATTAATGGTTAAGTCATCGACAAATTGGCCGCTTTTGAACACCCTGACAGGGACTTCTATGTTTATCACAAGGGTCTCATGAGAGATTTGCTGGGCGAGGACGGCCAGAGACATACCCGCGGTTAAAATAACTAGAATGAGCTTTTTCAAGGTGCCATCTCCTTCATGTGTTTATTTTGGGTTGAGTCTTTTGTCGTACTTCACCTCTGTCTCGACCGTAAAGAATTTATAGTCTTTATAAGTTATGGTTGTTTTGGACCGTGTGAACCTTCCTTCCCTTTTTCGTTGGTACGCCTCAGTGATTGTGCACTTACTGGGAAATCGGATTCCGTTCTTTTCAAAAGCATATTCAGCAAGGAATTCAAGCTCCGGTTTTGCGTTGAGCTTTTTAGCCAACTCTTCTATGAGTTCATAGTTTTGGATTGATTCCTGTTCCCATTCAATCTTCACAATGCTGAAATCATCTTCTCTGACCCAGATTCTGCCGTATAGATTATTGGTTTTCATGTGGGGAATGGGAGTGGCCTCTATGATTATCACTTTATTTCTTTTGAATTTTTTTCTCTCGATGATTTTATAGTCGTAATACTCCTGCCAGAATTCGCTGAGGAGTCCAACAGGTCCGAAAATTATGTTTGAATGGGAGAATATCCGTGTTTTTAATCGAGCATCTTTCTCGTTTTTTTTCTTCCCGTTTTCCTCGATGAGGATTCTTTTTTCATTGATTTCGAAGTTTTTCCGGATCAACTGGTAATCATAAACATAAACGTTTTTTTTGGTTAGGCGACCGACCGGAGCAGTCATGTAGGAGATCCGACCACTGACAACATAAACTGGAGGAGGCCTGAACATCTCTTCCTTTACTTTTTCATTACACACGAAGTAAAGAGAAGAATTAGCTAATTTTTGACAGTATTCGGCGCATTTTTTCAGGATTATTTCCAAATCAACATCATTGTAGAGTTCAGGCTGTGAATGATGGCTGTGAATCAGTTCTGGAGAGAGGGCGAATAGCCCAGCCAGAAGGAGGCAAGGAAGTATTTTCTGACGTTTTTTTTGGTTTTTACCCATCTCGGTGGTACTGTATCTGTCTCTTGCCTAGCTTTTGCTTATTCTGAGAGTAATTGTACTCTTTCATTGAAGCAATATGCAAATTTTATGCCAAAGATTTAGTCAGAGAAGGGATGCTTAAAAGGGGCATTTGAGTTTTAAAAAGAGGACATCTGTCGCAAAATTATCCAGCTTTTTGATCTGATGTCTTAATTTATCGTTTTAAATGAAATATTCTTTTCAAGAAGAGTTTTTGTAAAAACGCCGTGGGGAGACGAGGTTTTGGAGGTTTTGTTTGTATGGTAAAGCTTGATTGTGTCCGGTAGAATCATATAATACCGGATACAGATATGGAACGATTATACAAGAAAGGACTCTGGCTGGAATATTTTACTGTGGCGTACAACATCGCTGAAGCGGCTGTCTCCATTGTATTCGGCACAATGGCCAAAAGCATTGCCCTGGTCGGATTCGGACTTGACAGCGTCGTTGAGTCTTTATCGGGTTTCGTCCTGATCTGGCGATTGAGGCAGCATGGAAAAATATCGCCTGAGAAAGAAGAACAGATCGAAAAAAAAGCCATGAAATTCGTGGCTTTGACCTTTTTCATTCTCGGCTTGTATGTCCTGTTCCAGTCTTTGAAAAAATTGATTGTCAGAGAAATTCCTGACCCCTCCTTTCCGGGAATAATCATTGCGGTCGTTTCGATAATCGTCATGCCCTTGCT
>CAYFVQ010000004.1:0-6513 GCA_964346585.1 uncultured Eubacteriales bacterium | reverse complement strand
GATGAAGGATCCGCAAAATAGGACGTGAGATAGCCCTTTTTTTCAAGGCGGCACAGCATGACAAAAAGCGCTCCGTAGGACCATGTTTTCCCTATCGTTTCTTTTAACTGGTTCCTGATTGTAACGCCGTAGGCATTCTCCTTCAATTGCCAGACAGCCAACAAAAGGAATTCCTCCGTTCGTGAAATGAATTTTGTGTCCATCGAATCTCCTATATTATATACAACGTAGTTATTATAAAAAAAGTTGCCTTTGAATTCAAGTTCGAATTGTTCATTCTCTTCTTCATAAGGACTCTGAGTTTATAGTGAACATTTGTTGACTCGACAATCCTTCCAACGTCAACCTCTTTTGATATTCTTCCAAAGTGCGACTGGATCAGAGATGGCGTCTTATAGGGGGTGTATGTCTGCAGGCCTCCATCCTGGCCTGTTTATTGAATCGTTCCTGCTGCCAAGGGAATTTTGGTTTCAGTCCGCGATGTATCCCGCTCTATGTAGGACTCTGTAATTTCCTTCCTTGATTTTAACCTTCACATTCCGGAACTTTCCATCTGCCGTGTAATTCTTCGGTGTGTAGTAAAGAAGGTAGTAGTTTTCCGAAGTGTCCACGGCTTTCTTGAACATATAGGTGGGATTAGCCGAGCTCTCGGTGATGCCTCCCGTGGCTTTGGCAACCTGTTTGAAGGCGCTGAAAATATCTTCTGATTTTTCCTGCATCTGAATCAAATCTTCTGCTGGTGTTTTAATGTCCATGTCGCTAGTGTAGGAACGGGTTTGGGTGAGATAAAGAAAATGACTGGATATCGATGAATCGGAAAATGCTTCTTTGATCTTATTCACATCGAAATTGATATCTCTTCTATAAAAGAGGAAAAGATCGTACATTTTCTGGTAGTAATGAGGCTTTCTTTGGGCATCCGAAAACAAACTAACCATCCTTCTGTCACTCAACTGGGGAAGTGTTTCTTTCTGGTAGAACAGGAAGACATGTTTCTGACCATCCAAGCCCTTTAAATAATTCGCAAAATTAATAAGGTTTTTTTCCTGGAGATGCTTGAGGTTGTACCACTGTGCATAGAGATTTTCCAGATATTGCATAGTGAACGCAATGTTAATTTCCGTTCCGGAGTCATTTAATAACGCCTTGATGATCTCCTTAACGAGATTATTGTACGTGGCATTGCCTAATGTGACATCTTTTCTCAAGATCGATTTGAGCTGTTCGGCTATAGTATGGAGATTCATCTCCTCCAGAGCCTGGCTGTTCAATTTGTAGGTTTTTATCGGAGTTATCACGATCAGGGAATCTCCGGGGGCGATGACTTCTGTGAAAAAATCATCAAGAATCTCTTTGAACCTGGGATTATAATCCAGGACTTCGAACACCAGCACAAAATGCCGGGAAACGCTGGGAGTAAATTTTTTTTTGGCCTCATCCTTTTCCAATGAAGCCTCTGACCTTTCGATCGTCGTTTTTCCGATGAGATAAAAGGCTTCGATTTTTTGAAGCACACCGTCTTCATAGAGCTCGAAATCGTCGATGGACAGGTTGTCGATAAATTTATCTCCTTTGAACACACGCACAGGGATTTCGATATTGACAACGACTGATTCGTGCTGAAGCTCCTGGGCTGTAAGTGATAAGCCTAATAGGATAAGTCCTGCCGTGACTACGAATTTTCTCATTTTGCCTCCTCAATTTTTTAGGGACTTATTCCTTAAATAAGTTAAGCCCAGGAGGCAGTCAATAGGATGGAAGCTTTGACCCCTTGATTCCCCTTGATTCCCCTTTATTCCACGAAAGAACCGTAAACAAATTATTTCCGGAGAATTGTCTTCAGAAATTTTTCCTGCTCTCGATAGCCGGCGAAGTTCCGGTCCAGGTCGATAAATCTTTTGGCGATGAATCGCTTTCTGGCGCTTTCCGGATCCGAGATAAAGGAATTCAAATACTTATAGCCGGCGTCTTCGTCCCCGAGTCCGAAAAACATAGAAGCCATTCTCAGGTGCTCAAAACCAGGTGGCGCACCCTTGAGAGAGAGAAGATTGATCTCGCTAATTATCAATTCCACGGCTTTTCTTTGATTTCTTTGAGAGGCGATCATCCCCTTATAGTACAATGACGCAATTTTAAGGCTCAAAGGAGTGGCGAACTGGTCGAATATCTCGTCACTTCTGTCCAGAGCACCCGAGTAATAGTGGATTTCTCCCAGACGGAATTTGGCCATCAAGGTCGAGTCGATATTCCGGATTTGCTCACAGACCTGCGCCGCCGCCTGAAAATTCTCTTCCAGCATTAAGAGTTCGGCGTATTCCACATTGTTCAGCGAATAGGGATTGAGCCAGAAAGCCTTTTCTTTGTATTTTAACGCCAAATCAAAATCCCGGCCGTTCCCATCTTCCCCGTATTTCAGACAGTGAAAATCCCCAGCGATGGCGTTCAGCCGGGGATGGTCAGGAAACCTACGAATTCCTTCTTCGATCAAATTTTGCGAAAGGGGCAACGTGTTTTTATTGAAATAAATATCTTTGAGCAGGTTGACATTTGCCAGGACGCAGTAGTATTCCGGATAGGCGCGGGGGTTTTCCCCCGCCTTCATGACAAGATTTTCCGCTTTATCTAACCATTCCTCTTCCTGTTTCCAGGCAAACATCACATTGTTGATATAGCACTGGGCGAGACCCAAATGGGCTAGAGGCAAGAATTCGCCGGCATTTATCACCCGCAGAAAGAGGATTATGGCCAGTTCATTTGTGTCCCGGGTGTTTTGATCAAGATAGTACTTTCCTTGGTGATACAACTGCCACGGCTCCAGATTGCCCTTGTCAATTCTTTTAAGGATGCTGCTCTTATCCACACTGGAAACAGAGCCGGAGCTCCGAAATCCCTCAATCTCTTCGAAGGCCGATGGAAAATCTGGGGACAACGAGGACTTCCCGGAAAGGGAAACGGTTCGATCCCGAAAGCTAAAATAGAGAATGACAAGTGCCGCTATTGCCAGAATACAAGACGCTGTCAGCAGAAGAATCTTTCTTTTTTTCGTCCATTTTTTCTTCCCGATAATCTCGTTTTTCGCCGCTTTTTCTCTCAACCACAAATCAATTTCAGATGCGTAGGCGAAGACCTTGGACCTCGAGGACTGGTCATCGATCCGGTGAACCGGCAGTCCAAACTCTTTTTCCCACCGGTAGCAGGTTTTTCTGTCTCTCCCCAGGTAGGTCGAGATGGCCTTCCAGGAATCGAGAATTTCTTTGTCTTTCACTTATCGCCTGAATTCATTTTTCACCGGTTTTCCGGCTTTCGCTAAAATATCCTTTTCGGTATGAAACCGAGTAATCTCTATTTTTGACTTTGACCTCAATGCTCCGAAAACTCCCATCCGCTTTGTAATCCTTCGGACAGTAATAGAGAAGGTAATAGTTATCTAGAACATCGACTCTTTTCTGAAAAAGGAGACCGGGATTGTCGGAACTGTCTACCCATCCACCCGTTGTCGCCGCGATTTCTTTAAGGGATTCAAACATCTTGCTCGATTCATCTCTCATGTCCAATCCGGGAATCTGTTTTTGAGGCCGGCTGAAAAATAAAAAGTTAAAGGCCGTATTGGAATCAATGAAAGCCCGTTTTATCCTTTCGACATCAAAGGCAAGATCCCTGCCCACGAATTCATTCGGGTAAGCGAGATTATATGAGAAATCGAGCCTATCCACGGAAAGACTCGAAAAGGCTTGAAAAAGCTGAGGCTCAACAAGAGGGATAAGCTCTCTCTGATAAAAAAAGAATATGTCTTTCTTCCCTTCCTGACCTTTCAACAATTGAGAAAGCCCAATCAGTCTTTCCTCATTCACTTTTCTCATTTCTTCAAGAATTTTCAGCAGCGACATGTATCTTATCATCAGGCCGTCTTGATCCAGCTCAATGATCCCTCCCGTGGCCGAATCCCGCGTCACTTCTAGAACGTTTCCGGACTGAAATGCGTGCAGCGCTTTGGCAACATTCTCGATATCCCTGAAAATATTTGTGTAATCCGCTCTTGCGGATAAGACATCATTCCTCAGGATTTGGCCGATCTGGCGGGAAAGCTCTTTTTGGGGCAAAACTTGAAGAGTTTTGTTTTTCATTTTGTAGATCTTCGAGGGAGTGATTATGGTCAGGTTGTCTCCCGGTGACAAAATGTTCCGGATAAAATTATCCACGGCTTCCTCTATCTGAGAGGAGTACTCGGATATTTCGAAGAACAGATAAAAATGTCTCTGCTGAGAAGGAGAAAACACCCTAATCTCCTCTCTGCGGTGAATCTGCGTCTTGTTAAAAAGGTAGAGAGCCTGCACCTGTTGAAGTTTTCCATCCTCGTAGACTCCGAAATCATCGATAGTCAGGTCATCGACAAACCGGTTTCCGTCCAAAACTCTGACAGTAACCTCGACATTGTCCGCAGGGGCCTCAAACGAGGCCTGTTGAGCAAAGAGAGTGAGGCAGAAAAAAGCAAGCGCTAAGGAAATGATGACCCTTCTCATGTTTTCATTTTCAAGGATTTTAAAGGAACTTGTCAAATAGGGCATTATTTTCCTCTTATTTTCATCAAGACTTCTCAAGAGATAATTATAAGATTACGTCTATTTGAATTTCGTCCAAAAATAGGAATTTGGACGATTTGATAGGATTCTTTCCAGGAGAGCAGTCGTCTTTGTGTGCACAAGAATTGAATTTCTTGAAAATTTCTCTTGATCTATCCTCTGCACAATTTAAAGAAGTGTGAATCCACAAGGTTGTGAGGTCCCAATCCCTTGGGACCTACGCTTCCATTCTTGCTTATTCTCTTCTTCATTAGAAACCTGAGCTAATAGTAAACATCTGTTGACTCGACAATCCTTACTGCGTCAACTTTAGGTGATATTCTTGCAAAGAGTGTCTGGAACAAAGATGGCCTTTTAAAGTAGCAGATAAAAACAGGGAACATTTTTTAAAAAATTTTCGTATATATTAATATCCATAGCGGATATTAATTGGAGAGAATCATGACAAAATTCATGACACGCAATGAAGAGATCATCCTCCTGGCCATCCTTAAGCTCAAAGGCAATGCCTACGGTGTAAGCATCCGGAAGCAGATCTACAAAGATATGGGCGACAAGTGGTCCTTTGCTTCCATATACCAGCCCTTAGATAATCTTGTTCGAAAAAAATATATCAGGAGGATAAAAGGCGATCCTACAGCCAAGCGAGGTGGGAAGAGCAAATTCTATTACGAAGTCACCCCGGACGGCCAGCGAAACCTGCAGAAGCTCAAAAAAGCTCACGAACAGGTTTGGTCAGGTATTCCGGAGATTTCTTTGGAGAAGTGGAAATGAAAATGGCCAACCCTCCTGCCCCTCGACTGGCTGAGCGGATTCTCAGGTTTCTCTATTCCCAGGATTACTATCTTGAGAGATCCGGTGATCTGGAAGAGGCCTATGCCGAATTGGGGGAAGAGTCCGGCCTTTTTAGGGCAAAGGTATGGCTCTGGTTCCAAATCCTCAAATTATTCTATGGAGTTATCCGAATTAATATCGTTTGGAGGTCCATCATGTTTAAAAACTATTTAAAAATCGCATTGCGGAACATGTTTCGCAATAAACTGTATTCTATGATTAATCTGGCCGGCCTGGCCATCGGACTGGCTGCCTGCCTTATGATATGGCTTTGGGTTCAGGATGAAATGAACTATGACCGTTTCCACACCAATGCCGACCGGATATATCGGATCGAGCGTAAAATTGACTTCAGAGACATACATGCCCAAACTCCGAGTACGAGCGGACCTTTTGGCCCGGCTCTGGTCAATGATTATCCGGAAATCGCAAACTACGTCCGTGTGCACAGGAATGAATTGTCCATCAAAGACCGCCGAAGCATATTCCACAAGCAGCAGCTGATCGTTGCCGATAATTCCATCTTCGAAATATTCGATTTTCCTCTGGAAAGCGGCGATCCCAAAACCGCGCTTACGCAGCCCAAGTCGATGGTCCTTACGCGGGAAAACGCCTTGAAATATCTGGGAACTGCAGACGCTGTCGGCAAATCTCTCACCGTGGATTGGAGTGGGACAGTGGCAGACTTTCAGATTACCGGCATCTTGGAAGAAGTCCCCCACAATTCTCATGTCCAATTCGATGTTCTGGCCTCCATATCTTCCTATCCTCCAGAGGAAATGAGCTATTGGGGGAATAATTTTCTCTACACCTATGTGATGTTGAGAGAGGGGGCGTCACCCGAGGAGACAGAGAAAAAGCTACCTGGTTTTCTGACCAAATATATGGGAGCGGATATAGCCAAGCTCCTTGGTCCGGAAACGGATATCAACGATGTCTTTCAACTCAAATTGTACCCTCTCCTCGATATCCACCTTTATCCTGCCCAAGAATTTGAGATTGAGCCACAGGGCCGCATGTCATCCGTTTATCTATTTTCTGCCATTGCGTTTTTGATTTTGATCATTGCGTGCATCAATTTCATGAATCTCTCCACAGC
>CAYFVQ010000003.1:0-10210 GCA_964346585.1 uncultured Eubacteriales bacterium | reverse complement strand
TCTGGGTCTAGCGGGTCGGCCCACATATCATGACAATCTCCGCTCCACGGCACTCTCTCTGAAGTGTAACCACCGTCCAATGTCCTACTCTGGCTGTTCGCGGCAAAATAAACTTCGTTTTCATCCCCTGGATTGACCATGACCCTTGAGGCATAATGCGGCCGTTCGTTCAGAATGCGGTTATAGCTAACAAGTCTCCAGCTTTCTCCGCTGTCATTCGAACGCCACAAAACTCCGCGATTCGGGTGTCCGGTCTCGATCAAAGCGTAAACTACATTGGGATTGCTGTTAGCAATAGCGATGCCGACTTTGCCGATGGGAGGGGATGGAAGTCCACGGCCAGTGAGACGCTTCCATGTGACGCCGGCATCAGTGGATTTCCAGATTCCACCCATTGGCCCTCCGCTCTCTCTTCCATATGTCCTGATGACTAGAGGCCATGTTCCCGCGAACATAATCCGCGGATTGCTGGGATTCATGGCAATCTCAAAGCAACCTGTGTTCTCATCCAGAAAGAGAACATGCTTCCAGGTCTTCCCTCCGTCTGTGGTTCGGAAAACGCCCCGTTCCTTCTGGGGTCCGTAGCAGTGTCCAAGAGCAGCCACTAAAACAATATCAGGATCATCGGGATGAATCACGACTCGACCGATCCGTCCGGTTTTTTCCAATCCCATGTGCTTCCAGGTTCTGCCCGCATCTGTGGATTTGTAGACACCATCGCCGATGGAAACATTGCTTCGGATAAACGCTTCTCCCATTCCTGCCCAGACCACGTTAGGATCAGAAGGCGCGATGGCCAGAGCGCCAATGGACTGTGAAGGCTGGTCATCAAAAATAGGAAACCACCTGTTTCCTCCATCAATGGTTTTCCAAATCCCTCCAGATGAGGCCCCGATGTAATAGACCATGGGATCACCGGGCACACCGACTACCGCCGAAGTTCGGTTTCCCGGGGGTCCGATATGGCGGTACCGCAGTCGACTGAAGATGTCCGGGTTGATTTCCTGGGCGTAGATTTGAGTGAATCCAACAAAAATAAAAAGGATAGCTACAGTCACCGCCCAGAATCCATTCATCCGTCTGCCCTTACCTCTAAGATAATTCATGAATACCCTCCTCGGGTCCTTAGAAACGGACCCTTAATTTGATTTAAAAATAGTATTTAAACCATTCTCGAGTCAGGCTTTGGCTGAATCTTGTGCAGAGAGTACAACCTTTTTTCAATCTTCCAGTTTTTGAATGATTCGATGTCTTGGAATGATATGATAGTCCCCTGCCATTGCCGTCGAGAGAGTGTAGTTTTCACTTTCGGGATGAGAATATTTTACTTCAATGGAAACGAGTTTCAAGCAAAAATTATATTTTTTTAAAATTGCAAAAAAGGGGTCGCATCTCAACATTCGACATTTCAAAATTAAGGACAGCTCCAATTTTTGTATCACGCATTTGAAACTTCAAAAAATGGGATGTACCTTACTTCATTCTTTGAGATTGACGCGCTTTTCTCGCAATGACATATAAATTGAGGGTTGTTCCCGTAAAATGTCGAATGTTGAGATGCGACCCCTATTTTATTGAGATGCGACCCCTATTTTATTCTTTTTCAGGTAAAGTCCATTTATAAGACTGGTATTTCCAGCTAAACTCATCTCCTTTCACATCAACAACCATAAATCCACTGGAGAGTCCTTGCCACGACTGAGCCTCCCACTTGGCTCCGCTCAAAATTCCCCCGGTTATGTAGGAGGTCTTCTTGTTTTTTATTTCTTCTACTATATGAAGATGGCCCTGGAGGACGAGTCTGACATTATATCCTGATAACAGTCTAACGACTTTGGTCCCATTATTCACAACAGCAAATGGAGGAGGCGCGCTCATGTTGTCTCTTTCTATCTGGATGTATGACGTGACAAGAGGAACATGAAGGGCCACACAGACCGGCCTCTCGGTGCCTGTCTTGTCCAGGTCATCCTTTAGCCAGCTGAGTTGATCATCATCAATGAAGCCTCTGTAACTTCCTTTTTCAGACTTTGCAATAGAGTCCAGCAATACGAAATGCCAGTCATTGTAATCAAAAGAGCGGTAAGTCGTCCCTTCTCCCAAGCGTGCTCTAAACATACCTTTACCGTATTCAGGATAAGAGGAATCTTCACCACTTTCACCAGAAATACGAATTATATCGTTGTTGCCGAGAATATTATGCACTGGCATGCGAAGCTTCATGCTTGTCTTATGATAAAGGTCAAACATTTTCTCTGCATTTTCGAGAGTTCGAGTGTATTTATTTTCGATCAGATCGCCGCCCATGATCACAAAGTGAGGCAATGGCTTCAAGCCATTGATAGCTTCTATGGCGTGATTGAATCCTTTAATTGCTCGTTCATGAGGCATAAGATGTATATCGGTAGCAAAGACAAACCTGAAATCTATGCTTTCTTTTTCAGGAAGAACTCCCTCTTTACAGGCTCCAAACCATAGAGCTATGAGTAGGAGGATAACTGCGCTTATATATTTCCATTGAGACAATTTTTTCACAGTTGATAACTCCTTAAAACCTGAATCTTAATTCAGGGAATCTGTAATCCAGCCAGCCTTTTCTTCGCATCCTCTACCTCAGCAATACCAGGATCAGCATCTTTCCAGAGGTCGAGGAATTTCTCGTAATGTCTGATGGCTCTCCCCCTGTCTCCCATTTTTTCATAGGTCATCCCCAGCATGTAATGGCTTTTAGCATAGTTAAGGCTCCATGTGAGACGACCGACTGTTAACTCGATAATCTTCTCAAATTGATCTCTGGCTTTATCCCAATCCCCGAGTTGATAATAGGATTGAGCAAGGGGGAAAAGAAAAAGCGCATGCTCGTCAAAAGCTTGATATTGATGAGACAATAAAGATACAGCCTTCTCAAAATTCTCTATGGCGAGCGAGATATTATCCTCACTTTGAGCGATCATTCCCATCAAGCGATAATAATGCCTCATGAATTTTGGAATTTCCACCTTTTCAATTAAATTTTTTAATTCTCCGGCTGTCTCTTTGGCTTTATCTATCTTGTTCATTTTAAGCTGGATGAGTCCACGAAAATGCAAAGTTAAAATCTTATCGTAATGCATTTTGATCTCTGCAGCCAATTCCATAGCTTGGTTTGACGCCTCGATTCCCTCCTCCAGTTTCTGTGTTTGAAGGTTTAAGTAAGTCAAGAGTACAAGGAAACCGGCTTCATAAGATTTCCGACGGGACTTTTTCGAGTCTTCTATCCCCAGGATGATCTCTCTTCTAGAGTTTTCATACTGTCCCTGAGCCAAATAGAGATGTACAAGCCAGATCCGTCCACTCATCCGGGATAGGCCATTGTCCTTATCAAGGAGCCTCCGATAATAAACTTCTGATTCCTGGAATCTGTCTTGGAGATAATGAATAGTGCCCATGAATCTTCCGGTTAAGAAAAAATCTGGATCCAAGGAGAAAGCCTGTTTTGCTCCATCAAGAGCACGGGCATATTCTTGCTGAATAATATAGAGAAGGCTCATATCCAGATGAGAGAATGCCGGATTAGAATACGTATACTGCCGGGCTTTCAAGAAATCCCTGGCTTTTTCGATCTGACCTTTGGCTAGATAACAAACGAAAATATTCTCAGTGGCAATAGAAGGATTGACTTCAAGAATTTTCTCAAACTGCTCCATAGCCAGGCCCCACTCCTCGATGTTGCGGTAAATAGCGCCGAGATATGTGTTGCCGTCTTCATCATCAGGATAAGATTGAAGCATCTCCTTATAAGTCTGTATTGCCCGGGCATAAGAATCATCCAGGATTGTGTAGGCCCATCCCTGGACTAAATAACGATCCCGGACCGATACTCTTTCTTTTAATGATAGAGCCATTTCAGCATATCTTTCTGACTGATCTATATCCCCCATATAATTATAATTTTCAGAGATTCTCTTGTAGGCGAGTGCAAATCCTTCATCAATCTCTACAGCCTTCTTCAAGGATTTGTTACTTTCTTGAAATTTTCCTTCTTGGTAATACAGCTTGGCTTGGGTGTAATGCTTCAAGGCTTCCGGCGAACTGGACAGAATCTTTCTAACATCCATATCCGAATCAGCCGCGATTACTTGATTCCCAAGGTTGAATTGGTATTTGACCCATGGCGTCAGCTCGTCCACCATCGAATGAAAACTTCCCAATCCTTGTCCTTCTACCCACTTTGAACCGGCCAACTCTCCGGAGATGATATCATGAAGCATTACATTAATTCGGTAATTATCTCCGGCTTGAGAATAATCCCCCAGCAGAATATGATTCACTCTCCCCTTTTCAGCGACTTTCTCCAAAACATCCGAGGAATAACTCTTTGCCCCAAGCTGATCGAGCTCACTGAGGATTGCGAACAGCCTGTCTCCACTGAGGACTCTGATGTGCTTCGATTGGGCGAGGTCAGTTATAAGCAGATCCGAAAGAGCGATTCTCCAATGCTCTAAACTTTCATCTCCAGTATTATTCTTGAAATACATGATCCCGACCGAAGGCCTATCTATCGGAATAGTAGTCGCTGGCCCTTCTGGAAGAAACTGAAGGATAATCACCACAGCCATGATAAGTGCGATGATGACGATCGCGGGGATGAAAAGCCTCTTCAATCCGAAAGTCACTGTAATCTCTTTTGAAGTGATGGGTTTTCTTTTTGGTGCTTCTCTCTCGACTACAGGAATGTCTTTTTCTATCCTGGCGAGTTCCGAACGCACTTCCCCTGCGCTCTGAAACCGGTTTTCTTTATTCTTCTCCATACATCTAAGGATGAGGAGGCTGAGATCTTCAGGAATCTGTGGATTGAACTGTCTTGGATCTGGAGGCGCCTCTGTTTTCTGCTTTAAAGCAATATCTATAGCTGTATCGCCTTCAAAAGGAATCCTCCCGGTCACCATCTCAAAAAGGACGATTCCCAGAGAATAGATATCCGAACGCTGGTCTGCCACTTTGCCCATGACCTGCTCTGGAGAGATATACTCAGGCGTTCCGATCATCACTTCTGCACCAGTAATCCCTTTAGCCTCAAGAGACCGGGCGATCCCAAAATCCATGATCCGAGTATCCCCTTCTCTATCGATCATTATGTTCCGAGGCTTCAAGTCCCTGTGCACGACTCCCAACCGGTGAGCCTCAGTCAGCCCCTCGCAGATCTGTTTGGCTATGGAGATCGTTCTGCCTATACTCAGCTGGCCTGTCATCCGTATCATACTTTTAAGATCCTCACCAGAAACATATTCCATGGTGATGTACCGTGTCCCTTTTTCATCACCTAGGTCATACATCTTGCAAACATTTCTATGGGCGATTTTCCGAGCAAATTTCAGCTCATTCCTGAACCGTTCAATGGTCTTCTCATCGGCAGCCACTTCAGGCTTCATGAGCTTCAGGGCCACTTTTTCTTTTATCTCTGTATCCAAAACTTTGTAGACTTTTCCCATACCGCCTTTACCCAATTCTTCAATAATCTGGTATCGGCCGGCAAATGTGGTGCCAGTGCTTAATTCCTCATGTGGTGTTTCGACGGTTTCAGTGGGAGCAGCAGAGACTTCTTTTTTTATTGGAAGCGGAGTTGCACATTCTCGACAATACTTGGATTCGGAAGGATTTTCAGTGTTGCATTTAGGACACTTTTGAGCCATTTATCCCCTCGATTATCCGGCAAAAGAATAACAATTTGTGTGAAAAGAGTCAAACTGTTCAGCCAATGTGTTCAAAATTTTCTTAATTATTGAACGACTAAATTAGGTGAGGGATAAACGGAGGCTTTAAAATGAGCGAACTCGTTGGAAAATTAACCTTTCTATCTATAGCAATTATTACGGCTATAATCTTTGTGGCTGTGGCTGTTTTTGTTATGTTCTCGATTTTATGCGCTAACGTGGCGCAGATGAAAAAAACGCTCCGCAAAATTCTTGAAGCAACCAACAAAAGAAAAAACAACATCTCTGTGGATTATCTAACGCCAAAAACGTGAGATAAAGAAGAAACAGTACCGAATAATAGAGGACTGTAGTTTATGCTCAAAAAATAGACAACTCTTTTTTGGATGTCGCTGCGAGCAAAGCGTGGCAATCCCTTAAGATGGAAAATCTTCTTTCATAAGAGATTGCTTCATTCCGTTCGCAATGACATCTAAAAAATGCTGCTAAAAACTGAGCACGTAAAGCATCCCCATTTTCTTTCATATTTTGATAAAGGTTCGTTTGGAGTACATCCAGTAGAGGATCAGCCAGATCACCGCAAATCCTGTTAATCCTCTCACAAAATTATCCCAGGGTTGAATGAACCGAAGCAGTCCGCCAACGAAAACATCCCCAATCAGGCGAAAATCGAATAATCGAGTGGCCATGTACACCGAAATCGCATTCATCCCAATCACTTTAAAGCCATAGGCCCATTTTCTCCAACCCTTGACATCAATAATCATGTAAAACAAAGCCAGCAGCCACACGCATATTCCGCCCGAAAACAGGACGAACGAACTTGTCCATAAATGCTTTATTATGGGAAAAGCAAAGCCCCATATCCATCCCACCAGAATGCATCCGGCACCAATCCCAGCCAGCCAGGCGACTTTCATCCACTGCGACTTTTTGGAGCGCAGAAGCTGTCCGGCAATTCCTCCTAACATGACGGTGGCCCCAAAGGTCAGGCTGCTCAGGATCCAACTGTAATTCGTTCCATCCTGGAACTGTCCCAGCAACAACTTGTCCAGATAGATTGCCAGGTTTCCTTCAGGCGTTAAAACTCCTGCCCCATATCCTGGCACCGGCACCCACGCCATCAAGGCCCAGAACAAAAAAAGCAATCCTGACGTTATGCCGATCTGCCACTTGATGTCGAAGTTAAGCATGATGAGCGAGGCAATCAAATACCCCACAGCTATGGCCTGAAGCGTGTTGCAGTAGAGGTCAAGTTTTGAGAGGTCGAACTTCAGTAGGTTTCCCTGGGCAACAATCCCCAGAAAAAACAAGATCGCAAATCGAATGACGATGTGAATGTAAAGATTTTTTTGGCGGTCTCCTCTTTCAAACCGTTTGCTGAACGAAAACGGCATCGCCACTCCAACGATAAAAAGAAAAAGCGGCATGATTAAATCCCAGAAATGGAAACCCTCCCATTTCGCGTGCCTGAGTTGAGTGCTGATGAACTCTGTTAACGGATTCTTTGATACAGCACACAGCCCCATAAATATCCAATGCCCGCCGATAATCCAGAACATATCAAATCCACGCAGCGCATCGATGGAGAGTAGCCTTTGAGTAAAAATGTCTGACTGACCTTGCTTACTCATACAAATTTTCCTTTTCTTGAATCAAGTGATGTTCGGGTGGCAGAAAACAATTTTTTTTGAACAAGAGAAAGACTCCTCATCTTTATAATGGTCCGTTAAAGGATACTTACCTCTAAAGCTTTTATCACTGGAATAATTGATAGTCAAATGAAAATGGAGAACATTATTTGAAAACCTTTGTCATCAGGTGTTGAGGAAATTGGGGACAGTCCCCAATTTAAGACATGTTAAATGTCAGGAACGATTCCACCAATAAACAGCTTGCTTTTAGTAAACCTTTTCACTTTTGTATCGTCTTTTAAAGAGAATGGGTTTATTATGGATTAATGAATATACCAAGGGAGGTTTTTATGAAACGTAATAAGCTACCCCTCATTTTTCTTCTGTCATTTATTCTGCTTGCACTGCCACACTGCAAGCCGAAGGATCTAGGCTCAACCCTCGAAGAGGAAATCCCAAAATTAATGGAAATGGCCAATATCCCAGGCATGTCCATTGCTGTGATCCGCGACGGAAAAATCTTTTGGTCAGGTGCCTTTGGACAGCGGAACCGAGAAACAAACGAGCCTGTGGATAAAAACACTGTTTTTGAAGCCGCCTCACTCACAAAAACCGTAACAGCCGCTGCAGCATTGAAGCTGGTGGAACGTGGAGAACTGGACCTCGACAAGACTCTCGCGGAATATCTCCCCTATCCAAAGCTAGCAGGTGATGACCGATATAAAAAGATTACTGCGAGACATGTCCTGACACACACAACTGGCCTTCCCAACTGGGGAAACAGGCTTATCCGTGAGCCGGGAGAGCTTTACGGTTATTCAGGTGAGGGTTTTCTGTATTTGGGCCGCACAATTGAAAAGATAACAGGTATGTCTTTGGATGAGTTCGCGCAAAAAGAAATATTCCAGCCTTTGGGAATGTCCAGAACCAGCTATATCTGGAAGGACCTGTATGCTGAAAACATTTCTCCAGGCCACGATCGTCATGGCTTTGTCAGTCAAAGAGGCAGGCGAACAGAACCGAATGGAGGCGCAAGCCTACTGACCACTGCGCTGGATTATGCCACATTCCTCTGTTCAATCATGAATGATCAAGTGCTCAAGCCTAAGACCATTGACATGATGTTGACTCCGCACGTCAGGGTAATGAAAAGGGGTGAGCCTGAAAATGAATTAGATGAGCATGTTTCATGGGGATTCGGCTGGGGCATCCAATCAGGAAACACAGAAAACGGATTCTGGCATTGGGGGGACAACGGTGAGCTCAGAGCCTTTACAGTCTCTTACAGGGAAAGAAAAGAAGGGCTTGCGTTCTTTGCGAATTCCGAGAACCTGTTCCTGATCGCTGAACCACTCATCTCTCTTGTTCTGGACGACCCGCAGCATGCATTCAACTGGCTCAATTACAAACGGCACAGTGATCCTGAATGGGCTGCTATCATGACACTGGAAAAGACTTTCCTTGAAGAAGGGGAAAAAGCTGGTTTGGAGAAAATGGAAGAGGTGAAGAATCAATATCCGAAGTCTCTTGAAATTCAGGATCTCAGTCGCATGGCCAGGTACTTAGCCATGAGAGAAAAGGCCAATGAAGCTGAGGCGATTCTAAAATGGATTATTGATTCAGACCCGAAATTAGAGGTCGGTTGGACAGCTCTCGCTCGGCTTTATCTTGAAACGGGCCAACACAAAGAATCTCTCGAACCTCTCCAAAAGGCTTTAGAATTGGATCCAGAAAACTCTTCCTTAAAGAGAAGCCTTCCCTGGATTAAGGAAGCTATCCAGGCAGAGGAGCATCCTGTCCTGGTTTCTGAGGAGTTACTGAAAAAATATGCGGGTGACTATGGCCCCCGTCATGTGTATTTCCGCCAGGACAGGCTGTACTATCAGAGAGATGGGAGAAAGGAATACGAATTACTCCCTCTGACTCAAGATACATTCGCGCTCATTGGGTATGGTGTCTTTCGACTCCGTTTTATTCTGGATAAAGACGGAAATGTGACGAAAATTGTCGGTATATATATTGAAGGGCGTACGGACGAATCCCTGCGTGACAAGATCAAATAATTGGGGACAGTCCCCAATTTTAGAAATGTCGAATGTTGAGATGCGACCCCTCAGGATCTCATTTCAACATCTCACAATGACACTTAATATTTAGAGTTGGCCCTTTTTCTGGGAAAAGCAGAGAAAGGGAACTCGCTCCGACTTCAGTAAAACCAAATAGTGGAACGCAACTCCCTAAGGACTTCTAAGGTGGTACCTTGGGGAATGTCTCCATTATTCATTGGGGAATGTCCCCATTATTCATAGACGAGTATGACTACTCTTCTGTTCTGAGATCTTCCTTCGTTCGTCGAGTTGTCAGCTATCGGTTTGCTGCTCCCATAACTGATTACTTCCATCCTGTGGAGAGGGATGTTGTAATTATCGTGAAGATAATCCATCACAGCTTCAGCTCTAAGCTTACCGAGAAACACATTCCACGCTTCTTCTCCGGTGCTATCTGTGTGTCCTTGAATTTCAAGGTACAAACCCCTATTCTGGGCGATAAGCGTCTGGACAAACTGGTCGAGCATAGCTTTTGCTCCATCGGTAAGGTCAGCCTTGTTAAATTCAAACTTTGCCTCATCATTTCTCAGAACCTCTTCAAGAATCAGTTTTCCCTGGGCAAATCTTCTCACATCATCTATTTTGCCATCCAATTCAGACTTCTGCTGACTCATTTCAGACTGATTCTGTGTAATGAGAGAACCGAGGGTGGATAGTCGCTCATCATGTTCTTTAAGTCTTTTCTGATTCTCTTCAATGGTACTTTCCATTCCTTCGACTTTTTGATCCAAAGTCGCCACCTCTCCCAAGGTCCACTTTTTTGATGCGCATCCTG
>CAYFVQ010000002.1:0-12668 GCA_964346585.1 uncultured Eubacteriales bacterium | reverse complement strand
GAGAAAACCGTATGCTCCGGCTTTTGGATTCAAAAACACGCATCTTTTTCCCCAGCGATGAAAAAGATGCTCGGTTTCAGGCTCCGCTCGGGGTCAGGCCTTGTTAGAATTGATGCCAGTCAGGCTTAAACTAGATCTCAGTCTCGAAATCAAGATAAGGCCTAACCCCGACTTCGCCTTCAAACGGTTTTTTCCACCCAAAAGCCTTCGCAAAAGAGAAGTGCTGATTTCGCTGGGGCAAAAGTGGCGTGTTTTCCAAATCCACTGTCCTGAGCTTTCTCAAACAGTCCTCGGACCCGGCTGCACCGGGTTCCCTCAAAGGAAAACATCGTTGCGAAGAAACGATGTTGAGGGTTCCAAGGGAGTATGTCCCCTTGGTCGCAGGACTCTTTATGGAGTCCGAGAAGGGGAGGCAGAGAATCGTAAGCGGAGCGAGGCGAGCGTTGGAAGGGGGAAAGCGGAGCTGTTCCCCCTCCAAGGAGTTCGTGTAAGGCTAAATCCTCCGATGTCGCTCCGGCTATTTCCCCATCGTTCCACTTATTGAATGAATGTTTGTATTACGTACACAATTCAGAAGAAAAGCACATTATCTTTGGAAGAGCGTTGGGTTCTCCCTAATTAGCCTGAACGCTTTAGGGAACCAAATCCTTGAATAGGCTCAGATAGGCCCGGAGTATCTTCTCGCCCCAGAGAAGAGAGAAAAAAGCCGCCGGAGCCAGGAAGGTCCCGAAGGGGAGTGAGAACTGAAAATCCTTCTTTCTGAAGAGGATGACGAACACGCCCACCAACGCTCCGACAAATGAGGCCAGGATCAGAGTGAAGAAAGCCTGCCGCCAGCCGAGATAAGCCCCGATCAGGAGCATCATCGTCACATCTCCCATTCCCAATCCTTCCTTTTTCCGCACCAGATAATATGTCCCGTACACGAGGAGAAGAAAGCCAGCGCCTGTTACTGCCCCGATCAAAGCCTGAGTGAGGTTCAGGTCTTCGCGGAAAAACGAGTAGACGATAGCCAGGACCAGCCCGGGTAGGGTGATCTCATCCGGGAGGATCATGTGAAAAAAATCGATGAAGCCCAGGACGATCATCGCACTGGCAAAGAGGCAGGAAGCGAAGAAGAAAAAACTCAAAGAATACTGGCTGTAGAGGAGCAGGAAACTCAAGGGGGTCAAGAATTCAACCAATGGATAGGTGAGAGGAATTTTAGCCTTGCAGTACCGGCACTTCCCTCCCAGGATCAGGTAGGAAATGATGGGGATGTTGTCGTAGATTTTGATCTTCTTCCGGCAGGAAGGACAGGACGAAGCGGGTTTGATGATGCTCATATCCCGGGGAATGCGGTAGATCAGGACATTGAGGAAACTTCCCCAGGCGAAGCCAAAAACGATAATGATGATTATCTTTTCCATGGGATTGTCGAGGGCTTGACTTCTCCTGTTTGGGAGTCATACAGGTATTCCTTGTCGTCCATGTCCTTTGGGATGGAATCCAGGAATCCGGCAGAGACCAGCCGGCTCAAATCAGCCGGATAGCGGTCATATTTTTCCTTGAATTTCGCGATGGCCTCCTGGAGTTTTTGGATATCTACGGTCGCCTTTATGTTATACAGGTGGTTGGAGGCCACTTGTTTTATCCTCTCATCCTCTTCCGTGTTGTAGATTTCCAGCCATTCCTCAATGGCCCTTTGATAATCCTGGGCTTTGAAGATGGCGCTGGCATACAGTCGCCTGACAATCGGTGGGTATCCTTCGATGCTCATGGTTTTTTTATAGTACTCCTGGACCCGTTCATAATCTTTTTGCATGAACTGAATATAGTGGGCGGCCTGGTAGGGGAAAAACCATTCCTTGGGGTTTTTCTCCAGACCCATATCCAGGATTTTGACGGCCAGGTCCGGGTCTTGGGCTTCGTAAGCCGCGATAAAGGCGCCCATGTCGATGGGATCAAAGTAGTGAGGATTGAGCTCAGCTATTATCTCGAAGATTTTGTAGAGGTAATCGTAGCTGTCCGGAATCGTGTAGTCGCTGTAATACTGGATGGCCCAGATATAGATCAGATCAGCCAGAAAAGAGGAATACCCGAATGTCCCGTATTTGAGGTATTTCCCTTGGGGAAGGTAGATGATGGAAGAACCGGGGATTTTTTTGCGCAGGATCCGGTCGGTGATGATCTTCAAGTTCATAAAGACTCCACATGTCAGGATCAGAAAAAGCACAAGGAAGGCTGTGCTGAAACTCTTGCCGTTCTTCAATCGCATGCGCATGACTATCAGATGAAGTCCCTTTTTCGGAAAATAAGAAGGGCAATGGTCAGGACAAAAATGGTGTAGAATACGCCGTAAAGCGTGGAGTACAAGAAAATCGCCGGGGGAATGGGAAGGCTGTGCACGATTTCTGTTTTGAAATTGAAATTTTCAAGGTCCGGAAGAAAGTGGTAGAGACCCTGAGCCAGAACCTTTCCGAACCCGGGTTTGATTTTTGCTATGAGAGTTTCCAGTCCCCAGGCCGTATGCCCGATCAGGTAGAAGGAGAGCGTAAAAATGGAACTGAGGATGGGCGTGGAGAAGCAAGAGAATAAAAGCGCCACAGAGGTGATCAGACAGAGTTCTAGGAAGATGTAGAGGATGGCGATGAGCATCTGCCATTCAAAGGTAAAAGTGTGGAAAAAGATCAGGGCGAGAAAAATGATGCTCATCAGGAAGAGCATGATGAAGAGGGTTAGAACCAGCCCGAGGAATTTGCCCAGCAGGAACTGGTAGCGTTGAATGGGCTTGGAGAGGAGAGTGTAGATCGTTTTTTTATCGATCTCTTTATACACCAGCCCTGTTCCGATCAGGATGGCCATGAGAGCGCCGAAGAAGGAGAGTGAGGCTAATCCGACATCCTTGATGATTTTAACTCGGTCTCCGATAGTCAGAAGGGCCAGCAGGCGCGAGAAGGCGATGCAGATGAGAGCGAAAAAGAGGAGAAGATAGAGGATCCTAGCCCGGATAGCTTCCTTGAATGTGTTGAGGGCTATGGCTCGTATCTTCATTCCGGCTTCACTATTCCCACGAACAGGTCTTCAAGAGTCTGAGTCCTCGGTATCAGAGAGTGGATTTTTCCTTTCTTGGATTGGACAAGCTCGAGGACCTTCTCGACGTTTTCCTCCTTGAAGACTTTGAGAAGTCTCCATCCTTCAGGGCCTGGAAGCATTTCCCCCATACCTTCCAATTCTTTCTCCTCCACTCCGGCAAGAACGATCTCTGTGAAAAGGATTTTTTCTGAAATCAGGTCTTGAAGAGCGCCCTGGTCGATGATCTCGCCGTTAACGATGATGGCCACGCGATCGCAAATCATCTCGATATCCTGGAGAATGTGGGAGGAGAGAAAGACAGTCTTTCCTTCCTCTTTGAGCCGGACGATGATATCTCTTATTTCTTTCCGGCCCAGCGGGTCCAACCCGCCAAGAGGCTCGTCCAGAAGGACGAGAGAAGGATCATTCAGGAGAGCCTGAGCCAATCCGATTCTCTGCAGCATCCCCCGAGAGAATTTCCGGAGCTGAAGGTCAGCCGACTGTTGCAGGCCGACGGTCTGGAGAAGGTTTTTGATCTTTTCTTCGCGCTCATTTTTCTTGATGAAAAACAACTGGCTGTAGAAGTTGAGAAACTCAGTTGCCGTGAGATAGTCGTAAAAATAGGGATTTTCCGGAAGAAAACCGGTCCGGGCCTTGGCTGGTAGGGAAAGATGGGATTGGCCGAACAGCTCGATCTTTCCCTGTTCGGGAAAAATCAGTCCGAGGATGCACTTGATGGTCGTGGTTTTTCCCGCGCCGTTGGGTCCGAGGTAGCCGAAGATCTCTCCCTCATTCACTGCGAGCGAGATGCCCTTGAGGATCTTCTTCTTTTTCAACATGAATCCCAGAGAAAAGGATTTATGGAGGTTTTCGATGTTGAGCGCAATAGCCATTGAATTCTTTCCTATTATACGGAAATCGCCTCCTATTTCAAATTTTCTTCGTAGAGCTTAAAGATCCGTTTGTACTCGTCGGCCCAGGAAGCGCCGTTGTGGAAAGAATGGCCTTCCACAGGGTAGATGGCCACTTCCCAGTTCTCTTTTCTGAGCTCAATCAAGCGCTGCACCAATCTCACTGTATCCTGGAAGTGGACATTGGTGTCCACCATGCCGTGGCAGATGAGGAGCACGCCTTTTAGACCTTCGGCAAAATAGATCGGGGAGCTCTGCTCGTAGGCCTCGGTATCTTTGTGAGGAAGATTGAGAATGTCCACTGTGTATCCCGGATGGTAATGGGCCCAATCAGTGACCGGTCTGAGAGCCGCACCCGCTTTGAACACATCCGGTGACGTGAACATGGCCATCAGAGTGAGAAATCCCCCATAGCTTCCGCCGTAGGTGCCGATTCTTTCCGGATTGACGTTGAATTTTTTAACCAGGAATCGGGCGGCGTCAACGATATCGTCCAGGTCTTTTCCCCCCATGTGCCGGTAGATGGCTGTTCGGCAGTCCCGGCCGTAGCCGGCGCTTCCTCTGTAATCGACATCCAGGACGAGATAGCCATTTTTCATGAGAATGTTGTGGAACATGTATTCCCGGTAATAGCTGCTCCATCCTCTGTGGGCGTTCTGGAGGTATCCGGCGCCGTGGATGAAAATAACTGCCGGTCTCTGAGAATGCCATTTCTCAGGTTTATAGAGCCTGGCGTAGACATCTACGCCGTCGCGAGCTTTGAAAGTGATAATTTCCGGGTCGTGCCAGTTAAAAGAACGGAATTCCTCAGGGGTGGAAAGCGTGATCTGGTGCGCTTCGGCTTGGGGCGTATTCGGCTGGAAATAGAGTTCCGGGGGCCGGTTACTGTAGGAGTGGATGATGGCCAGAGATGATTCGTCAGGGGAGAGGATGGTTTCATTCCGTCCTTTCAAAGAAGTGATTTTGGTGCGTTTTCCGCCATCAACCGGCATGGAATAGAAGTGGAGTTCTCCGGGATGATCTTCGTTCGTGGTCAAAAACCATTTTTTCCCATCCTCGGAAAGCTGAGCTCTCGAGACTTCGAATTTCCCCTTAGTGAGCTGCTTTTTCTTTTTCCCGTCCACAGACGCTTTGTACAGATGAGCGTATCCATCCTTCTCGGATATGTAGAAGAGATGCTGGCTGTCTGGACACCAGGAAACACTGGCCAGACCGAATCTCCCGATCCAGGCGTCGTCATGAACATGCTCGATCACAGAGGTTTTTCCATCTTTGGGATTGAGAAGGAGAAGCCAAGTGTCTTTCCGGTCCTCAGAGCTGGCCGTCAGTGCGCATTTTTTTCCGTCCGGAGACCAAAAGACTTGGTACGAGTAGATCTCTCTTTCCCCCTGGCCGTAATCCACCCACACGACCTCTCCGGTGGAAACATCTACGATCCCGGTTTTGGAAGAACTGGATGACTCAGCTGCCTTGGTATGGGAATTGATTGTCTCGGTGTAACCGGTCCGTGTCACATAATTAGGGACGATTGTCTGCTTCACTTCAGGCATTCTCTCTGAATATACAAACGTGACGTATTTTTCATCAGGAGAGAGAGTGAAGCTGAATATGTACTGGCCTTCTTTGAGGAAGAACGGTTTTCTCCGACTGCCACTGCCTGAGGAGGGGAAGAGTCCCATCCGGCCTGTCCCTCTTCGGGGTCTGCTGAATTCTTGGAAAAGCTCTCTCTGCTGGTCGCTGTACCATTTTTCCACCTCGTCCGGCTTTTTTCTCGGGGGAGGAGTTCTATCCGTGAAAGACGTCATCTGGCGCAAACTGTTATCTTTGAGTGAGAGGAGAAAGAGGTTGTTCTGGTAAGTGAAATAGATTTTTTCCTCGTCTTGAGTAAAATTGGCGCTGGATTCTCGGTCATCGGTGAACGTGAGCTGCGTGATTTTCCCTGTCGGGATATCCAGAAGGCTGATGTCACCGTTGCGGACGAGGATCGCCTTCTTTTTTTCTTTGTTAAAATTTATCTCCATGCCAAAAGAGAAACGGGAAAAGCGGGAATAAGAGGTACGAGAAGAGAAGGGAGGGAGTTTGAGAATGTCGTCGGCCTCAATCTTCTGAGGAGTCAGGTTGGAAGGAGTTATCGCATAGAATTCACCCCTTTCTTCTCCGGGCTTCTGCCAGCGAAAATAGAGCTTTTTCCCGTCCACTGACCACATGATGCTCGAAGGAGCCGTGCCGATGAGCTCAGGACCTTTCATGATGTTATCGATTGTCAATTGAAAATCTGTGGGTTTCGTCTCTTTGTCCTGAGTGAAGGTTGCTCCAGAAAGTGAGATGATAAACAGAAAGACTAAAAAGAGATTTTTTGTTGGTCGGATCATCTGAACCTCCATGATTTAAATTTATGATTGAATTTATTTCCTGGAAAAAGGGAACAGGCCCCTTTTTTAAAGACTATCCCTTTGGAATCAGACATTATCGGCAAGAAATGCGACTTTTATTTCTTTACTTCTCGTGCTTCCTTTGGATAAGGCCTGACTCCAACCTCTTAAAAAAAGGGGCCTATCCCCTTTTTTTCTTTTTTCATCTTTATTAATCGGGGAGAACATGTTTCATTGTATCTGGATTGATCGTGATGTAAAAGTCACTTCCGAGATAGAGAAGAGGCTGGATTGTTCCAGTGTTCAGGATTCCCTCTGCGTTGAAGCTTTTCTCTTCTTCATGGACAGCCAGGACTTCACCCACGAAAAGGTCGTGGTCTCCGTACTCTCTGATGTCAGTCAGCTTGCATTCGAAGCAGACATAGGCGTCTTCGAGAAGGGGCGATTGGATGATTTTCGAAGAAGAGAGTCTGACTTGAAATTCCTTCACCTTATCCATGTCATGCCCTGATTTTCTTCCCATCTGAGCAGAGAGCTTCACCCGGTCAGCGCTGAGGAAGTTCACTGTGAATTCCTTGGCTTCGGAGATGACCTTGTGGGTGAGTCTTTTTTTAGAGATGAGAACTCCGAAGAGAGGGGGATTGAAGGAGAGAGCGGTGTGCCAGGCGCAGGCCATATAATTGAGCTGGTTTTGCGCTTGGGCCCCCACAATGGCCACGCTGTAAGGATAGAAATACTGAAATTGTTCGATTTGTGTGATTACTTTCTTCATCATAACCTCCCTGAGGATGGCATCGCTTTAATCAGAATGACAAATTGAAAAAGAAATGCTTATTTCTTATATCTCGTACCATTGGACCAAAGCCTATTCATAGAAAGCCATTAGACTGTATTGGTTTACCCTTGGACGATTTATTTATTCAATTCCTTTTATCTTTCTCGCATTCTTGAGAAGCCACTCTTGAGTGAACAGATGTTCTCTGTTCAGAGCTAGATGCAGCTTGAGTTGCTCCTGAATTTCTCCTTCCGGAACGAGAGTAATGAGTTCCTCGTATTTGGCGATGAGGGACTCTTCTGTAGGTATCAATGTCTCCAGAGCCGAAAGACGATCAGCTCCAGGGTAGAGGTGAGGCATGGGTTGGCGGCTCTTTTCGACACCTTTAGCATCTTTCTCGGCGTTTTCGATCTGGACAACGTCTCCCATTTTGATGAGAATGCCGGAATTCTTGTCCCAGTGTCTCATGTGGTCGATAGAGTTTTTGAACAGTCGCTGGCTGAGGTCCTGGTGTTCGCTGAAGAGAATGACGTATTTAAGATACCGGTGCAGGAGCTCGTTTTCCAGGCGCATGATCTCATGAAGGAGTTGGATGTCTTCTTTTTCGGCGTTCTCCGGGCTGGATTGGAAGCAGAGAGCCTCTTCTGCCCCTTCTTTTTTCACCGCTTCCATCATCGCGGCAAACTGGTCTGAATGGCGCACTTCATCATATGAAATGTTGAGGACCATGTTTTGAATCTTGGGGAATGCACCTTCCGAGAATTCGGCGGATTGATACAGGTTTGTCACCATATCCTCTGTCATTTTGTCTCTTTTCAGGTTATCGATGATCTTCGGGAAGCGGACAACTTCATCTGTCTTGAATGACGGGATTCCCCCCATTTGTGTGATGATGATCCCGAGCTGAAGAGAGTGGTACATTTCGTCGATGCCGATCTGGATGGTTTGCGCCCGGGCATCTGTTCTGTTCTTCATGACCGGGTCTTCATACCAGAATTTTCCTTTGGGCATGGAATAGGCATGAATAACGTACTCAAAGCTGACCGCCCATTCATGCTCGAGAGCGATATTCAAGAGCTTGATGGCATCTTCTTTGGTCTCTATGGTTTTTATTTTTTCCATGAATCCTCCTGGTTTCTGTTTGCGGTGTCTTCGCATTATATTCATTTTTATGAAAAAAGAAAAGGCTGGTGGGAAGCATGTCCAAATCCATTTCATCCGTATTTATTCTCACCGTAATTCGGCTCTTGTGGCTTCCTGCTTTCGTATTCTGACCTTTTTCTGTATAATCGTTGTGTTTTTCATTTTTGACCGGAAATGATTCCCAGATTGATATGAACGGGAGAAGAGCATGACGGATTTCGGGGGCGCTATCCAAAAGAGCCAGGAGTATGATCTGGCCATCCTCGGGATTCCCTATGATGAGAAATCCTGCTATCTGCGAGGAGCGGCCAAGGGACCTCAGGCTATTCGCGCTGCATCGACGAGCAAAGCGATCAATCCCTGGACCGAACTGGGCATCAATTTGGAGGAAGATGCAGTTATGACTGACCTGGGAGATGTGGATGTTTCCGGAGATTTCAAGACTGTCTCTTCCCGGGTCGAAAAGAAGGTACTGGAAGTATTGGAAAAGGGCGCGGTCCCGATAATCCTGGGAGGAGACCACTCCATCAGCTTACCTGTTGTGAAAGCGTTTGCCCGAAAGTACAGCCCCTTGGATATCCTCCATTTCGATGCCCATCCGGATTTGTACGAAGAGCTCTATGGAGACCGTTATTCACATGGCTGCCCTTTCACTCGGATCATGGAAGAGGGCCTGGCCCAGAACCTGGTCCAGGTCGGGATCAGAGCCGCCACAGGAGAGCACAGAGAAAGGGCCGCCCAGTATGGAGTCCGGATGATCGAGATGAAGGATATCCAGGAAAATCTTTCTCTCGAGTTTTCAAATCCTTTGTATATCTCCTTTGACATGGATGCTCTTGACCCTTCAGCGGCGCCGGGTGTCTCCCATCATGAGCCGGGGGGGCTTTCTACCCGACAGGTCATCCACATCTTTCACTCGTTAAAGGCAGAGATAATCGGCCTGGACGTTGTGGAAGTCAATCCGGAGAGGGATGCTTCAGGAATCACGGCCTCTGCGGCTGTGAAGATCATCAGAGAGATGGCCGGCAAGATCGTTATTCAAAGGAGACAGGATTAAAAGGAGGAAGCATGAAACGCATACCCATCATTCTCGTAGTCGCTCTAGTGATTGCGATCCTTATATTTTCCCAAACATCCTTCAGGTTTGAGGACTATTTTCTCGATAAAACCATGAGAGTCGATTACTTTCACATCGGAGACGTCAAGGAGGAGTGGGTCACACTCGACCAGGTTTACCAGCAAGGGATCTGGGCCGGCAGCCAGCGAAACCTGATCGATAAATTCAATAACGGAACGTACGCCATTAAAATATATGATAATTCATCCGGGAAGCTGATTTTCTCCAAAGGGTTTAACAGCTATTTTGGTGAATACAAAACAACGACTCAAGCCCTTAAGGGGATAAAGAGAACATATCATGAATCTGCTTTGATACCTTACCCGAAAAAAAAGATTAAATTCACTCTGGAAGTCAGGGATCGAAACAATGTCCTTCAGCCTCTTTTCAGCCAGGTCATCGACCCCTCTTCGGTCAGCATCATCAAGGAAAATTTGAGCCGAGGAGTCGAAGTCTTGGAAGTCGTGAACAACGGGGATCCCCACACAAAGGTTGATGTGGCTTTTATCGGAGAAGGATACACGGCAGAAGAGAGAGAAAAATTCGAGGCGGATGTGAAGCGGTTCACCGCTGTTTTGTTTGGTTTCGAACCGTATAAAACGCACAAAAGCCTGTTCAATATCTACGGCGTGCTCAAGCCATCAATGGACAGTGGATGTGATGAGCCTCGAAGCGGGATCTTCAAGAACACCTCGCTCAATGCGACCTTCAACTCCTTTGGCTCGGAACGCTATCTTATGACAGAGGACAACAAGAGCCTGCGGGATATCGCCGCGCATGTGCCCTATGATACCCTGTTCATCATGGTCAATCATAAACGTTACGGAGGCGGAGGGATTTACAACCTGTACTGCACCTTCACGGTCGATAACCAGTGGTTCGAGTATCTTTTTCTTCACGAATTCGGTCATTCCTTTGCCGGATTGGCGGATGAGTACTACACCTCCTCTGTGGCCTATAACGAGTTCTATCCCAGAGGAGTCGAGCCTTTGGAGGCGAATATCACGGCTTTACTCGACCCCAAGAACCTCAAATGGAAGAATTGGGTGACTCCCGGGATAGAAATCCCCACGCCCTGGGAAAAAGAGGAATTCGACAGGATGGACGAGGCCTACCAGAAGGTCCGGCGCGAAATCAATGACAGGATCGCGAAGATGAAGAGGGAAGGAGCGCCTCCAGCTGAGGTCCAGAAAGTCGAGGAGGAATCCGAGCGCCGTTCGCGGGAGCATGCGGGGAAAGTGGATGACTATCTAGCGAAGAGCCGGTTCAAAGGCCAAGTGGGAGCCTTTGAAGGAGCTGGGTATTCGGCCGAAGGCCTCTACCGTCCCATGCTGGATTGTCTCATGTTCACCAAGGGAAAAAAACCATTCTGCAAAGTCTGTGCCGAAGCTGTTCTTCGTGTCATCAAGCATTATAGCGAGTGACACTAAAAGCACATAAATGATTAACCTGGATTATTTATGATATATTGTGGCGGCACATTTTATGAATAATCGTGCTTAATGAATAGATAAAACGGGGAGAACTCGTACCATGAAAAAAATCATCTGTTTCATCTGCCTCTTATTCTTTTTTCTTTCCCCTCTTTTTTCGATCGACCTGCAGAAAGAGGAATCTCTCTTCAAGCCAAAGATGGTGAATTCCAAACTTGTTCAAAGGATGTTTTCTTTTATCCAGGAAAATCGGGAGAAAATCATCAAGGAATGGATTTTACTCACAGAAATCCCTGCGCCTTCAGGACATGAGAAAAAGAGAGCTTCCTACATGGCAAAGCAGTTTGAGGCGGCAGGCCTGGATGAAGTATTCATTGATCCTTCAGGCAATGCGGTCGGCATCTGGAGAGGTTCCCCTCGAGGAAAGAAGATTATCCTCTCCGCTCATATGGATACGGTTTTCCAGGGAGTCTGGGAGATCAAGGTGAAGAGAGAGGGAAACCTCCTCAAGGCACCTGGTATCGGAGATGATACAGCCAGTTTGGTCAACCTTCTCTGGTCCATTCGCGCTCTCAAACACGCGGGATTCAAGCCCAAAAACACTTATTATTTTATGGCGACAGTGGGAGAGGAGACCGGATTTACGGGGATGAGAGCCTTCTTGAATTCGACCAAAGAGAAGTTCGATTTTGTCATTGCACTGGATGGAGACCTGGGAAGAGTCAGCTACGGCGGCTTAGGGTTTGGAGGAGGGAAGATTGTCTTTCGCGGTCCTGGCGCCCATACCATGCAGAGTCGGAATGTGCCCAACCCGAATTTAGCTGTAGCCAAGGCAGTGGAAAGGATATGTGCGATTCAGCTTCCGTCCAGTCCGATCGAAAAATGGACGATCCTCAACATTGGAATGATCGGCGGAGGTAAAGTCAGGAACGCCGTTTCTCAGGAATCCTATTTGACCGTTGACCTTCGTTCGGCTGACCAGGAGATGATTGAGAAGGTCCAGAGCCAGCTCCGGAAAATCTGCCAGGAAGTGGCAGAGGAAGAAGGAGTGGAATTGGAAATGGAACTGAATGAAGATGAGAAAGCGAGCCAGATCCCGGGGGCCGGAGATTCCTTCCTGGTCAAAACAGTCGTGGATATCCTTAACCATCTTCAAATCAGGAATGTGGAAGCAAATCCTCTCGGGTCCACAGAGGCCAATGCGGGAATAGAAAAAGGGATTCTTTCCATAAATCTCGGACGGACATACGGACGATACAAGCATACACTGAATGAAGAGGCTGAGATTGAGGGGATATTTTTAGCGATAAAGCAGATTCTTCTCGTGGTTTACTGCCTAAAGTAAATAACCTGAATTATTCATAAAATTTGCCGACACCTTATATAAAAAATCTCTGAGGGATGAGTAATCATCATATGTCGGCAACTTTTACCCTTCGGGCGAGCCGATTTCACCCCATCTACTTCGTTACAGCGCAAGAGCGGTGGACGACCACAGCATCTTGCGCTGTGCCTCGTATCTGAGCCAACCTCGACTCGTGAATAACTCAGGTCCCCTGAATTATTCATAAAATTTGCCGACACCTTATAAAAAAAATCTCTGAGGGATGAGTAATAATCATATGTCGGCATCTTTTACCCTTCGGGCTTAATAAAATTGTCATCGCGAGCAAAGCGTTGCGATCTCATAGTGTATCGCTAACTTCACGAGATTGCCACTGTCGCTTCTCTCCTCGCAACGACGTCTACTTCGTTACAGCGCAAGCGCGGTGGACGACCACGTCATCGCGAGCGATCGAAGAGAGCGTGGTAATCTCATCATTCTCCGCGACCATCATGAGATTGCCACATTCGCTACGCTCT
>CAYFVQ010000001.1:0-5772 GCA_964346585.1 uncultured Eubacteriales bacterium | reverse complement strand
TCGTCGGACCGAAAGAAGAAAATCAGCAATAGAGATCTCGTCTTAACATATAACATTACTCTATACTGTTAGAATTAAGAGAAGCAGGTCTCAACATTCAACATTTCTCAATGCTATCAGAATTGAAGAAAAAAATGGGGACAGTTCTTTATGCTCAGTGATTAGGTAATACTTTTGGCAAGGACATTAAAGCCGAAAGTGTCATTGCCACTCTTTGCTCGCAATGACATGTAAAAAATATTACCAAATTACTGAGCACGCACAACTAATCCCTTTTTATGGGGACTGCCCTCTTTTTTTGCAAATGGAATGCGTTGTCAGCAGATTTTATGAAAAATTGAGTTTTAATGAATTAGAAAATGTCTAAAGTCGAGCCCTGATCCCATAATATTATGAAATCAAACTTTAAAATCTATTCGGTGGCTGTGATCTCCTCCACATCTTCCGGTGTTTTGGGGATAGTCTTACCGATGACTCTGTGCCCATCCTCTGTCACCAGGACATTATCTTCAATCCGGACTCCGCCAAAATCTCTGTACTCCTCGACTTTTTCATAGTTAATGAATTGAGTGAATTTCTTCTCGCCTTTCCATTTATCGATCAACGCCGGAATAAAATAAATGCCAGGTTCGACTGTCACCACATTATTGGGCTGGATCTCTTTAGCCAGCCTGAGATAAGCAATCCCAAACTGCTCGCTTCTTTTGATGTTCTCATCGTAGCCGACATAATCTTCTCCGAGGTCTTCCATATCATGGACATCCAATCCCATCATATGGCCAATCCCATGGGGGAAGAATAAGGCATGAGCGCCTTCATTCACAGCTTCATCGATATCCCCTTTCATTATTTCCAGCCCTTTCAACCCTTCAGCGATGGTTTTGGCAGCGATAAGATGAATTTCTTTGTATCTGATGTCAGGACGGATCGACTGAATGGCCGCTTCCTCCGCTTGGAGAACGATCTCATAAATCTCCCTCTGCTTCGGAGAGAATTTTCCACCGACCGGAATTGTCCGGGTGATATCAGTCGCATAGTGAAGCAGCGACTCTGCTCCGGAATCGTTAACCAGTAGCCTGCCTTCTTCAAGGACATTGCCGTGATAATGGTTGTGCAGGATCTGTCCGTTGATGGTCAATATAACAGGGAAAGAAATGTTACTGCCAGAGGAAAGGGCGATCCCCTCTATTTTCCCAGCTATCTCTCTTTCATAAACGCCAGGCTTCGCCATTCTCATGGCTGTCGTATGCATCTCATAGGAGATGGCATGAGATTTCTCGATCTCATCGATCTCTTCCTTTATCTTGACTGACCTCTGAGCCACCACCGCTTTGATCAGTTCTTCAGAAGCCTTGTTCTTGGCTTCATCAATGCTGATACCCAGTAACCGGCTGAGCTTCAATTCTGTCTCGAGTCGGTAAGGAGGAAGAAAATGAATGGTCTTCCCTTGCTGTACTGCCTGTTTAACTGTCTCTTCCATCTTGTCCAAGGGAAAAGTTTCTGTCACACCCACCTTCGCAGCTCTTTCTTTCATGGAAGGCTGAAAGCCCATCCAGATAATATCCTCGATATCCACATCATTCCCGAAAATGATGTCCCGGTTTTCATCGACATCGATGACTCCGGCGAGAGAGGGAAAATCGAGTCCGAAAAAATAGAGGAAAGAGCTGTCCTGCCTGAAGTTGAAAGGATTGTCCGGATAATTCATCGGAGATTCCTCATTCCCCAGAAAAAGTATCAATCCAGACTCGAGCTGCTCTTTCAGGCCGTTTCTTCTTTGCGTGTAAATTGCAGGATCAAACATGGGATTACTCCTTGTCTTTATTTTTTAATCGTCAGGATACTTGATATATCAATCCTGCGTCGAGAAATCAACTTAAAAAACAAAAAAGGTTGGAAAAAAGGGGATGCGACTTTTTTAGAGTTCAGAAAGATTCGTGTTCTGTTCGTTTAATGATTTCGTTTTGTAAGTCCACACCGATATCGATGAAGTAATCGCTGTATCCGGCCACACGTACGATGAGGTCTCTGTATTTCTCCGGATGTTTCTGGGCCTCGCGGAGCGTGTCGGCGCTAACAACGTTGAGCTGAATATGGTGACCGTCCAGCTTGAAGTAGGACCTGATGAGGTGGGCGACTTTATCGATTCCGTCATCATCGGCCAGAAGATGGGGCGTAAACTTCTGATTGAGAAGTGTCCCGCCCGTTCGTACGTGGTCCATCTTGGATGCGGACTTGATCACAGCGGTCGGGCCATGACGGTCGGCTCCCTGGACAGGTGAGATTCCTTCTGAAAGCGGGTCGCTGGTTTTTCTTCCGTCCGGCGTGGCTCCAACCACCTTTCCAAAATAGACATGCACTGTGGTCGGCAGGAGATTAATCTGGTATAAACCGCCCTTGGCGTTGGGCCGGCCCACGACTTCCTGGTAATAGGCTTCAAAGATCGACCTCATAATCTCGTCGACATAATCATCATCATTTCCGTACTTGGGTGTCTTGTTCAACAGCCTCTGGCGGAGAGGCTCATCTCCTTTAAAGTTGTTTTTCAGGGCTTTCAACAAGTCCTTCATCTGGATGTGCTTTTTATCGAAGACATTGTATTTGATGGATGACAAAACATCCGTCATTGTTCCCAGCCCGACTCCTTGAACATAAGAAGTGTTGTAGCGTGCTCCTCCATCATGATAATCCTTCCCCTTCGCAACACAGTCATCAATCAGGAGAGAAAGAAAAGGCGCGGGAAGATAGTCGGCATACAACCTTTCGATGACGTTGTTTCCCTTGATCTTTATATCCACGAAGTGATGAAGCTGCTTCTTGAAAGCCTCGAATAATTCTTCGTAGGATTTGAATTCTGCAGGATCACCGGTTTTCAGTCCAATTGGCTTTCCTGTCTTGGGATCAACTCCGTTGTTCAGCGTGATCTCTAAAACCTTTGTCAGGTTGAAATATCCCGTGAGAATATAACATTCTTTCCCGAAAGCCCCAGTCTCCACACAGCCACTCGCCCCGCCGTTGCGCGCATCCTCAACCGATTTTCCCTGTCTGACCAGCTCCTGGACGATGGCATCCGTGTTAAAGATCGATGGTTGTCCAAAGCCTGTCTTGATAATCTTCAGAGCTCTTTTCAAGAAGCTGTCAGGTGTTTTCTTGCTGATCTGGACCATCGAGCTTGGTTGGACAATTCGCATTTCCTCGATCACATCAAGGATAAGAAAAGAGAGTTTGTTCACCGCATCGGAACCGTCTGACTTGACCCCTCCCGTGTTGATCAAGGCAAAATCCGTGTAGGTCCCGCTCTCTTCCGCAGTGACGCCGACTTTGGGTGGGGCAGGCTGGTTGTTGAATTTGACCCAAAAGGCCTGTAAAAGCTCCCTGGCTTTCTCTTGAGTGAGAAGTCCCTTCTTCAGTCCCTTTGCGTAAAAAGAATAGAGGTGTTGGTCGAGTCTTCCCGGATTGAACGAATCCCAGGTATTAAATTCAATGATGACACCAAGATGGACAAACCAGTAAGACTGGAGAGCCTCCCAGAAATCCCGGGGAGCATGGGCTGGGACACGTGAGCAGTTCCGGGAAATTCTCTCTAATTCTTTTTTTCGCGCTGGATTTTTTTCTTTGCCGGCCAGTTCTTTCGCCTTTTCCGCATGGCGCCTGGCATACATGACTATCGCATCGGCACTGATGGCCATGGCTTTCAGCTCTTCGCGTTTCTTGTATGCTTCAGGGTCGTTGAGAAAATCTAGCCTTTCGAGGCTCTTTTCAATATCATTTTTAAAATCAAGAACTCCTTTCTTGTAGATTTTATCATCCAAGACCGTGTGTCCAGGGGCTCTCTGTTCCATGAATTCGGTGAAGATCCCGGCTTCAAAAGCGTCCTTCCATTCCTGGGACATCTCGCTGAAGATCCTGTCTCGTATGGATTTTCCCTCCCAGAAAGGGATGATATCCGTTTTGTATAATTTCTTGGTTTCCTCATCCACAGCAAAGGAAGTTTTCTTCCGTGTATCCAATATTCTCAGGTCTTCAAGACTGTGGGCCGTGACCTCAGGGTAGGTCGGAGTAGCTTTGGGAGCCGGACCTCGTTCGCCCACTATGAGTTCACACTCGTTGATGCATATGGCTTTATTCTCTAAGACGTGTTTAAAAGCCAAAGCTCTCTGGACAGGAGGTGAGACTCTGTTGGCCAAGTCACTTTTGTAGAATTCTGTAACGAGTCTGGCTCTCTCCGGAGAGATATATGGTTTGATGCGCAGGCTTTGCTGTCTTAACTTTCTTATCCGGTCGTTCATCTTTTAACCTCCCATCTTGACCGAAAAACCAGAATCCACCAGGAAATTTTTTGCCTCTTCGATTCTCTTTTTTGACGGGGACTGAAAAGTCTTGAGTGGCTCTTCTTTTTGCAATCTCCTGTATTTTTCGCATCCTCCTCTGTGATACGCAAGGAGGCTTATATTTCTGACATTTTTAAGGTCCCGTAAATGCTCAGCGAACCTCTGTATGCTCTGATTATCATCATTGACGCCTGATAAGAGAGGGATGCGAACGTGAATAGCCTGTTTTTTGTCTGAAAGCTTCTGCAAATTTTCGAGGATGATCTTATTGGAAACGCCGGTGTATTTCTTATGCGTCCTATCATCCATGATTTTAAGGTCGTAGAGAAAAAGGTCCACTTGATCACT
This sequence comes from uncultured Eubacteriales bacterium, assembly GCA_964346585.1. Classification (GTDB taxonomy): domain Bacteria; phylum Acidobacteriota; class Aminicenantia; order Aminicenantales; family Aminicenantaceae; genus SOIA01. Next base: position 1,093 of record CAYFVQ010000001.1, on the reverse strand, counting down.
GACTCTTTGCAAATCTTCGAACGGAACATAGCCCGATGTATCCAAGGCCACATGGATATTACTTTTTTTAACCTCTTTCATGAGACTCTCGAGAAAATCAACCTGAAGCAGAGGCTCTCCCCCAGAGAAAGTGACTCCACCTCCGGATTCATCGAAGAACACTCTGTCTTTTTCTATTTCTTCCGCGATCTCTCCAACCGACATTTCACTGCCGACAATCTCCAGAGCGTCATAGACACAAGCATCCTCACAGCTCCCGCAGAAATCACATTTTTCTGTGTCCACCACAATCTGATTCCCGTTCTTGGAAACCGCGCGACTGGTACAGGCCGTGACGCAGGCGCTGCAATCCTCTGCACATCTATTCTCTCTCCAGAAGACTTCCGGTTCGAGTTCGAGCCCTTCCGGATTCTGGCACCACTGACAGCGAAGAGGGCATCCTTTGAGAAAAACAGTCGTCCGGATTCCAGGACCGTCATGGATCGCATAGCGTTTGACGTCAAAAATTATGCCTTTCTTCATCATTGATGCCTATTTCTCTGAAAGCGCTACGGCATGTTTGTAATATTCTTTTATGAATCTCTCCTGGACCTCATAAGACCAATGGACCTCTCTAATGAAAGCCGCGGCTTCTTTTCGCTTTCCCTCCGCAATCAGTTTCACCAATTCTTTATGTTCTCTTATGGATGATATCTCCCAATTTTTCACAAAACCCTCTTGACGGGGAAAATCGTAGAGTCTTTTTTTGAGGTTAGTGACTATTCTCACTAGATTGCTGTTTTTGCATAAATCCAAAAAAGTATTGTGGAATTTCAAATTTTTCTTGTAATAGAGGTTGAAGTTATCTCGCTGGATGGCTTCCTCCATTTCCCTGTTGATCGCTTTCAGTTTTTCCACATCTTCTTTTTTTAACCTGTCAAAGGCGCATAATAAAGCTGTGCTTTCCAGGGCCCCGATGATTTCATAATACTCCTTTATATCTGGAAGCGTGATGGGATTCACGACTACACCACGCCGGGGAAGTATGGAAACAAAGCTCTCCATCTCGAGCTGAAGCAGCGCATCTCTTAAAGGAGTCTTGCTCACTCCTAAT